>JBBSUP010000001.1:0-115143 GCA_038234295.1 Chthoniobacterales bacterium
ACCCAATGTCCAACCAGCCGGCCCACCAGATCCGCCCATTTCCTGTAATCCCGCGGCGGCGTCACATTCCCGGCGTAGTGGAAGACGGTTTTCTTCCCCGAGGCGAGCGCCGCGGGCATGAAGCTCAATTCGACGAACGGCCTCATCCCGATGGAAAGGAGGAAATCGAAAATCTGGTCGGTGTTAAAGAACGAATCGAGCGGCTTGTCCTGCTGGATGGTGAAAGTGCCCATGTCGTCCGAGAGGAGCCCGTGAAACCGCACGTGGCGGATGCCCAGCTCTTCGTGACAGCGCCGCAGTTGCCGCTGCCAATCTGCGCGCAGGGCGAGGGTGGCGTGCCCGCTCCCGATGGTGTGCTCCCAGAAATGGGGCAGCGGCGTCGGGCGATCGGAGAGCCGGCAAAAAAAATCAGGCATCGGCTTTGTCGCTCACCGCGCGCAGAACGTTTCCGCTCTCCACTAGACGGGCCATTTTCCTTTGTCGGAGCTCATGGTCGTGGGAGTGCAAGAAGGAGAGGTTATTCCCGCTATCGCGCAGGTTGGTTCCATCACCTAGCGACGCCGAACGATCCGAGATTCTAACGAAGTCTTTTACTCACGTGACGCACGGCCTCCGCCGCCTCACCCATAACGAGAGGCACGCTGGCGAAAGTGGCCGCGGCCGCGATGAGACACCAAGTGCAAAAGGCCTTGTGCCTGGCCCATTGATCATAGCTGAGCTTGAATCCATGGCTGTTTCTGCGCGCGATCTTTCGGACCCATCGCGGCCAGGCCCGCGGCGACAGCGTAACTGCCGAGGCCGATGATCGCGTAACCCATTTGCAGGTGCGAGTACGCTTCATCGGATGCGTCCACTTTATCGGCGTCCATTAACGGCAAGGGCAAGTCCGGCAGACGTCGGATGATTCCAGTTTGGTATAGCGCGTTCAGGCCCATGCAGCCGAACGCAGTCAGAGACAGCGAAATCGCACCGCGGCGTTCTTCGAGGAAATTCCCCGAGTCGTTCCGCAGTTCGTTGCTGAGTATTTTCTGTCAGAGTGATCGCCGTCATTCCTGTCTGGTTGCTCGATTCGATTATCGTGTGTCAGACGGCATGAGAGACTGACTCCGCTCTATTCTCCTGTATCGAGGCTGCGCAGAAATGCGACCATGTCGCTCCGCTGATCCGCGGCGCTGAAGTAGAATGGATGCGGCGCCATTCGTCCTCGCTCGGGATTCAATAACTGATCGAGACTCGTCACGGACGCGTCATGCAGAAAGAGGGTTGTACGATCAAGGTCCAGCAGAAGAGGTAGAGCAACCCCGCGTGGCTCGCCATGATCGCTCGCATCTATCACAACCATTTTATCATCGTAGTTACCGGGTGAGTTGATGATGGGGCTTTGCTTTGGATCGCCACGCATACCGGCGGTCTCCGGTGAATAACCAGGCCACATTGTTTTGAGATCAATGAGTTTGGCATTAACCGGCTTGCTTTGATCAACGTTATGACAACTGGTGCAGTTTTGCCGAAACAATGTGCGTCCGCGTGCCGCCATTTCCTTATTAACCTTTGCTCCTGGGGGCGCCTGTAAAGAAAAACAGTAAGCTGTCATATCCCTGAGCTTTTGATCGTCCACACGCCGGCCCACTGCGTTATGTTGCTCCCCGGGTTTTCCCATCATGGTTGCCTGCACATACGGATAGCCAGTTACCCCCGTCTCTGCGAGAATCTTTTTATAATCTTCATGAATTTTTATTCCTGCCTGGCCTGCTCTTTGAAACAGGAGTTCACGCCCTTCTGGCGTAGCTAGGGTGGTCATATCCAAATTAGATGTGTAGGAAGAATTGCTGATGTTTTCAAACAACGCATTTTGTCCGGAGCTGCCGTAAGGAGCTGCAAGGTCCTGGCGAAAAAGCGGAACATTTTTAACCGAGTTGCCGATGCCATCGTGGGTTTCATCGAAAGTACCTACCGGGTAATTAGCGGGGTTTTCCAAATAAGCATCTACTTCTGCTTCCGTAGAGTCGGCATTAATTCCTTTTTCAGCTCGCCCAATAGTTTTACCCTTATTGTTTAGCTGCATATTCACATAAAAGGTTCTCGAATTTTGTGCCGTAGCAAGCAGCTTGCCCATGTTTAATGTAAGAGGAGCCAAGCCGTCAATACGGCGCCCGGCAGTGCCGCCATTAGGCATATTGAAAGCATATTTATCAGTAACGGTATGGCATATAGCGCAGCTTACGCCGACCATATCGCCCTTCATGATATTTATTTTGCCATCTTTGTTGCTGTCTTTTGGCACTATCCCAATGACAGCGTTTGCATTGATGAGCATTGCTGTCGTCTTAGGGTCATTCAGAAGTGGAGCGCTTTGCATTGAAAGGTCAGTTTTGAACTCTGCTTCGAGCGCTTTTCTTAATTCCGGGTCAACGGCTTCCATGTCGAATTGTAAACCTATCTCCAGCATTTTCTTTGGAGTTACTTTCTTTTCGGTCATGCCTTGCTGCATCCGCATTGCATTAAACCAGAAAGCTTCGTTGCCGAACGTCTCGAATCGAAAAACAACCTTCCCCGCCGCGGCGTCGCCGAGCTCCTGCGGGTTGGGATTCTTCGTAATGCCGGGGCCGTCGGATGGCGCGTGATCGGCCCTCTGCGCCTTCTCCGATTCACCAAAGCCAGCGGTGGCCAACGCGAGCGCGCAGATGACACCGGCCGCGGCCAGAAACTGCAAATGGGGACGTATATTCATGAACTACCTTTCTTTTCTGTCGCGCATCCGCGCGGCAGTCTTAACCAACTCTCGAAAATGAAGTGGAGTCAGCAAACGAATTTGCTGATCCGAGCGCCGCGCGCGGGCATTCAGGGCCGCCGTGAAAGCGACGGCGAGCACACCGTCGGCCACCGTGCCGAGCGCCGAACGATGCTTGACCGCCCAAAATGCGGGACACGAGGCGGACGCTCGCTTGTCAAAGGTGCCATGCGCACCGTGATCGCCGGGGAGTGGTTCCATTAAGTTGTGTGGCCGTTCTGGATCTTCGGGCTCGTCCGCTTGCTGCTCGTCGTACGCGGCATTGGCCAGACAATGGTCGAGTAATCCGGGGATGATTTTATTCCCGAGAATCGCTTTCGTCGTCTGCAGCCCGACAAAGACTTCACGGCGCCTTTGATGCGCAGCCCAGTAGATGGCCTCGCAATGAATCGGTGAAACCGCGCTTGGCGTGCTTGGCCGCGTAATAGGCGGCCTGCAATGGGATGCTGCGATATGAGAGCAGAACCGACCTGCACACTCGTACCTCGATCGCGCGGCAGCATGCGTTTCAAGGCGGCGAGCGTTCCATGGGCCACACCGAGATAAGTAACTTCGGTCACACGCCGGAATTCCTCCGCGGTCATTCCTTGACCGGCGAAAACACGCTGACCATGGCGTTGTTCACCCAGACATCGATCGCGCCAAATTCCGCCGTCTCTACCGCCGCGGCGTCGGCGACATCGAGCGAAAGCACAAGCGCGCGCCCGCCAGCGACTTCGACTTCCCGCCGCGCGGCTTCCGGTCCATCGCGCTCGCGTGCTATCGAGCAGATATGCGCGCCGCGTTCCGCAAACTCGCGCACGGTCGCACGCCGGACGCCCCGTGATGACCACGACTTCCGGTTGATCTTTCATAAGTCTTGCACTGGCGAAGTTGAGAGTGGGCGAAATAGGTTTTATTCCCGTGGCAAGACGCAATTAATACAGCCATCCTTGGTCGCACGCGCGAAAGGTCTAGGTAGTCACGATCAGGACGCCATTTCTTCTGCCCTCGCCCGTTCGGCGGGGCTCCGGTTCCAATGCTGTTCTCCTCTTTGGAGCCGGGAACCGAATGGAACATTCAAAATTATTCAAAAGCGCGCCGTGCGGCAGCACCAGCTTCGGCGATTTCGTTGAAGAAAATTTTGCGACCGCTTACCGCTTTGCGTTTTGTTTGAGCCTCGCGCACGAGAGCGCGAATCACCTGACCGAATCGGTCTTCGGGCAAGCCCGCGAGGCGAAGGCGAATGGCGCCGATGGTGCAATTGATAAACAATGGCTGCTCGCTGCGCTCCGGCGCGAGTGGAATGGAAGCGACGATTCGCCGGTCGCGACATGTTCAGAAACGCACGCATCGATTGGCGCGGTCGACGTGGCCACGTTGAATCCAGACGTCGTCCTGGAAACACTGCACGGTATGCCCCTCGACCGCCGGCTGGTCTTGAGTTTATTCTACTTCGAACGGCTGAGTTATTTGGAAATCGCGGGAGTCCTCGGGCTCCCTGCGGAAGTTGTTCTGGCGCGCCTCGCGGACGCAAAAATCGAAATGCGTCAGCGATTGGAAATGCGACGCACGCAAAAGCCATTCGCCTTAAAGCCACCCGTGGGCGCGGCGAAAGGCGGATCGAGTGGATAAGGTCGCGGCCAAAATGATCCTGCAATCTTTTCGTCGCGGGACCAGCGACGAAGATGATCCCTTTTTTCGCGAAGCGCTAGCCGTATTATCGAATGATTCGGCGCTCGCAGAATGGTTCCAGGCGGAGCAGGAATTCGATGCCGTGATGGCAGAAAAATTCGGCGATGTGCCGGTGGAAACCACGGTAAAAAAGCGACTCCTCAGTAAGGAGTAACCACCTGTTGCGACGCCGAGCCGCTCGTTGTAGCCGGGGGCGGTTTCGCATTCTCGAAATTACGGAGCGCAGCCAGACCGGTTGCTGACATTTGAGCAAGGCGAATCCAGCAGCGAAAAACCGAACGTCCATAAGGATAGCGACCAGACTCTTATTCTTCTCGACTGTGAGCTGACGGCGGAGATCGATGAGGAAAAGCCTTGCTTGCGGATGGAGATGTCGTGCTCGTCCCTGCGAAAACGCCGCATCGATTTACCAACACCGGCAAGACTCGCGCGACCACCTTCAGCTTTTACGCGCGACCCGCTTTTCCGCCTAACGAGCAAAGCGACTGATCAGTCCGATAACGGAAATCAACATGCTGGCGTCCCCTTCACTGTAGGCACCGGCGCCGCGGCGCTAACTTCCACGGGCGGACAACTGCTGCATCCTTCCGAGGTGTAAAGCTCGAGCAGATGGGTTTTTGTGGGCTTGCTTTCGAGGTCCCATGAAGGCGATCACAACCGGGCTGCCCAGAGCAGCGGCAAGGGAGAGCGCAAACACACTCGGATTGTCCTGCGTCTAAGAGCGGGCGGGCCGCGCATTATTCAAAACGAAAGGAAATAAGAGCAGCGCGCCATCTCTCAATTAAGCTCGCGATGAAGGCGATTGGTAGAGGTCTATTTCACTCGTATCCAGCGCGAGGCGTCGTAGTTTATGTCCCCGTGGCGAAAATCGATTCCGAGCAGTTGGTGGAAGAATTTTATGTGCCGCTTTACCGCTTTGGACTTTCGCTCAGCCGCAACCAGACGGACGCCCGCGACCTCGTTCAGCAGACCTTCTTCACTTGGGCGACGAAGGGTCATCAACTCCGAGACAGCACTAAAGTGAAGACGTGGCTCTTCACCACCCTCTACCGCGATTTTCTCGCGAAGAAGCGGCACGCCGAGCGCTTTATCCAAGCGGAGGAGGCGTTGGATTTTATCGCCCCCATGGATGTCGCGCCGTCCGTCGTCGACGCGCTCGATGCAGCGATCGTGCAGAAAGTTTTGCTCGCGCTGGATGACCGCTATCGCGCGCCGGTCACCTTGTTCTACATGCAGCAACATTCATATCGAGAGATCGCGGAAATCCTCACCATTCCGATCGGCACCGTGATGTCGCGCATCTCACGCGGGAAAGCCGAACTGCGCGAACGCCTGAGCGATGCGGCCGCGCTGGAGAGTCGAAAGATCGTGGAAATGGGAAGGGAAGAAGCCAATGGATAGCCGGGAAGCGCGTTCCATCCTGAGCCTGCACCGCGCGGGCGAGCCTGACGTGGACGAAGCGCGCCTGCAGGAAGCATTGCGTCAGGCGGAATCAGATCCCGAACTGGCGCGATGGTGGCGCGAGGAACAAGAGCTGGATCGCATCATCGCGTCGAAGCTGGCCGCAGTGGAGGTGCCCGCTGGTCTGAAGGCGCAGATCCTATCTGCACGGGTGACACAGCCGCGGGTGATCCGTCCGAGGTGGAGCCGCGCGGTGCTGGCCGCCGCGGCATTAATTGTCGCTTTGGCGGCTCTTTTCAGTTCGTGGCGTGGACCCTTCCAGCCCGCCGTTTCGACCGCAGATTATCGCGACGAGATGGTCAGCTTCATCAAAGTGCCGCCGAATCTCGAATTGGAATCTTCCGACCTGGGGCGGCTGAAGGACTTCCTCGCGCAAGCGAATGCACCGGCACAATTCACCGTGCCGAAAAGACTGCAGAAGTACGAGCCGATCGGCTGTCGTGTGCTGCGGTTCCGCGGTGAAGACGTGTCGCTTATTTGCTTTAAGATCGGCGGCGACAACCTCGCCCATTTGTTCGTCACCAATCCGAAAACCGTCCGGACGGGCGGGCGCGCTTCTGCGCCGGTTTTCGCGACGGAAGAAGGCTGGATGACAGCGACGTGGACGGAAGACGGGCAGGCTTATCTTCTGGCCGTCAAAGGTGATCGCGCGGCATTGGAGAAATTCCTCGGCACCTCGTGATCATCAATTGGACGACAAAAGCGTATGACCACCGTTCATTCTTCTCCGGGGGCGGGGCGCCGTTGCGCAGATTCCCGCGCCGGACAACCGCTCCGAGATGGGTCAATCGACGTCCCGTATACAGATGTATACAAATGATTTGAAGAAGTCAGCGAAAGAGAGATTTTCCCCTCGTAAATGCCGGCATAGCTCAGTTGGTAGAGCAGCTGATTTGTAATCAATAATTCAGGAGCTCGAGTCTCCTAGCCGGCTTTAGCTATCGTTGGCTGTCATTGCAAAACAGCCGTTTACAAAAAAAACTCGAAATTGAGCTTTTGCTCTGATTGGCTTTCTTTTGCCCCCTTTTCGAGTTCGCGTATAGGAATCGCGTATAGGAATGTCGCGCGGAGCGGTAGGAAAAGCTGGGGGAAGAATCGAAATCAAAACCGCGTCGTCTCCAGTTTTTCCATGAAATCGTAGATCCGATTGCCGGGCGTTCTCGGTGGAAACAGTTCCTGCACCGGCACTCTCAGCACCTCCGCGAGATATAGCAGCGTCTTGTCATCGACGTAGGAAAGACGGGCTTCGATTTTGGAGACGCCGCTGCGGCTGATGTCCAAACCGGCGATCTGCAGTTTCGTAGCGAAGTCGGATTGCGACCAGTCCAGCGCATAACGGCGGCGCCGGACCTGGGGTCCGACATTATTTTTGTAGCGCATTTCAGTCCCCATGCGTTAGCCGACTTTTGTTTCGGCGGTCTCGAAGCTGACGCGGGAGTCCTTAGTGAAGTTGAAGCGGCGCATGACACCAAAGGTCATGCTCATGGACAATCGAGCGGCGGTCGAAAAGGTGTTCTTCGGCCCATCGACGCGTAAGGAGCGCTCAAGAATTGGCGGAATATTCGCCTTTGTCGCCCTTGTCATAGGGCTGGCTGTCATGGGCAGCTCTCGTTTGCCAAAGACAAATTCCGACGGTGCGATCCTCGTGGCTTTGGGCCTGGCTGCGTTTGTTGTCCTCGGCTATGCAACCGGGAGATTTGTAGCGCGCCTGACTCGTTCGCCGGAACCGCGTTTCTTTCGCTCGTATCAGCATCAGTAAATTTGCTCCGCGGTGGGAGCGCCGGACCGTCGAGAGGCTTGTACGGTCCTGTCAGTTATGGAAACCGTCGCTATTGCGTTGCAGCCGCAGACCGCCACGAGCGAAACAGAGCGTCTCGCTTATTCAGTGCAAGAGTCAGCCGATCTGCTCGGCGTGGATTACTCCAGCGTCTATCGCCTCATTCAGCGCGGTAAACTGCGCGCTTGCCGTGCGCTCCGCGGAAAGCTGCTCGTGCCACGGTCAGAACTTTTGCGCCTTCTGAAGGACTGAGTTTTTTGCGCATTGATCAGGGAATTCAATGGGCGACATGCCTGTCGAAGTACGCTCCGACCTTTTTGAACTGCGCCTCGATATCTGGGCTGATTCCGCATTCCTCCGCGAGCCGCGCAAACATCGGTCCCCAAAATTCTGGCGGTGAAACGAGGCTGGTTGGCAACTCATGCGTCGCGCGGCATTCAAATGTGATTCGAACTGCATTTCGCAGCCGATTGGAATCGAGGCTACCGGTGTCGATGAGAAGCACGAGATCAATCAGATCTTTGACCCGCGAATTTGGCTGCCCCTCACGAGGAAGTGTGTAGGCGTGTAGTTTCTGCGCAAAGTGCTCCTCCCGCGCGATCGAGGGAATCGAAGGCGCAGAGATGCCCGCGAAGCCGAGCCAGTCGCGTGGTGCGACGATCTCTGGCGGCTCCTGTTGGGAATCGCCGACACCAACGTCCAGATGAAATCTCGCGAAGATGCGGCCGGCGAGAAGCGAATCCACTGGATAGCGCGAACCACCGTAAGGGGCAGCATCCAAGTCCATTATTGACTCTCCGATCAGAAAAGTGAAGAAATCGCCGAGATCGTCCGCCGCGGCGGTCTGCATGATTTTCAGAAGAGTCTCGGCCAAAGGCCTCGTCTCTTCCGTCACAGGCGGGCATGCGAGGCCCAGATCAATATCTTTCGTCGTGCGTGCCGCACGGAATTTCAATTCCAGCGCGTAAGCGCCTTTCAGAATCCAAGGTGGATTACCCTCGGCGAAAAGGCGCGCGAGGAGACGATCAAATGCGACCTAACGACGAATTCTTTGCAGGTCCACATGCTCCTCCCGTGCGACGGATGCCAAGCGATCTTCAAGCGCCCGGCGGAACGCAGTGGCGGTGTTGTAGCTGCGAACTTTCAAGCGGCTTGAAGGGTATCGCGCAGCCACTGGTCGAGACCGGGTTTATCGAGAGCTGCCGCGATGTCTGTCCGGGTGATCAGTCCGCGGCTTTTCCCTGCTGCGAGGGCTTGCCGAATCATCTCACGACTTGCGTCGCCGGAGGCCACAGCATCGAGGATGGCTCGCGTCGGAGTGGTAATGTCGAAGCCGCGTTCGTGCAGAATTTCGGCGGGGGCTAGCCGAGCTTTATGAAGCGCGAGGATTGGCGGCTGTTCGCCGCTTCGCCGAAACTCCGGCGGCACGATCATGTGAAGCTTCGCTGGATTCGCGTCAGACAGCTCCTTAATGCTAAGCGCGGTGAGGTGCGAATAGACCCCCTGCGAGACTCCGCCACGGTCGCGAGACCAAAGCCACCAGAGAATGAGCTGGCGCTCGTCGCTCAGCGGAAATCGCGTCAGCCGATAGATGCCGCGATGCTCACGGATCCAATTGCCGCTTTGGACATGGTAGCTGTGAGTGCTTCGGGCAAATCCACTATTGATCGCCTCGACCGCCGTGAAATAACCCTGCTGACTCTCCGCAATCTCGAATAGTCGTTCGTGGTCGGGTTTTGAAGAAGATGCATGCATGTTCAGGAATCCTGAACAAATATGCATCATCCTCTTAATCCACGCACTGAGAAACTACAATACGACGCGCAACGGGACATGCCGAAATCCAAGGCAAGCCTTATTGCGGCTCCTATCGCTTTCAGACCGCGACATTGAAATTCACGCGCCGTGCCTGGGCGAAGCTATGATCCTGTCGCAAATGACCGTACGTTTTCATGCAAAGCGCGCCTCCGTCCTTGTGTCCAAGCCAGCGCGACACCGTCGGGATATCCACGCCGCTTTCGATACAAATCGTCGCGAATAGGTGGCGTAAATCGTGGTGTGTGATTCGCTTCATTCCGATCTTCTCGGCCGCGTGGGTCATGCTGTTCTGACATTCGAAAACGCGCATGACGGTGGCGCTTAATGGCTCATCCGGTCGCTCTTGCCGCAACTGTGTCAGCATCTCGTCCAACTGGTCAATCATGGGGATATGACGCGTTTCTCCGTTCTTCGTTGCCGTCTCAGGATCGCCCCGTACGTGGAGCTCGCGACGGCTGAAATTTACATCGGCCCAGGTGACGAACCCGGCCTCGCCAATGCGCACACCGCTGTAGGCGAGAAATCGCACCAGGTTTGCGCAATCCTTCGACTGACGCGCACCGGCCGTACGAATCTCCTCAACGAACTTCAAGAAGTTCTCACGTGATGGCAGCTCGAGGCGCTTCGCTCGCACCCTCACGCGCGAAAGCTCAGCAGCGGGATTGTCGAAGCGTGCGCCGGCCCTGATCGCCTCATCGAAGATTCCGCGTAACGTCCCGATGCTGTTGTTGACCACGGTCGGCGCGTATCGTTGCTGGTAGCGCAGGAGCCAATTCTCGCAATCCCGCTCAGTCACCTTCCGCACATCTGTCTGCATCAGCGCCGGCCAGGAGCGCCGGATGAAGTCGATCATCATCTCACGGTAATCCTTCGAACGTGGCTTCAGCGAGACGTTCGCCTTGACCTTCTCAAGGTAAACCGCCGTCGCATCGCCCACGTTCATCTTGCCGTTGGCGAACGCGGTCACCGATTGAGCCTTTGCGCGATGCTCGCGCATCATGTCCGACAGCCGCTGTCTTGCGACCGAAAAGACGGTCGTCTTCAGGCTTTTCCAAACGAGTTTCTTACCGACTCGAAAACGTGCGAAGTATGTACCCGATGTGCGATATCGCGTCAGGTTCTGGATCGGAGTTGCTTCCCAATCGCTTTCGTTCGGCGTGTTCACAAGACGGCCGCGCGGCGTTACGCCGCGCATTACCGCCACGCATACTGAGCCCTCCGCCAGATCTGGCCGCTCCAGCAGCGGAGCGAATCTGTCGCGGAGTCGGGAAAAGTACTCGGACGCCGAAGGGCGCGCCCTCATTCCGGTCAATTGCAACGCGGTGTCGACGAAACGCGTGCGTTTCTCGACAGCGTATAAGATTGGCGTATAAGATGTGGTCTTTTGAGGGCGAAATGGGCTTCATTTTTCCCTCGTAAATGCCGGCATAGCTCAGTTGGTAGAGCAGCTGATTTGTAATCAGCAGGTCATCGGTTCGAACCCGATTGCCGGCTCTCTGCCGCTACCTCCGTAGCGCGGTGCGCAGGCCGGAGGCGCGGGTCACCTGTCGGGAAATTGTCGCGCGGAGGACGGGCTCGGTGGCCCAGATTTCAACCTCGTCGCGGGCTCGGGTGACGGCGGTGTAGAGAAGTTCGCGCGTGAGAAGCGGTGTATCGGAGTCGGGAAGGATCACGAGGACTCGGTCGAACTCTGAGCCCTGGCTCTTGTGCACGGTGAGGGCAAACGCCGTCTCGTGCGGCGGCAGTCGCGACGGAAAAACCCGGCGGCGTTTGCGTTCGGCGGTCAGAAAAAACGCCCGGAGTTCGCCGCCGCCCTCCGGATCGGGGAGGATGATGCCGCTGTCGCCGTTGAAGAGTCCGAGGTTGTTGTCGTTCTGCGTGACGGTCAGCGGCTGACCGCGATACCAGCTCTTCTTCGGCGATAATAGTCCGGCAGCGGAGAGAATTTCTTCCGCGACGCTGTTCACGTTTTCTACCCCGTAGGTTCCATGCCGGACTGCGCAGAGAATCCGAAACTGCTGGAACCGGGTCAGAGCCTCGAAAGGGTCGTCCGTTTCGAGAGCAGGACGAAAAGCGCCGACCACTTTCTCGCGCAGTGCGTCGGCGAGTTGCGCGGCGGAGGGCAGTGGCTGCCAGCGCTTCGTGTCGCCGATTTCTTCTTTGAGAACGGCGAGAGCGACATCCGCGTCGCCGGCGTTGATGGCCGTGCTCGCTCGAAAAATTCCGCTGGTCTCCGCGAAGCGATAGCTCTTCTGCAAGGCGACCACGACTCCGTGCAGCGGTTCGTTAGGCGCAGCATTCTCGGCGGCAGCACAGATATCGGCGAGGACGCTGCCGGCTTCGACGGACGCCAGTTGATCGCGATCGCCGAGGAGGATGAGACGCCCGTCGGAGCGGACAGCCGCGAAGAGTTTTGCCATCAGAGCGAGATCGACCATGGAGGCCTCGTCAATGATGACGACATCAGCCGTGAGCAGGTTGTCGGCACGGTGTCGAAAGTAGGGAGAGCCTGGGAGATAGCCGAGCAACCGGTGGATCGTCGTAGCCTTCAGATCTTCCCGCACGACCCGAACGGATTCCGTCAACCGGGCCGCCGCTTTGCCGGTGGGCGCCGCCAGCGCGATGCGCAGGTTCTCACCACCCGGTTGTTCGAATAGACGGGTCAGAATCTTCTTCACCGTCTGGGTCTTGCCGGTGCCGGGGCCGCCGGTGATGACCGTAAAGTTATTCCGCACCGCGCGAGCGGCTGCTAACTCCTGGAGGTCGGCAATTTCGCCTAACGAGTCGACCTCTGCCTTCGTCGTGCGGCCGAGGATCGCGGCCGCGAGTTGCTGCTCGTATTCCCAATATCGCCGCAGATAGAGGCGATCCTCCTCAAGAATAAGCGGCGTGAAGTCTCCCGGTGCTCCCACAACGCCGCTCGCGCGCAACGTCTTCCGCAGACCCGGCGCGGCGATTTCCCCGAGCGCGATGCAAACATGCCCCTGCGCGCGGGCGCGACTTACGAACATCGCAGCGTCGCGCACTTCCGCGGAGCCGCTGCTGGCGAGCCGTCCGAGGAAATCGCCGAACTGCCGGTCAAGCGCGCTGAATTTCGGCTCCCCGTTCATGACTCGAAAATCGCGCTCAGCTTCTCCACAAACTCCCGGCTCGGCCGTTCGAAGTGCACGCCGTTCTCCGGCTGCGCCGGATCGAGTCCGCGGAGGAAAATATAAAAAGCCCCACCGAAATGGCGGTCGAAATCGTAATCCGGCAAACGCACCCGCAGGTAGCGATGAAGGGCCACGCTGTAGAGGCAGAGCTGGAGCGTGTAGAAATTTCGCTGCATCTCCGCCGCGATACTCGCAGGGCGATAAGCGGCCGTGGTCGGGCCGAGCCAGTTCGATTTCCAATCGGCAATATAGAAACGCCCACCATGCTCGAAAGTGAGATCGATGAAGCCCCTCAGAAAGCCATTGCTGAGCTGAAACTGGAGTCGTTCGATCGGCAGCGGCATCTGCGCGAGCTGGAAAGCATCGGCGAGCTTCGCGATCGTTAGGCCGCGAATCGGAAAGGAGAACTCCAGTTCCGCGATCCGGGATTCGTTAGGCACTTCGCTCAGGCTGAAACGATCCGCGCCCGCGGAAAGGGGCAGCGCCACGAGCCGCTGCACATTCTCGAGCACGATCTTGTCGAACCCATCGATGCCGTAGGCGAGCAGCCGCCGCGCAACGATCTCGCGCGCGTCGGAGAGATCGGCGAAATTTACCTTCTCCAAAATCTCATGCAGACAGGTGCCAGCAGTAGTGCCCCGCCGGAAAGCGTGAATCCCCTGCGCCTCGACTACTTCCTCAACAACCGCCTCCACTAGCATTCCTTCGTCGAGCGGTTCCGCTTCACGTCCGCTGATCAAGCGCGTGAAACTCGTGCTCCCCCAGCTCCGATCGATCTCCACCGCAAATCGGCGTGCGGCGAGCGCGAGCGGAGCTTCCTCGTGCGCCGGTTTCCATTTCTCTTCGGTCGCTTCCGGAACCAGCGCGAAGTGGATGGCAGCGCTCGTCTCGATCCTCGGCGAGAGCGTTCCGCCCTCGTCGAGGAGGTAGGCGGGCGCGGACTTGTCGTCCTTTTCTTTCCGCTCCCAGATCATCGTGCAGCGATGCCGCGCGCGGGTCAGCGCGACGTAGAATTGCCGGAGGCGTTCGGCGCGAGCTTCCTTTTCGCGCTGTGGCTCCTCCGCCTTCGGATCGGCGACATTGAGCGTCAGCCGGCCATCCGCAGAGGCGTCGTGATACACTTTCGGCGCCCTCATCGTGTGCGCGACAAACGGACAAAACACGACGTCGTATTCCAGGCCCTTGCTCTTGTGCACCGTGATGATGCGCACGGCTTTCTCGTCGCTCTCCAGCCGCAGCTCGTGCTCTTCGCGCTCGGCGAAACCCCCGGCCATCTGTTTCGCGAGCCATTTCACGAGACCGTTCATGCCGAGCTGCTGCTCCATGCAGGCGGTGTGCAGCAGTTCCGCGAGATGCAGGAAGTTCGTCAGGCGGCGCTCGCCGTCGGGAAACCCAAGCAGCCGCTGGCGCACACCGTGCACGGCGGAGAGATGCCGCAGCATCTGGACGAACCCGCGCTCACGCCAGATCTCGTGATCCTTCTGGAAACGCAGCGTCTGCGTTTCCCAAGCCTTCTCATCGTTCATGAAACGATCGAGGTCGTTGCCGGTCTGGCCGAGCGCGTCGGTGCAGAGCGCGGCGCGCACGACCTTCTCGTAGGTCGGCTGCACCACGGCAGCGAGGATGTCGCGCAGCTCATCGGCTTCGTGCGTTGTGAAGATATTCGCGCTGCTGTAGAGCACGCTGGGCACGCGGCGATCGCGCAGCGCGATCTGCATCTCGGTTGCCTGTTGGTTCGTGCTCGTGAGCACCGCGAACTGACCCGGCGCGAGCGGCGTGCCGCCAATCGTCGCCTCGCTTCCGATCAGCCTAACGATCTCGGAAGCGACGCGCGCGGGCAGGTCAGCAACTTCTTCCGCCGTCCAAAATTGAAACGGCGGTTCTTTTTTTCCACGGACACGAAGCGGCTGGTCGTCGGCCTGCGCGTTCGCGGTGACTTTTTCGAAAACGATCTCGTCGAGCAGAAACGGCTTCGGATGATCGAAGATCGTGTTCACTGCCTCGACGAGCCGGCTTTCCGAACGCCAGTTGGTGGCGAGCGTGAACTTCCGGTCCGCTGCCGCAGCCGCTCGCATGTAGGTAAAAACATCGGCACCGCGGAAGGAGTAGATCGCCTGTTTCGGATCGCCGATATACGCGACCGGCGCGTCGCTCCCAGCGTAGATGCGCGAGAAAATCTGGTACTGCACCGGATCGGTATCCTGGAATTCGTCGATTAAGGCCGCCTGATATTTTTCGCGAATCGAGCGCGCCAGCTCCGCCCCGCCCGGTGCCGCGAGCGCATCGTCGAGGCGGGTGAGGAGGTCGTTAAAGGAGAGAATGTTTTGCCGTTGCTTCCGTGCCGCCAGCTCCGTGCGCGCGTAGGCGAAAAAATCCACGAGCACCGCGACCGAAAACTCCGCATCGATTTCAAGCAGGCTTTCGCACAGATCGAAAATGCGTCGTTCAGGCTTTGGATGACGCGCCAGCGTGGCGCTGTGCACCGCCCGCTTGCTTAGCTTGGAGAGGCAGACCAATTGCTCGACCGTTCCGCCCTTTTCACTCAGGCAGGTGGCGAAATCGTCGAGCCACCCGCTCATCCGCACAAGGTCGGCGTGGACCCGGTTGCGCCCGATCCACTTCGTGTCGGCGAAGAGTTGCCGCACACCCTCTTCCTCGTCCTTCCACGCTCCTCGGAGTTGCTCGAGCAACTCGTGTAAGTCAGCCGCAATTTCGCTCAGTGGACGGTTCGCTTCCGGGAGCACGCGCAGCGTGGGATTGCTCGTGAGTTCCTCGAGCAAACCAAATAATTTTGTCGGCGTGATTTTGTTCTTCAACGCGAGGAGCGCGGCAAAGCGCTCGCCTTCGTAGAAATGCTTGCGCCAGAAATCGAAGACGATTTCGTTCAACAACTCGGACTGGTTCGTGACCAGCTCGGCGTCGAAGAGGGTGCCGCTTTCGAAGGCCCGCTCCGCGAGCACGCGCTGACAGAAACCGTGGATGGTGAAGATCGGTGCTTCGTCGAAATTATTGAGCGCATCCTCGAGCCGCTGCACCGCACCCGAGTCGCGCGCGTGCTTCGCGCGCAGATCCTCGAGCACCTTGTCGTCCGAGTGGCCGGAGCGAAAAGCGGCGATCGTTAGGCGCAGCTTCTCGCGGATGCGCCCGCGCAGCTCCGCGGTGGCGAGCTCGGTGAAAGTGGTGACTAGGATCCGGTCGATCGTGAGCTCCGGCCGTTCCAGGAGCAGTCGGAGGACGAGCACGGAAATGGTGAAAGTTTTGCCGGTCCCGGCGCTGGCCTCGATCAGCATCGTGCCTTTGCCGATCTCCGTGTTGGGCAAATCGAACCGCTCGCTCATGACTGCATCGCCTGGAGGATCGGCAGGAAAATGGCGCGGGTGGTTTCCTGGAAATTCTCGCCGAGCGGCTCAGCGACATTCCGGAAAGCGAGCGCGAGATAGGGCTCTTCCGACTCCGCCGGCACGCCGCCGTCGTTTTTATCGTAATGAATCCGCTCCCAAATCTTTCGTGCCGCCGCCAGAGCGTCCTTATCGTTCAAAGAGGCCTCGGCGAAGGCGAGCGAGCTCTTCGGATAAAACGGCAGCGGTTCGCGCAGTCCGCGCCAATACAGGTCGAGCAACTCCTGCAACCGATCCTGTGCAAACGCCGGTTCCACCGGCGCGAAATGGTGCTCCACGGGTTTCCCATATTTATCCGCCGTGATCAGGATCGACGGCGTCTCGGCTTCGCAATTTGCGACGAGATGATAGATCCACGCCGTGAACAGATCCTTCGGCTTGCACGTCGTCTGGCGGTAATGCACGAGTCGGCCGTCGTAAATCTTGTCGAACCGCGCCCGGAGCCTGAACCCTTCAATTTCTAGCTGAACGTCGCGCGCCTCGGCCCGTCCGCTGCCGAGATGTTGCCGGACGAGTCCGCCAAACTTTTCCGCCGCGTCGATCATTTGCCGCAATCGCGATTCGCCGGCGTGACCGGGCGGGAGTTCGCCGTCCGCGCGGATCACAGGGAGCAGCTGGTCGAAGTCTTCGTCGGCCAGGGCGCGTTGCAGCAGATCCTGCTGCAGGATGTATTTGTCGAGCCCATCGATCTCGAGCGGCTCGAAATCCTCGAGCGCGTTTTCCTCCCGCGGGGTCCGAAGGTCCAGCCGCTGTTGCGCGAAAAACTTCGCCGGGTTTCCGAAGAACCTGATCAACGTTTCGGCGTCGAGCTGGCGCAATTCCGGTTCCGGTTCCCCGAGCGGTGACTGGATAAAAACTGGCGGTGTTTCGCGTTCGCCTGCGGCGGCGACACCGGCTGCGCAGTTCTCCTGCGAGTAGCTGAAGAGCCCGCCGCCAGGATGGAAATAATCAGCGCTGAACGGCTGCAGCCGATGTCGCCTAACGAGTGGCGCCGGCTCCGCGAACGCGAAACTTTCCCCGGCATAATCGAGCAACTCGCTCACGAGCACGCTCGGCGGGATGGCGCTGTTATCGCGGATCGATTGGCCGACGTAGCTGACGTAAAAGGTCTCCCGCGCCGAGAGCAGCGCCTCGAGAAACAGGTAGCGATCGTCGTCACTCGTGGAGCGATCGCCGGGGCGCGGATTTTGCGCGATCAAATCGAAACCGGGCGCGCGGGTGTGGCGCGGATACGCGGTGTCGTTCATCCCGATGAGACAGACGACGCGGAACGGCACCGTTCGCATCGGCTTGAGCGCGCAGAAGGTGACGCGCCCGTCGAGAAACCGGGCCCCGCTGTCGGCGTTTGCGAGCGCCTGCGTGAGATGCGCGAGGAGCACGTCGAGCGGGACCGCGTCGGTGAAACCGGAGAGCTCCGCGGTCTCGCCTAACGAGTCGATGACCCGGCGCAGCTGTCGCAGTTCCGGCTCGCGTTCGTCCTCCGAGGAAAAGAAACGCTGCGCGATCTGGCGGAGCGTTTCCTGCCAATCAAAGAGCGGCCGCGGATGGTCCAGCGTGCCCGCAGCGGCGAAGAGCGCTTCGCTGAATTCCACAAAACGCCCGAGCGTTTCCGCGAGGCTTCCCTCGATGTTGTCATAGGCGAGAATGCCCTCGAAAAGTTTCTCCCCCCGCGCCGGCGCGGCGTAACCGAGGAGCAACCGATCCAGCCCGGCGCGCCAGCTGTTTTCCGCAAACGCAGGCAAGCCGAACGCTGCGCGGTGCTCGGCGTCGATGCCCCAGCGGATTCCCGTTTCGGCGATCCAGGTTCGGATGGTTTCCAAATCGGAATCGGCGATCTCGAAGCGCCGCCGAAGCGCGCTCGACTCGAGCACGGCGAGAACGCTGCTGGCAGTGAAGCGACTGCCGGCCATCTCGAGGATGCTCATGAAGGTGTCGATCACGCCGTTCTCCGCGCGCGCGCCGCGATCGGCGATCGTGAACGGGATCCGCAACGGCTCCGGCGCGGTGTCGAAAACCGCGCCAATAAAAGGCGCGTAAACCCCGATGTCCGGCGCCCTCACCACGATGTCGTGCGGCTTGAGCGCGGAATTCTGCTCGAAGAGCGCGAGCAACTGATCGTGCAGCACTTCCATCTCACGCATCGGGCTGTGGCAGGAGTGGAACTGGAGTGAATGATCGTCCGGCGCGACCGGCCGCGGCGTGTCGCCGAGCGGATTGTGAAGCTCGAAAATGTCGCGCTGGATCTGCGTGAGGACGCTGTCGTGAGGCGGCGGCTCGAAGTTTTCGATCTCCTCCGCAGGCTCGAGGTCGGTCACGGTCTCGAGAAATTGCCGGCCAAGTTTGCCGTAGGACGCGAGCAGGGGATTGCCGCGCTCGAACTGCATCTCGAGCTGCGCGCTCGGCGAGGTCTTGCGTCGGGCACGGCTTTCTTCCCGCTCGGAACGAATGTCGCCCCACCAATGCGAGGTCGGCCGCATCACGAAAAGATGCACGTCGGTCGCGCGCGCGAGGTCTTGGAAAAGCTCGAGATAAAACGTCGGCAAAGTCGAGATGCCGAAAAGCGAAACCCGCGACGGCAGCATCTTCACGTTTTTGCCTAACGACTTCGAAAATTCCCGCGCCAGCGCCGGCGGATGCAGCCCTTTTGCTGAGCCGACCACCTCCCGCCAAAGCACCGCCTGCCAATGCGTCTCCTCGCCGCTTTCCCAGGCCAGAATCATCTTCGGCCGGAACGCGATATACTGATCGAATGAGCTCGCAATCTTCTCCGCGAGCTGGAAAAGGCGGAGCTCCGGACGGGGCTGTTCGAGATAGCGCCGAAGGTCGGCAAACTCCTCGCGGCTCACCAGCTTCGGAAGCAGATGCACGACCCGCCAGGTAAGATTTTCCCGGGCATAGAAGCGCGCGTCGGCCTGGTCGGGTAGCGCATTATCCAACAGCCCGGCGACGAAACGCTGCGGGAAAACGAACTCGACATTTGCACAAATTCCCAGCGCTTCCGCGAGCCGCAGCGTGATCCAGCGGCCCATTCCTGAGCTCTGCACGACCACAATTTCCGGGTCGAAAATTCCACCCGCCGGTTGCCGGACGAGCGCCGCCAGGTCCGCCAGCAGGTGCTCGAGGCGGTTGCTGGTGTGGAGCTGGAGGCCGGACATGTTCGCGAACATATCACAGCCGCCACATGCGCCGAGCGACGCGCGTGGAGGGACGGGCACTGTCCCGTCCGCGTTCCGTCGGCCAGCCGGGAACGCCAGCCAGACACGGACGACACGGCGGTCGTCCCTCCAGCACGTCCCAGCCATTGTCCGGGCGGGCGCTTCGCCTGCCTCGATTAATGAACCGGGGCAACCGAAGCGGTCGCCCTACAATCGCCTCGGCGCCGTCCGATTTAATCAGGCTTGCTTCGTGCGGAAGCGCGGTGGTATAACCGCGCGAGTTGGGGAAAGCCTGCCGAATTATGAATCCTGAACAAACACCCGACCCGGCGATCCGGGTGAACTTCAATCCCGACAACCGCCCCGAAGAAGGGGAGGAAGCCGGCAAGGTCGATCGGATCCGCGATATTCTTTTCGGCACGCAGATGCGCGATTACGACGGTCGTTTCCAGCGGCTCGATGAACGCCTGGGCCGGGAAGCAGCCGAGGCCCGCGGCGAAGTGCAGCGGCGCATCGAAGGTCTCGAGACTTTTCTTAAGGCCGAAGTCCAGGCGCTGACCAACCGCCTCAACGTCGAGCAATCCGATCGCGTCAGCGCGATCGAAAAACTCGCGCAGGACCTCGCGAACACGGCGCGCGCGCTCGAGGGAAAAATCAAGGGCCTCGACGACCAGACCGCGCGGGAGCTACACACGCTCCGCGAACAACTGCTCGAACAATCGAAGGCGCTCAACGCCGAGATCAAAGACAAGCACGACCAGATGAAAGCCGGCCTGGACCAGGAGGCGGAGAAAATCCGCAACGCCATGACCGGCCGCGAATCGCTCGCCGAGATGTTGAGCGAAGTCGCGCTGCGCCTAAAGAACCAGTTTCACGTCCCCAGCGCCTAACGACCGAGCGAGGATGCGCGGATCGTCTCGTGACGCGGTGGAGGAGTTCGAGGAACTCCGCCGCCTCTTGCTCAGCTCGGAGCGTAAGGAACTCGCGGAGCTGCGCGAGCAGATTACCGACAAGGAGCGGCGCTCGCAGGACATCGCCGCCGTCCTGCCCGCGGCGATAAAAATGAGCCGTGAACGCGGCGGCGAACTCGCCGGCGCGCTCCGGCCCGCGGTCGAATCTTCCGTGCAGGAATCGATCGAGCGGCGCCCGGAAACTTTCGTCAACGCGCTCCATCCGATTATCGGGCCGATCGTCCGGCGCTCGCTCGCCGAGAGCATGCGGCGGTTGCTTCAGTCGCTGAATCAATCGCTCGAGCACACCTTTTCGTGGCGCGGTTTGAAGTGGCGCTTCGAGGCGCTCCGCACCGGCAAAAGCTTCGCCGAAGTGGTGATGCTGCGGAGCCTGGTCTATCGCGTGGAGCAGGTTTTTCTCATCCATCGCGAGACGAGTCTGGCGTTGCTCCACGCCTCCGCCGATCCCGCGCTCAGTCGCGATTCCGACATGGTCGCGGGGATGCTCAGCGCGATTCAGGATTTTGCGCGCGACTCTTTTCAGACCGGCGCCGATTCGAATCTCGAAGAGTTCCGCATCGGTGAGCTCCAGGTTTGGATCGCGCCCGGGCCGTCGGCTTATCTCGCGGCGGTGATTCGCGGAAATCCTTCGCGTGAACTGCGGACCACGCTCGAGGATGCGATCGACGGCATTCATACTTTGAAAGGCTCGGCGCTCGCGAATTTCCAGGGAGATCCCGCCGTGTTCGAGTCGCTTCGGCCCGAGCTCGAGAACTGCCTGCGCGCGCAGTATGCCGAGAAAAAAGGCAAGAGACGCCCGACCCGCGCGTGGTTTCTCATCATTTTAGCGGCATCAGTTGTCGCGGCCGCCCTGATCGCCCTCGGGCTGCACGCGCGGCATTGGTCGCGGTTCGTTAGGCAACTGCGCACCTATCCCGGCATCGTCGTGACCGAGGCCGAGCATCATTGGTTTGGGAAATCGCAGGTCGCTGGTTTGCGCGATGCCGCCTCGACCGATCCTGCGAAGATCACCCGCGCCGCCGGTTTGGATCCGGCCGACATCGATTTCCAGTGGAAGGATTATCTCGCGCTCGACGACGCGAGCGTGCAGCGCCGTTTCGAGTCGCGCTTCGGCGTGCCGCAGGGCGCGGGTCTGAGCCTGCACCAGGGCGTGCTCACGCTGACCGGCACGCCACCTTACGAATGGCTCGATCGCGTCCGGCACGAAGGGACGCTCGTGTCCGGCGTGGACTCGATCGTCGATCAGGCCGCGAAAATTTCCTACGATCGCAATCTCGCGCAGGAGCGCTTCGAGGCGCGCTTCGGTTTGCCCGATGGAATTTATGCGCAGGTGACAGACGGCGTGCTCAGCCTTTCCGGCGAAGCCACGCACCGCTGGTTGAAACGCGTGGAGGCCGAAGCCGCGAAGTTGCCGGGCATCGATTCGGTCGATGCGAGCAACGCCGTCGATCTCGATCAGCGCGCATTTAGTCAGTCGAAATCGATCATCGAAAGCGCCTTCGTTTACTTCCTCATCAACAAGGACAACATCGCGACCGAGGGCTTCGCCGCGCTCTCGCGCTTGCCCGACGAAATCCGCCGCTGCGACACCGCCGCGCGCCGCATCGGCGTCGAGATTTCCATCGAGATCGACGGCTACGCCGACGCGGTTGGCGACGACGTCAGCAACAGCGACCTCAGCCGTCGGCGCGCGGAAAAAGTTCGTGAGTTTTTGCTCACCTGTGGCTTCGATGCGCGCATGCTCGAAGCGGTCGGCAAAGGTCGCCGCCAACCGGTCCCAGGTGAGAAGGCGCTGCCTGAGGAATCTGACCGACGCGCTGAACTTAAGGTCATCAGTCGCCCCATCGTCGCGAAGCCATGATCCAAAAAAAAGTCTGCATGATCGGCGCGTCCGGCGTCGGGAAAACGAGCCTGGTCGCGAAGTTCGTCCACAGCATGTTCTCGGATAAATACCTCACCACCGTCGGAGTAAAGATCGATAAAAAGACGGTCGCGGTCGACGGCGCCGAGGTCATGCTCATGATCTGGGATCTCGCGGGCGACGACGATTATCAGCGGCTCCAGACTTCGTATTTGCGCGGGACGAGCGGCTATCTTCTCGTCGCGGATGGGACGCGCGCGGTGACGCTCGATCAGGTGCTCGAAATTCAGAGGCGGGTCGCGGAGGCGGTCGGCGCGCAGGTGCCATTTCTGCTCGCGCTCAACAAAGCGGATCTCGTGAACCAGTGGGAGATCGACGAGAAGCGGATGGCCGACCTCGAGACGCGCGGCTGGAAGAGTTTTAAGACGAGCGCCAAGGAAGGCGCGAGCGTGGAAGAGGTCTTCGTCGAGCTCGGACGCCGGATGTTGCCGCCTGCCTAACGAGTCATGGCGGCCGTAAATTCTTCCGCCAGCGCCGCGCTCGAAGCGCTCGGGTTCGCTCTTTTCCTGCGCGATGAAAGCGGTTCGATTCGCCTCCACGGCGCGGGCCCCGCGTGGCTCGCCGGTCTCTGGCCTGGCCTCACCACGACGTTGCCGGTCGCGGAGGCTTCGCCGTTTCTGGAGAACTTCCTCATCGACGCCGAAGAATCCTGGAGCGCCGGCGGCGCGACCCGCGTCCAATCCGGAGCGTGGATCGAGCAAACCGCCGAGGGCGACGAAGTCTCGCTCGAGGCGACGGCGCTTACGCTCGACGGCCAGCCAGCGTTGCTGCTCGAGAAACTGGGCGAAGTTTTCGAGAAGAAAAAAGCGATCCTGCAACACGCGCGCGAGACCGTCATCGCTTACCAGCGTTTGAATTCCGAGACGCAGAAGAAGGAGATTCTCCTCAGCTGCATCGCGGAGGAAATGAACGCTGCGCTCGCCAATGTCATCACCGCGTTGCGCTTGATCGAGCTGGAAAAACATTCCGCACGCGCGCAGCAACTGCTCAGCCTCGCGCTCCGTGCGACCGAGGAACAACAGGCGCTGATCAACAAGGTCCTCAACGTTTTCGCGGCCGAACTCGAAGGTCTTTACGGCCGCGACGGCGAGATCGCGGCGGTGGCGTCGTTAGGCCAAGCTCTGCCCGCGGCCGGCGCTGCGCTCGCCGGAGCGTTCGCGGAAAAACGTGCGCAACTTCAGTTACCTGACGAGTCCGCCGATCTTCCCTGGGTCGCGATGAATGCCGAACATCTCGAACGCGTCGCCACGAACTTGCTCGAGAATGCGCTCGAAAACGCCCCCGCCGCCGGCGTCGTCACCGTCTCGGTAAACACCGGCGACGACACCATCGAAGTCCGCGTGCAGGACAATGGCGCGCCGCTGCCGGCAAATACGGATGCCGATTTTTTCGCGCGTGTCACGATGACGAACGCCGAGGCTTCCGGACGGCAGTTGCGTCTGCAGTTTTGCCGCATGGCGGTGGAAAAATGCCGGGGCGAATTCGGCTTCGACGCCGAGGGCGAGGGCAACTGCTTTTGGATTCGGCTCCCGCGCGCCGCTGCTCCCGCCGCATGAAGACGCTGGTCCTGATCGACAGCGACTCCCTCACCCGCACGCTCATTTCCGAGTGCTTAATGGGAAGAGATTGGCGCGTGCTCGAAGCAGAAGACGGCCAGGCCGGGCTCGATCTCGTGCTCCAACATCAGCCGGAAGCGGTCATCTGCGAGATGCGCACGCCGAAGCGCAACGGCTTCCAGGTTTGCCGCACGATTCGCGAGCAGGATCCGCAGAAATCGACCCGCGTGATCCTCACGACGGTGAGCCGTTTCGCGAACGATCGCGAGACCGCGTTTGCGGGCGGAGCGGATGACTACCTCATCAAACCGATCGTTCCCGGGGAGCTGCTCAAAGCGCTCGCTGCCGCCGGCCAGAACGGCGCGCCGGTCGCGGAGGAATCCGCGCCCGAGCCAGTCGCAACCGGGCCGACGCTCGTGCGTTTTTGGGGCGTGCGCGGATCAATCCCGTCGCCGGGCAAGGAGACTTCCGATTACGGCGGCAACACTTCCTGCGTCGAGGTTCGCGTCGGGAATCGCATCATCATTCTCGACGCGGGTTCGGGCATTCGCCGCCTCGGCCAATCGCTCATGAAAGAGATCACGGCCGACGGCCTCGACGTCACCATGCTGATCACGCACACGCACTGGGATCACATCCAGGGCTTCCCGTTTTTTGTGCCCGCCTACCATCCGAAAGTGAACATTCGCATCCTCGGTTACGAGGGCGCGGTCCATGGATTGCGGGGCGCGCTTTTCGAGCAAATGCAGACGGCGTTTTTCCCGGTCGGCCTGAACCAGATGGCGACGCATCTGACCTTCGAGGAGATGGACGACATGCAGTTCGACCTCGGCGGTTCGGTGAAAGTGCGGACGATTTTCGCGAACCATCCCGGCATCTGCCTCGGCTATCGCCTCACGACTCCGAACGGCGACGTCGTTTACATGCCCGATCACGAAGCCTACGAACGCTGCGAGTTCGAACGCCAGAAAGCGGAGAAGGAAACTTCCGAGGCCGGTCTCGAATACGCGCGCCAGCAGGATGAGAAAGTCGTCGAATTTCTCCGCGGCGCGGAAGTGGTGATCGCGGATTCGCAATACGACGCGGTCGAATATCCGACCCGGCGCGGCTGGGGCCACACCTGCGCGGACGACACCGCGCTCCTCGCCGCGCGGGCCGGCGCGAAACGGGTTTACCTCTTCCACCACGATCCCGACCACGACGACGCGAAGATGGCGAAGATGGTGGAGAGCGCGCAGGCGGTTGTGCGACAAAGCGGCCTGCAGGTTCAGGTCTTCGCCGCGCGCGAAGGCGAGACTTTGTCGTTAGGCAGCTAGCCGCGGGCGACCCGCGGATTTGCTCAGGCCACTGTAGGGCGGGCGCTTCGCCTGCCCCGATTCAAACTGGGCAACCGAAGCGGTCGCCCTACAATTTGCGCGCCGTGGAGGGACGGGCGCCGTCCCGTCCGTGTCTGGTTGAGATCGGAACCAAACGGGGACGACACGGCGGTCATCCCTCCAATCGCGTGCTAACTTCCTCAATGATGAAAGCAACCTGGCACAACACTACCCTCGCCGAGAGCGACGATACCGTGGTCGTCGAAGGCAATCACTACTTCCCCGACGATTCCCTGAAGCGCGAATATTTCCGCGCGAGCGATCAGCACAGCCATTGCCCGTGGAAAGGCGAAGCGAGCTACTACGACATCGCCGTCGACGACGACGTGAACAAAGGCGCGGCCTGGTTTTATCCCGAGCCGAAGGAAGCTGCCGCCAGCATCAAGAACCACGTCGCATTCTGGAAAGGCGTCGAAGTCGCCTAACGAGTGTAGCACTGTAGACGCTTCGCTCTGCGAAGCGCGGGTATCGGCGTCACGGCAAGCTGCGGACGGTGTTACTCCCGCGTCGCTCAGAGGGCGACGTCTACAGAACTTGATAGAGAATAATTCGCGATCGGTTATTGGAGCCGAAAAGCTTCCACTAACCCGACCCCGATCCCGCCGTCCTTCCCCGCGACGATCGCGGTGTAGTTACCCGGACCCAACGTCTGCACGAGGGCTGACTCGAGATTCTTCGTCGGTGGAATGCCCGTCGCGAGGATCGCGGCCATCTGATCGTCCTTCCAGTTATCGTTACTCCGCACGAGGTTGCCGTCCGGGTCGCGCAATTCCAGCGTCGGATCGGCCAGCGCCCCGCTCACCCCGGCGTCGCCCAGCGACGGGCCGAGAGCTCGGACCAGGACCGTGTTGTCGCCGGTTCCGCCCGCGAGAATGAAGCCACCAATCATCACGTTCGCGCCCGTTCCTACCTTTCCTCTGGTGCTGATGTTGGCGAACTCTGAGTCTGCGGCCCCCGCCAAGTCGTACGCTTCGACCAAGGCGACGCCGCTCCCGCCGCTCTTGCCCTTGACCACCAGGGTGTAGGTGGCACCCGGTTCCAGTTCCGCGATGATGGCTGACTCTTTGTCATTCGTCGGAGGAACGCCGGTGGCGATGATCGCCGCCTTTTGCGTCGTCTTCCAGTTATCGTTACTCGTGATCAGCGAACCATCGCCACCATGTAGCTCCAGCACCGGGTCGGCCAGCACCCCCGTGACTCCGAAATCCGCCAGGGACGGACCGATCGCGCGCAGGATCACCGTCTTGGTTTCCGTCCCAGTCACGATGAAGCCTCCGATGAGGACGTCTTCGCCGGTCTCGACGCGGAGCCGGGTGGAGATGTTTTGGAACCGATTCGGGAGGGACGGCGCGAGGGCGACGACAAAGGGCGAAAGCGAATCGACCTCGGCGCAGACGGTGCGACTGGCGAAGTCTAACGACTGCAAGTCCGTGCGATCCACTAACTCTCCGTCTTCTCCGTGCAGGATGCGAACCCGGGCAAAAACGTCTGCGTCCGTGATCGAGTTGACG
Organism: Chthoniobacterales bacterium; assembly: GCA_038234295.1. Classification (GTDB taxonomy): domain Bacteria; phylum Verrucomicrobiota; class Verrucomicrobiia; order Chthoniobacterales; family UBA10450; genus Palsa-1392. The sequence continues at coordinate 26,562 of JBBSUP010000001.1, forward strand.
GTGAAGCAAACGGTGATGGGTGCGGTAAAAGTGGCTGTGGTGTTGATGTCGTAAGCCGGCGCGCCTTCCAGAATGTTGTAACCCTCCGGAGGAAGACCGGCCGAGGAAGGTGGCACAATCGCAGCAAAGGTCGTAAAGCCGGCCTTGGTAATCGATTGGAACGTCACGGTGGCGTCGCCCGCGGGAGCCTCGACGCTCACATCACTCCCCTTCGTCGTATTCGCCGGTTGATCTTCAAACGCCCCTATATCCGACCCATCGCCGCCCGCGGCGTTGGGGACGGAAAGATTGTTGAAAGGCCGGGGTAGTGCGCGCTGATCGGTGATGACATCTGCGCTCTTGCCCTTATCGATCGCGGGGCTGCCTGGGAGCAGGGCATGGGTAAGTGTGGGGCCGCCGTTGTTAGCCAGGGGACCTACCTTCGGATCGACGTTAAACTGATCGCCAGTAGCAGCGGCGCTGTTGTTAGTATTGGCGGTATTGCCGATGATGTTGTAGCCGGCGGAATCGAATCCGCTGTAAAGATCGGGTCCGTTTCCCGCGGTGTTGCCCGCAATGATCGAGTTTTGGAGTTTAGGGCGGAATAGGAATTCTCCGTTCCCGCTCCTGAGTATCTCACCGTCAAATATTCCACCACCTCCATCACGGACAAAATTACTGGCTCCGGCAGAATTATTAACAACCGTTGAATTGATGAGTTCCAGACCAGTACTAAAATTATATATCCCACCGCCCCTTTCAGCGGCAGAGTTGCCGGAAATGGTTGAATTGATTATTCTTGTTATCTGTCCGCTCTGAGTTCCCGCGTCGGATACAGAAATCCCGCCTCCCGCGCCTTGACGGCTCGGCGGAATTCCGTCGGCGGAATTGTTCGAAACCGTCGAATCAATTATCGTAACGATACCTGAGGGATTACGAATTTGAATTCCACCGGGACCAGATGCCCCGAAATTATTTGAAACTGTCACTCTTCGGAAGGTTACGACAGCTCCTCCATTCGTATTGATACCTCCAACCGTCCCGCCGCCGGTAGCTCCGGCTACATTGCCGGAAATGATAGTATCCGACATATCTACTTCGGCTTGGAAAAAGTCGATTCCGCCATAGGCTCCCTTCGAATTATTGCCGGTGATCTGACAATTCGTAATGACATTAGTTCCGCGATAAATAGAAATGCCGCCAGTATTGCCCGATATAGCCCGATTGTTTGAAACGATTGTGTTTCGCATTGTGAGCTTATCAACTTCGAGGTATGTGGCAAATCCTCCAGCATTATTCGCGGAGTTTTCAGTAATCAGTGAATCGTTAATGGCAACACTTTTAACTCCGTTAAAATACATTCCTCCACCACTTGAGTTAGAGTTAGTGGTTATGACATTGTTTCTGATCACCATCGAATTCAGGGTTAGATTCGCCGCCAATTGAGCATAAATCGCTCCGCCAATTGCGTTACTAACACCGCCAAAACCGCCAACACCGTTGCCGTCCCGCAGCGTCATTCCGTTCATCGTGACATTGGCATTTTGTTGTTCCTGACCCGGATTGCCGGCTAACAGAAATATCCGGCTGGCATTGTTGCCGCTGATCGTTAAGAGATTCGCTCCCGGTCCGTTGATCGTGACGAGTCTGCCCGTTTGTCCATTGAAATGCTGATCATCGGGGGTAATCAGGATCTCTCCGGTCGTCAACGTGATCGTGCGGGCGACGTTGAAAAACGTCGGGTCGAAATTGATCGTATCCGCCTCCCCGTTCGTGTTCGCCGCCTCGATCGCCGCGCGCAGACTCCCCGCGCCGCTATCCTTTACGTTGGTGACGGTAAAGGTCGCCGCCGCGAGCTGCAGAGCAGAGGCGAGCAGAGCGAAAGCGATGAGAATCGGCGTTTTTCCCAAGAGTTTTTTCGTTGTCATATGGATTTTCGTTTGGTCGTGGTACGCGGACGGGACATCGTCCTGCAACCGGTAAGAAGCGAATTTGTGCGAAAAGCGGCCAAACTATTTTGGCCGCGGAGGGCGCGGCCCGCCTGGATGTGAGCTCGGCGTCTGACGCAGGCTCACGGCGACAGAGTGCCGTCGCGACAACTGCGGCCCAGCCCGGGAGCCTTGCCACGCTCCGTGGAGAGCGTAGTTTGATGCTGTCGTCGGGTTGCGGCTGCGGTCTGTTTTCTGCGTAGTAGCTGGATGTCGCCTATGAGTGCCTCACCGCCACAGCAGTACGTCACGCAGATGCTGGTCGATTGGAGCCGCGGTAATCGCGAGGCTGCGGTTCAGCTCATGCCGCTGGTCTATGACGAGCTGCGCCTGATCGCCCGCGGTTATCTCCAGCGCGAGCGGAGCGATCATACCTTGCAAGCCACCGCGCTGGTTCACGAAGCGTATCTCCGGATGGTCGATCAAACGCAATTGACCTGGAAAAACCGCGCCCATTTCTTCGGCGTGGCGGCGCGGGTGATGCGACGGATTCTGGTCGATCACGCCCGGCGGCATCGGGCCGGGAAGCGGGGCGGCGCTTGGGCGAAAGTGGAACTGGACGAAGCGCGCCTGAGCGCTGGGTCGCGCCCGCTGGATCTGGTCGTCCTCGATGAAGCGCTCATGGATCTGGCGAAGCTCGATCCGCGGCAGAGCGAGATCGTCGAGTTGCGCTTCTTTGGCGCTCTTACGTTCGAGGAAGCGGCCGAAGTGCTCGACGTCTCGCCGCGGACGGTGCGGCGGGACTGGCGGATCGCGAAGGCGTGGCTGCGGCGGGAGATCTTTGGGGAAAAAGAGGATGCGAGCACGGCCTGAGCAGTGGCCGCGGGTGAACGAACTGTTCGACGCCGCGGCTGAATTGCAGGAGCCGGAGCGGTCAAGATTCCTCGAGAAAGAATGCGCGGAAGACCGCGCGCTGCGGGTCGAAGTGGAATCGCTCCTCGCTTCGGACGCGGAGGCGTCGGAGTTCATCGAGGAACCGGTCGGAACGCTGCCGCGGGAATTGTTCTCGGACCCGAACTCGGAGATTGCCGGCCAGCAATTCGGCGCCTACCGGATCGTGCGCGAGATCGGACGCGGTGGCTTGGGGACCGTTTATCTGGCGGAGCGCGCCGATGATGAATACCGCAAAGAAGTCGCGGTCAAGCTCGTCCGGCGCGGGCTCGACACGGATGACATTCTGCGACGCTTCCGACATGAGCGGCAAATTCTGGCCCAGCTCGATCATCCGAACATCGGGCGTCTGATCGACGGCGGGACGACCGAAAACGGGCGGCCTTACTTCGTGATGGAGTATGTGCAAGGCCGGACGCTGCTCGATTTTTGCGCTGCACAGAAGCTCGACACGAATGAGCGGCTCCGACTGTTCCGCAAAGTGTGCGCTGCGGTTTCCTACGCGCACCAGAACCTGGTGATCCACCGCGACCTGAAGCCGTCGAACATTCTGGTGACCGAGGACGGCACGCCCAAGCTGCTCGATTTCGGCATCGCCAGACTGCTGACGCCTGAGGAGAAGGCGATGACGCAGACGATACCGGCGCTGCGGGTGATGACGCCGGAGTATGCCAGCCCGGAGCAAATCAAAGGCGGCGCGATCACGACGAGCAGCGATGTGTATTCGTTAGGCGTGCTTCTCTACGAGCTGCTCACCGGCCAAAAGCCCTACCGTCTGACGAGCCGCAGCGCGGAGGAAGTCTCGCGCGCGGTCACGGACCAGGAGCCGACGCGACCTTCGAACAATCAGAAATCAGAAATCAGAAATCAGAAATCCCTCCGGGGCGATCTCGACAACATCATTCTGATGGCGTTGCGCAAGGAACCCGAGCGCCGCTATGCCACGGTCGAGCGTTTTTCTGAAGACATCCGGCGCCAGCTCGCAGGCCTGCCGGTGAGCGCGCACCAAGACACCTTTCAATATCGGACCGCGAAGTTTGTGCGGCGGAATAAGACCGGTGTCGTCGCGGCGTTGCTCGTCCTGCTCGCTCTCGTCTCCGGCCTGATCGCGACGCTCTGGCAGGCGAGAGTGGCCCAAGCGCAACGGACGAAGGCGGAGCGCCGGTTTAACGACGTGCGCAAGCTGGCCAATTCCAATCTCTTCGACGTCTACCCAAAGATCGAAAAGCTCGCCGGCTCGCTCGAAGCGCAGCAGGCCGTTTTACTCAATGTCCTGCAATATCTCGACAGCCTGTTCCACGAAGCGGGCGACGATCTGGAGCTGCAAAGTGAACTGGCGACCGCTTACGAAAAAGTGGGCGACGTGCAGGGGGCGAAGAACGATCAAAGCCTGGGCAATTACAAAACAGGCCTCGAGACCTATCTAAAGGCGCAAGAACTGCGCGAAGCAGTTTTTCTGGCCCATCCGCAGGACTTGAAAGCGAAGGAAAAGTTGGCGCAAAACTACTACGTCACCGCCCGAACGCTCTGGTTTACCAACCGAACCGAGGAAGCGGCGGCCATCTACGCAAAAGGAATCAAGCTCCGGCGCGAACTGGTGGCGGCGCTGCCCGATTCCGCAGAAGCGAACAACGGCCTTGCGGTCATGCTCATCAACGCGGGCGCCATTCCCGAATTCAGCTACAAAACGACCGAAGCGCTCGTCTACTTCGACGAAGCCCTCGCCATCATCGAAAAGATGCGGGCGAAATATCCTGAGAACAGAGACTTGAAGAAGACGCTCTCGCTCGATTTGAAGTTCCTCGGCAGAACCAAAGCCGCTCTCAAGGAATATGACGAAGCGTTGGCATATCTCCAGCAGGCGCTCGCGCTCAGCCAGGAACTGGCGAAAGAGTTTCCGCAGGATTTCCGTTTGCAACGGGATGTATGGGTATCCCAAAAACAGGTCTGCCAGTTTTTTATCAACAAAGACGATGGTGCCGGCGCCGTCCCCGCCTGCCTCCCCGCGACGAAGTTTCCGCGTCTCGCTTTGGAAAGAGAGCCCGAGAACGCGACCATCCAACATGACTTGTCGGTATCGCAATGGGATGTGGCGAGGGCGTATAACCTGGCGAAAAACCATTCCGGCGCACTCGATGCGGCCGGCGAAGCGATCGCGACCATTTCGGAACTGATCAAGAAGCTGCCGGGAAATACCGACTACCAACGCTATCTCGCGATCTATTTGACCGCGAAAGGAGAGGCTTTGCTTGGACTGAACCAATGGGATCCGGCGCTCGCCACCTTGCGGGAGGCAGAGGAAATCCTGCGGCGCCTGAGCGAGTTGGACCCCGAGTCGACCAGCCATCAGTGGGATCTCTCGGGCGTTTACCGGCTGGCCGCCGAGGCGCATTCTGGATAGGGCGAAAAAGCCGAGGCGATCGAGAAGATTGAGAAGGCGATCGAGATCGCGCACAGGCTCGGGAAATTGGACGCTTTAGCAGGATCGGAGGAGAAAGTCCTCGAGGAGCTGGAAGCCGAGAAAAGCCGGATTCGACAAACTCAGGTGGCCCCGGAAACCTGATAACGCGTCCCGCGACGCTGAACCGAATCGGGCGCTGCCGTCGCTCGCGTTAATCGTTCGACAGGTTCTTTCGGGTTTGCCCGACGCCGGATTGTGCCGGGCTTACTGGTCATGGTGGAATCGGGACACCGCCCTCCTCATTCAAACGACTCGACCCAGCAGAGGTTAATTTTTCTCGTTCGAGGAGGCCAAAGAGACGTCGCGCGAGCGACGAGGCAGCCATGCCGGGATCGCCGCCAGGGCCAGCCAGATGGCGAACGGTGCAAATTGCACCAGACCTTTGACGAACTGGGAACCGAGGCCGAACCATTGCTCGTGATCGAACCAGTGGCCGTAGCGCGCCAGCGCCGCCACGGTCAGGTAACAGAACGGACCGAGAAAGCGCCAGGGCAGAAAGGCAAGAAACGGCGTCAGCCAGGTCCAATACCAGGGATAGTTAGGCGAAAGCAGAAACGTGAAAACAAAGACCAGCGCTCCCGCCGCCAGCACAAACGCACCCTCTCCTTCGCCCCTGCGGAAGAGCGACCAGACCGCGAGCAGGCCAAGGATAGAGGCGGCGAACACGAAATAAGCCAGCACCGGCAGATGCGCTCCGCCGAGGAGGAAATTAGCCAGATACAAAGGAAAGTAATCGCCGCTGCCCAAACCCTCTTCCTTGGCGTAGCTGGGAAGAAATCCGAAGGCGCCCAGCCCGACGCTGGAATAGATAAGGTAGCCTGTGCCGATGGTGGCGGCTGCGACGAGCGGCATTTTCCAGTCCCAGCGCCGGTAGAGCGCCGGGAAGAGGACGAGCGGAACAAACTTCACCAGCACCGCAGCCGCGAGCCAGGCCCCGGCGAGGCCGTCCCGCTCGCGACGCCGCGCCAGGAGCGCTAGCGCGACGAAAGCGATCATCAGCGTGTCGATGTGTCCGGTGGCGGATAATTCCCAGAGTACTAGCGGGTTCCAGGCATAGACGATGATCCGTGATCGCGGCAAACCGAAGGAGGCAAGAAGGCGAGCGAGCGCCCAGATCGTCACCCCTTCCATCCCGAGCAGGGCGGCTTTAAACCAGGTGATAGTCTCGCTCACGCGCGTGATCGCGAGGAAGAAGAGCTGCGCCCCCGGCGGATAAATCGTGTGCGCATAATCGCGGCGATTGATGTGCGGATAAATCGCCTTCTCCCGCAAAGGCGCCAGCCGGGGGTCGGCCGGAATGTAGCGATAAGGGTTAATCCCGGCAGCCTGAACGCGGCCATCCCAGACATAGCGATACATGTCGCTGGATAGGACCGGTGGCTGAAACAGGAGCACGGCGCGCAGGAGAATCGAAAGCGCGACGACGAGGAGAAAAGTGAAACGCGTGGTCGGCTGGTCCCAAAGTAATTTCGCCGCGAACAGGCAGGCGCCGCCCTGCAAAAGCGCGTATCCGGTAAAGACCGCGACCCTGCCGCTTTCGACCGCGTGAATAGCCGGCCAGAGGAGCCCGCAAATGGTCAGGCCGGCCAAAAGAAGTAAGACGTTCCGCAGACCCTGCGGCTCAAGAGCGCGCGGCTCGGTCAGGGGAGCGGATGAAGTCATCTGGTGAGAGGCGGGAAAGCGATCCCCTTATTCCCCGCCCTTTGCTGGCAGCCCGGCCTTACTCCCGCCGAGGCGCGCTCTTCCCCTCGGCGCCTGATTCTTCTTCCTCCTCGGGAGGCGACACGTCGCCGCGATCATCACTTTCCCCATTCGATCGCTCGCCGTGGCGGGTCATCATTCTGAGCAAGGTCGCTATTCCGGTATGGAGAAGACTTTCGCAACCGTGTATCACCATACACTAGAGAAAGCGCGAAATCGGCGCCAAAAAGGCCACAAATCTTCATCCCGCAGCGAAAATCGGCGCGATGGCGAGATTGTAGGGCGGGCGCTTCGCCTGCCCCGGATTAGGCTTGTCAGAAGATTTTACCGCGGAGAGCGCAGAGGAAGCAGGAAACATGACGCTTCCTCCGCGGTTAATTTGCCGTTAACGGCTGCTTGCAGGAGCCGACCGGCTGGAAGCCCGTCGGCCGAGTCAGGCAGGATGCCTGACTTCCAGAGCAGATGATCCGGTCGAGATCCTCGGGCGACCATGACATCTCCGGGAAAGGGCAGCTTATCGAGGGTCTCGCGGAAGAGCTGAGTCAGACGAAGATCGATTCTCCACTGATAGAGATGGGGAAGCAGCGATAACCACCTTGGGAATTCCAGGGGAGCGAGCGGTCGCTCTGAGGGGCTACTCTTCCGGTAAGGACTCCCTGAGACGCACGGAGGGTTCCGGCGGAAGAATTGGCTCGCGCATCGCGCTCGGCGCGCAAGGTGGACAGGACCACGTCGATAACAGATGACGAAGATGGTAGGAGCGCGCAGATGGTAGTTTTGGCGAAGCGGCCTTGCGATCGAAAGTTCGGGCCGCGAGCGCAAACGAGGCGCTGACTTCGGAAAGCTATAGCGAGCACCGGACAATTGTAGGGCGGGCGCTCCGCCTGCCCTGATTCATAAACCTGGGCAACCACCGAGACAGGCGCCATCAAATGCCGCCCGATGTGCGTGTGGAGGGACGGGCGCCGTCCCGTCCGTGTGTGGTCGGCGCCGAAAAGAAACTCGGACGACGCGGCGGTCGTCCCTCCAAGCGCGCGCTAAGATTAGCTACGACCTCGAAATTAACCCTCCCAAGATCCAACGGGTCCACTCTGCCCGCACCGCAAAAACAAGCGCGGGCAGAGTGTTAGCGCGATCGGTCACTGGAGCCGAAAAGCTTCCACTAACCCGACCCCGATCCCGCCATCCTTCCCCGCGACGATCGCGGTGTAGTTACCCGGACCCAACGTCTGCACGAGGGCTGACTCGAGATTCTTCGTCGGCGGGATCCCCGTCGCCACGATCGCGGCCATCTGCTCGTCCTTCCAGTTATCGTTACTCCGCACGATGTTGCCGTCCGGGTCGCGCAATTCCAGCGTCGGATCGGCCAGCGCACCGCTCACCCCGGCGTCGCCCAGCGACGGCCCGAGCGCTCTGACCAGCACCGTGTTGTCGCCGGTTCCCCCCGCGAGAATGAAGCCGCCAATCATCACGTCCGCGCCCGTTCCGACTTTTCCTCGGGTGCTGATGTTCGCGAACTCTGAGTCTGCGGCCCCCGCCAAGTCATACGCTTCGACCAGGCCGACGCCGGTTCCGCCGCTCTTGCCCTTGACGACCAGGGTGTAGCTGGCTCCCGGTGCCAGTTCGGCGATGATCGCTGACTCTTTGTCGTTCGTCGGAGCAACGCCGGTGGCGATGATCGCCGCCTTTTGCGTCGTCTTCCAGTTATCGTTACTCGTGATCAGCGAACCATCACCCCCATGGAGCTCCAGCACCGGGTCGGCCAGCACCCCAGTGACTCCGAAATCCGCCAGGGACGGACCGATCGCGCGCAAAATCACCGTCTTCGTTTTCGTCCCCAGCACGATGAAGCCTCCGATGAGCACGTCTTCGCCGGTCTCGACGCGGAGCCGGGTCGAGATGTTTTGGAACCGGTTCGGGAGCGACGGCGCGAGGGCGACGACAAAAGGCGAGAGCGAATCAACGCTCGCGCAGACCGTGTGACTGGCGAAGTCGATCGAGCTCAGGTCCGTGCGATCGACTAACTCTCCATTTTCACCGTGCAGAATCCGGACACGCTCAAACTCGTCTGCGTCCGTGATCGAATTGACGGTGAAACAAACCGTGAGCGGCGCGGTGAAGGTCGCGGTGGTGCGAATGTCGTAAGCAGGTGCGCTCTCCAGGATGGTGTAGCCCTCAGGCGGAGCCCCGGCGGAGGACGGCGGGACAATCGCACCAAAGGTCGTAAAGCCGGCCTTGGTAATAGAGTGGAAGGTAACGGTGGCATCACCAGCAGGCGCTTCCGCGGTCACATTATTGCCGGGCATTGTATTCGCCGGCTGAACTTCGAAAGCTCCGATATCTGAACCGTCGCCCCCGGCGGCATTGGGAATGGAAGGATTATTGAATGGCCGGGGAAGTCCGCGTTGATCCGTCATGACATCGGCGCTCTTGCCCTTATCAATTGCCGGGCTATTCGATTGCAGCGCGATAGTTGGAGTCAGGCCGCCGTGGTCCGCGAGACCAACTGGGTCGAGCAGCGGATCGACATTCAACTGATCGCCCTTCGCCCCGAAACCGGTCGAGTTGGCGGAGTCCCCGATGAGGTTGTAGCCGGCAGAGATGAACGCGCCGGTAACATCTGGTCCTGTCGGTCCGGTGTTGCCCGCGATGATGGAGTTTTGAATTGTTGGAAGGAGTGTTGTTACGCGGTCATCGATGAAAATACCGCCGCCGCCGTCCTGATTACTGCTCGGATTGTTCAATTCAGAAACATTCCCCGTGATGGTCGAATTGATGACTTTTAATCCGTCCGAGAAGACCCAGATTCCGCCGCCAAGACCGTTTTCCGCCACATTGCCCGCGATGGTTGTGTTGATGATCGATATTGCCCCATTAACAGTCACAATGCCGCCGCCCACCGTGGAAGGTCGAGGTCCAGTGGTTGGACTAGGGGTGAAATAGATGGAGTGCCGGTTATTGGAAACGACGGAGTCAATCACCTCCACGCTACCGGTCGAGCGCAACTGCATCCCGGCACCGCCGGCGGTCGCTCCTGAGTGATCGGTGTTGCCGCTCACGGTCACTCGTCGGAAAATCGCAGAATCGGAGTTAACACTCACGCCACCGATAAAACCTTCGCGACCTTCAAACGTACTGGACGGGCTGCTTCCGGCGACATTGTTTGAAATCGTCGTGTCCGTCACGGTCGCTGTCGTGGCGAAAAGACCCAAGCCGCCAATGGATCCGGCTCCGCCTGCCGGGACGACGTTCGGATCCGCCCCGGCCGAGTTTCCGGTTATCAGACAGTTTGAAATCGTGGTCTTTAAACCGTCGAAAGAAGCGCCGCCTACTTGACCTATCGCTGTATTATTGGAAACAGTGGTGTTAACGAGCGTTTTGACGTTGCTCCCGGAATCAACAATCCCCCCACCGAAGTTAGCGTTGTTTTCCGTAAAAAGTGAACCGGATACCGTAAAATTTCTCGCTCCGTTCAGAAAAATTCCGCCACCCGAATTGGCGACCGTATTATTCCTAATGGTGACATTCGTTAGCGTCAGCGCGGTGCCCGCGTGGACCAGGATCGCGCCGCCAGATCTGCCTTCAAGATTGATCACCGTGCCGACGCCGTTGCCGTCGCGGACCGTTAAGCCACTCATGGCCACAGTCGAATTTACGTCCACAAAAAACGGGCGGCAGACATTGTTACCGCTGATGGTTAACAGACTTGCGCCGGGTCCGTTGAATGTGACCGCTTTGCCCGGATTGGCGCCGTCCGCGGTGATTTGTATCTCGCTCGCGAGCGTGATTGTCCGCGCCACATTGAAAAACGCCGGATCGAAATTGATTGTGTCATCCTCACCGTCGGCATTTGCCTGAGCGATCACATCACGCAAGCTGCCCACGCCGCTGTCCTTGGCGTTGGTGACGGTGAAGGTCGCAGCGACGGCATTGACCGTCGACAGAATGACGGCCAGGGCGGCGATCGCGAATAATTTGGTGAGCGAAGTTTGGATTTTCATAGTCTCTACCGAGCTAATGCGGAAAGCGCCCGACAAGGGGGACAAACTTTTTCGCTCCCCGAGACGGGCATTAGGGTTTACGGCGTCCGCGTAGATTGATAGGATCGCTCGAATCGCATCCGCCGCGGTGCGTTCCCAGCTTCAACCTGTCGAACACGCACGAATGATTTCCGCTCCAACCCGACAGGAAGTCACCCAGGTTCTCATCGACTGGAGCAAGGGCGAGCAGGGAGCGGCCGAACGCCTGATGCCGCTGATTTACGATGAGCTGCGCCAGGTCGCGCGCGGCTACCTGCGCCGGGAACGAGCCGACCACACTCTACAGGCGACGGGCCTCGTGCATGAAGCTTACCTCCGGTTGGTCGATCAAACTGCGACGTCCTGGCAGAATCGCGCCCAGTTTTTCGGCGTCGCCGCATGCGTGATGCGACGGCTTCTGGTCGATCATGCCCGGCGGCATCGGGCCGAGAAGCGCGGCGGGGATTGGGAAAAGGTGGAGTTTGACGATGCGCTGGCTGCCGGCCTGCCGCGCAGTCTGGACCTGGTCGCGCTGGACGAAGCGCTTCAGGAACTGGCCCGGGTCGATCCGCGCCAGAGTCAGGTGGTGGAGTTGCGCTTTTTCGGCGGCCTAACGACAGAAGAAGCGGGCGAGGTCCTGGAAGTGTCGCCCCGCACAATCAAGCGCGAATGGCGACGCGCCCGCGCCTGGCTCTACCGCGAAATCATGCGAGGAAAGGAAAGCCCGGATGCCGTGTGACCGGCAGCAGGTCAACGATCTTTTCGACGCTGCCGTTGAGCTTGCGGAGACCGAACGAACCAATTTTCTCGAGCGCGAGTGCGCGGGAAATATCGAGTTGCGGACCGAGGTGGAGTCCCTTCTCGCGGCCGATGCGGACCTTTCCCGCTTCATCGAAAAACCGCTCCTCTCCATCCCGCTGGAGATTTTCCCGGACGCAAACACAGAGCTGGCCGGGCAGCAGATCGGCTCCTATCGGATCGTGCGCGAGATCGGGCGTGGCGGGCTGGGCACGGTCTACCTGGCGGAGCGGGCGGACGAAGCCTATCGCAAGGAGGTCGCGATCAAACTCATTCGCCGCGGCCTCGACACGGAAGACATCCTCGGTCGCTTCCGGAACGAGCGGCAGATTCTCGCGCAGCTCGACCATCCCAACATCGCGCGCCTGATTGATGGTGGAACGACCGCCGACGGCCTGCCTTTCTTCGTGATGGAGTACGTGCCGGGCCGGACGCTGCTCAAGTTTTGCGACGCGCAGCAACTCGACACCAACGCTCGGCTCCAGCTTTTTCGGCAGGTTTGCGCCGCGGTTTCCTACGCCCATCAGAACCTCGTCATTCATCGCGATCTGAAGCCGTCGAACATCCTCGTGACGGAGGATGCGAAGCCCAAGCTGCTCGATTTCGGCATCGCCAAGCTCCTGACCAGCGACGAGGAAGCTCTCACCCAGACCATCCCGGGCCTGCGGGTCATGACGCCGGAGTATGCCAGTCCCGAGCAGATCAAAGGCGAGCGCATCACGACGAGTAGCGATGTTTACTCGTTAGGCGTGGTCCTTTACGAGCTTTTGACCGGCCAGAAGCCGTATCGGCTCACCAGCCGGAGCGCAGAGGAAATCGCCCGCGCCATCACCGAGCAGGTGCCGGAGCGACCCAGCACGGTGGTTTCCGACGAGACGGGATCACTCGGCCGCCGCGAGCATCGCGCCCTGCGCGGCGACCTCGACCGGATCGTGCTCATGGCGCTGCGCAAGGAGCCCGAGCGCCGCTACAGCTCGGCGGCCGCCCTGGCGGACGACATCGAGCGGCACCTGACCGGTCTTCCCGTGGTGGCACATCAGGACACCTTCACTTACCGGGCGTCGAAGTTCGTGCGCCGCCATAAAGCAGGCACCTTCGCCACCGCCCTCATTCTGCTCGCGATCCTCGCCGGCATCGCTGGGACGCTCTGGGAGTCGCGGCAGGCCAATTTGCAAAGAGCCAGGGCGGAGAGGCGTTTCGACGATGTGCGCAAGCTGGCTAACTCAAACCTGTTCGATGTCTATCCCGAGGTGGAAAACCTGGCGGGGTCGCTGAAAGCCCGAGAAAAGATTCTGCTCAATGCCCTCCATTATCTCGATAGCCTGGCGAAGGAAGCGGGCGGCGATCTCGACCTGCAAAGCGAGCTAGCCACCGGTTATGAGAAAGTCGGTGATGTGCAGGGGGCGTTGAATAATTCGAACCTCGGAAATACCAAGGCCGGGCTAGAGACTTACCGCAAAGCCAACGCGCTGCGAGCTGCGGTCGTGGCTGCTCGTCCGCACGATTTCGAAGCGAAAGAGAAACTGGCCTGGAACGGTTACACCATTTCCCGAACCCTTTGGATGGATAGCCAGACTAAAGAGGCGGAGGAAGAATTCGAGAAGACTCTCGGATTGCAGCGCGCGCTCGTCGCAGCTCGGCCCGATTCGCCGGAACTAAAAGACAAGCTAGCGATAACTCTGATCGATTACGCGGCCATCCCGTCATTCAACTCTGAATCGGAGAAAGCTCTTACCCTTCTCAACGAAGCCCTCGCGATCGTCGATCAATTGCGAGAGAAAAATCCGGCGGATCCGACTTTTAAGAAAACCAAGGCCCGTCTCCTCCGACTCCTGAGCAGACAAAAAGACGCTGTGGGAGACTATGTGGGTGGATTGGCAGCGCTCCAGACCTCTCTCGCTCTCAGCAAGGAGGCAGCGCAACAGTCACCGGACGACTTCCGGGCGCAGCGCGCGGTTTGGCTGACTGAGTGCATGACCTGCGAGCACTTCATCGACCAAGGCAACGGCGCGGAAGCCGTCCGAGTAGGTGAAGGAACGATCGAGTTCCCAAGACGGGCGCTGGAGAAGGAGCCCGAGAACGGGGTCGTTGCTTATGACTTGGCGATCTCATATTTCAATCTGGCCAGAGCCCATCGGCTGACTGGTAACTTCCAGGAAACGACCACCAAGGCCGACGCGGCCCTCGAGGTGATGTCAAAACTGAGCGCAAAATCGCCTGACGATGCAGATTACAAACGCAACCTCGCGATTTACAAAACGGAAAAGGCACGCGCTCAGATCGCCCTCCGCCAATCGGACGACGCGCTGGCCGGTCTCCGTGAAGCCGAGGAGATCATGCGACCGATTGTCGCAGCGGACCCGAATTCGGCCACCAGTCTGGGCGATCTGGGGATGGCTTATCGGCTCCAAGCGCAGGCGCAGCAGCAGAAAGGCAATCACCACGAAGCCGCCGGAATGGTGGATAAAGCCATCGCCATTGTGCGGCGGGTGAAGGAACAGAAGTCCCTGCGAGACTCCGAGAAAGACCTCCTCGCGGACTTGGAGAAGGAAAAAGCCGAATACCTCCGCTGACGGCGAGTCTTATCCGCGGATGCGGGCGCGCGGCGGCAGCGCGTCGAATCGGCGCGGGTGCGACGCGGTTATTGTAGGGCGCTTCGCCTGCCTTGATGGATGAACCGAAGCGATCGACCTACAATATGACGCTTTTTCTGCGGTGGTTTGTGTTCGCGCCACTGGTAGGAGCCGACCGGCTGGAAGCCCGTCGGCCGAGTCAAGCTGGAAGCCTGACTTCCGCAGGCTGCGGGCGGCGCGACTCTCGCGCCTCCCAGAGGGAGGCGTCTACAACAGCTGATATGGATCGACGTCTACCGCGACGGCGACGTCTTCGGGGAAGGGTAACTTATCCAGGGTTTCGCGGATCAGGCGGCTAAGTCGGAGAATAGCTTCGCCGCGGATGAGGATGTGGAAGCGATAACTACCCTGGAGCTTCTCCAAAGGCGCGGGCGCCGGGACGCCCAGGATATACTCGTCAGACAACGCTTCTTTCAGCCGGCGGTAGAGTGTGTCGGCGGAAAAGCTGGCACGGGCTTCATGCTCGGAGCGGATGGTGAGCAGGACGGCGTGGCGGAAGGGCGGAAAATCACAGCGTTCGCGGAATTCCAGCTCCTGCTCGAAGTAACCGGCGAAATCATGGTGGCGCGCGAACTGAATCGACGGGCTAAACGGCGTGTAGGTCTGCACAAAGACTTCGCCCGGTTCCTCCCCGCGACCCGCGCGTCCGGCGACCTGAGTGAGTAACTGGAAAGTTCTTTCGCCCGCGCGGAAATCGGGCATGTGCAGGGCGAGGTCGGCGTTGATGATTCCGACGAGAGTTACATTCGGGAAATGGAGTCCTTTCGCGATCATCTGGGTGCCGACGAGGATATCGATCTTGCCCGCGCGGAAAGCGTGCAGGGTTTCGCGATAAGCGTCTTTGCGGGTCATGGAGTCGGCGTCCATTCGTTTCACCACCGCCTGCGGAAAGATCGCGCTGACCGTGGCCTCGACCTTTTCCGTCCCGAAGCCCGCATAGATGAGCGCGTTTTCCCCGCATTCCGGGCAGCGTTTCGGAACCGCCGCGGTGTGGCCGCAGAGGTGGCAACTGAGGCGCGCGTTCGAGCGATGGAAGGTAAGAGCGACGCTGCAGTTCGGGCAGTCTCGCGCTTTCCCGCAATGGCTGCAGAGGAGTGAGGTGGAGAAGCCGCGGCGGTTGAGAAAAAGAATCGTCTGCTCGCTTTTCGTGAGGCGAACCTCGATCGCGCTTCGCAGTTTCTCCGAGAGAATGGCGGCGGCTTTTTCTTTCCGGCGCTCGAGCCGCAGATCGACGATCCGAATGAGCGGCATCTGGCAATCGTCGACCCGCTGGGTGAGCTGGCTGAGGAGGTATTTCCCGCGCTGCGCATTCGCATAGCTCTCGAGCGACGGCGTGGCCGTGCCGAGAACGACGACGCAGTTTTCCATCTTCGCCCGCACGACCGCCACATCGCGAGCGTGATAACGGGGCGCTTCCTCCTGCTTGTAGGAGGTCTCATGTTCTTCATCGACCACGATGAGCCCGAGATTTTCGAGCGGCGCGAAAACCGCGCTGCGCGCGCCGATGACGATGCGGGCGCGACCGCTGTGGAGCTTGTGCCATTCGTCGTGCCGCTCCCCTTCGGAGAGATGACTGTGCAAGACCGCGATCGTTTCCGGCGCCTCGGAGAAACGGCTCTTGAAACGTTCCACCGTCTGCGGCGTGAGCGAGATTTCCGGGACGAGGACGATCGCGGTTTTGCCGCGCGCGAGGGTGGCGCGGATCGCCTGAAGATAGACCTCGGTCTTGCCACTGCCGGTCACGCCGTGGAGGAGAATAGGCGGATGCGTCGCGGGATTTTCGAGTGCGTTCTCGATCGCTTTGAGCGCCGCGAGTTGCTCGGCGTTCATGACCAGATCGGCGTCGGCGAGGAATTGCTCGGTGCCGTGCGGATCACGCGCGACCGCCTGCTCACGCAGGTCGACGAAGCCACGGGTGACGAGCGCGCGCAGGGTGGAGTTATCGAGCGAGGTGTCGCGGAGGAGATCGGCCGCAGGGGTTGGGGCACTTAATTGCGTGATCGCCTCGAGCAGCTCGGCCTGGCGCGGCGCGCGCCGGCGTAATTTCTCCAGCTCATCCGGCGTGGCCGCGCGCACCAGCCTAACGAAAAGCTGTTTCTTCCAGCCCACCTCGGCTTTGCGAATCACCTGCGGGAGCAAACTGCGCATGACCGTTTCGAGCGGGCAGCAGTAGTAGGTCGACATCCAGCGAGCGAGCTCGATCAGGGCCGGACTCAGCACCGGCTTTTCGCCTAACAATGCCAGGAGCGGCTTGATTCCTTTCGCCGGGCTCGCTGCCAGCGTGGCGACGACCGTGGCGAGAAGTTGTTTCTCGCGGAAGGGAACGCGGACGCGCGAGCCGACGCCGACTTTCCCGGCCAGCTCCGGCGGCACGGCGTAGTCGAGCTCGCGCCGGATCGAGCGATCGATCACGACACGGACGAAACTGTGGGAATTAGGTTGCTCAGCCAAGGGTTGCGTGAATTGCTTCTGCCCGTGATTCTCCGCGCCGCGCTCCTACTTATCCAGCGAGGATCCGAGGACGTTGTCGCGTCCGCTGTCTCAGCGGACTCTTGCGAGCGCATAAGGCGCTGCGCTGAGGACAGCGCACGCTACAGCCTGCGCGCCGACGCCAATGATCCGATTCATCTTTAAGCTCATCATCTGTCTCCTGCTCGCCGCCGGAGTGGGGACCGCGGTCGCGGCCTGGCGCTCGGGCGATCCCTTCTACACGCTTTTTGAATGGGTGAGCCCGGCGCGTTTCCAGCAATACGATCAGCTCATCCGCGCGGTCGCGGCCCCGAACAAGCTCGACCCGATGCTGGTGAAGGCGGTGGTCTGGCGGGAGAGCCGGTTCGACCCGAAAAAATTCGGCGGCGCGGGCGAGCGCGGACTGATGCAGGTGAGCGAGATCGCGGCGCAGGAATGGGCGACGGAGGAGAAGATCGAGAACTTCCACGCGGAAGAACTTTTCGATCCGAAGACCAACCTCGAGGCGGGCGCGTGGTATCTGCACCGGGCGATGATGCATTGGCAGGCGCAACGGGATCCGACGCCGTTTGCGCTCGCAGAATACAACGCGGGCGCGAGCCGGGCGCAGCGTTGGGCCGCCGCGGACGCGAAGAGCTCGATCACGGCGAGCGAGTTTCAGCGCAATATCGATTTTCCCGGGACGAAAAATTACGTCGCCTCGATTCTCGAGCGCTATCGGTTTTATCAGCGGCGCGGAAGGATGTGACGCCGTCACCGAAGGAACTCGTTGTCATCCTGAGCGAAGCGTAGCGGAGTCGAAGGATCCCGTCGGGTTTCCCTGCCACGACGTTGCGGAACTGTGCGATCGGAGCTTCCCGGCAGCCCAACGGGATCCCTCGACTGCGCCTTCGGCTTCGCTCGGGATGACGATTCGTGGGGGAACTCCGGGTAGCGCACACGTCTCGTGGGCTGGCGACGGTGTTCCACCGTCGCGAACTTTCCTCAAAGCGCACCATCTCCCTGACGCCCGGGTTTTCAGGAAAGTTCGTCGCGCTGGAACAGCGCGACCAGCCCACGGGACGTGGGCGCTACCCGGAGCCGCCGCGCGACACTCAGGGACGCGTTATGCGCAGGCGCAGGAACAATTGCGCGGCATTGTTGCGTGCGACCCTGGCTCTGATCGTTTGCACGTTCGCGGTCGTGGCCAGGATTTCGTTCGTGGCCGCGGCGGCGGACCAATTCGCGAGGTCGCTCGATTGCTCGACGAGATACTGGATGTCCAAGGCCGTTGTAACCTTCGTATAGGTGAGGGTGAGGTCGTTCCCTTCGAGCGCCACCTGCGGCAATGCCGCGACGTCGGGGACGAGCGGCTGCGCGTGCAGGCCATACTCGAGCAGATTCGCGAGGCCGTCGCCATCGAGATCGCCTAACGAGTCCGTGACGCTGTAAATCCAGGCGAGTTTCGTGGAGATGCGCGTCGGATAAAGTCCGCTCGGAACAGGCGCGTCGCCGGTGACCAAAGCGTAAACCGCGGGTTGCCTTCGTCGGAAACGTAGAGGCCGCGGGTGTCGAAAAGCGCCGCGTTAAAACCGCCACTGCCGCTCGCGTCCAGATAGAACGGTCCATCCACCGTGTAGTGAGTCCCCGCGAGTTTCCAGACGCCGCCATCCTCGATAAAAGCCGCGCCGCCGGAGTCGCCGCTCGAGAGGTGCGCTTCTTCCGCGAGGCCGCCGGCGTCGAAAGGTCCACGAAGCAGTTCGTCGTCCGGGCCGAGCGCAACGATCTCGCTGATCACGTTCGTGCCCCGGCGTCGCACGCCATCGCCCGGGCCCCAATTCCAGCCCGCGAGGTTGCCGTTCACGAGATGATCGGAGCCGCGCTGCGTGCCGCGGCCGATCACGACGGTGAGTTTGCCCGCCTCGTCAGCCTGGGTGTAAAGCGGAGCGAAGGTCGGGAAAGTTTCGGTCACCTGCCAGAGATCGAGGTCGCTGTTCGGATCGGCGAATCCTCGCACGACGCTGTAGTTTAGTGCCCCAAAAGTGAAAACCGAGCCGCCCGCGTTGCCGATATGTTTCGCGCTCAGGAAAAAATGCGGCGCGATCGGCGTGCCGCGAAAACCGCCCCAGAATCCTTCGAACTGCCAGCCGCTACCGGCGAGCTCGCGGTCGGCGCGATGGTGTTGGCCGCGGGGTCGCCGGTCCGTTCGAGAATAACCGCGCGCGCCGGCAGCGGCGCGACGATAAAACAAGCAGCGATGAGGAGGGCAACGCGCATGACTGAGATAACTCAATGAGGCGGCAAAACGCATCGAACGCGCGTGCCCCCGCCCTGTCGCGATACCGCTTCGCAAGTCGCGCCGATCGCGTTCGCGCGATAACTCATGATGTGAAGTCCCATCCCCTTCGGGGCGGGTTTGGCAGGCAGGCCCTTGCCGTCGTCGTCGACGGTGAGAATGAGGCCGCGGCGGTTGCGCAGCAGCGAGATGACGATCTCCTTCGGCTGCGCGTGCTTGAGCGAGTTGGTCACGGCTTCCTGCGCGATGCGGTAGAGATTTAACGAGACGACGTCGTCACGAATCCGGATCGGCTTCGGACATTCAAAGCGACAGGTGACACCGTCATGTGTGCGGAAGGCGAGCTCGCGGAGCGCGTTTGTGAGGCCAGAGAGGCCGAGCTCAACCGGATGCAAACCGCGTGCGAGGTCGCGCGCGAGCCCGACGTTGTCATTGACGATTTTTGCGGCCTCGGTGAGCGCTTTGACCTCGGCGACTTTTTTCGGGCCGAGGTTTTGCGCGGTTGATTGGAGGAAAAGCGCGGCCGCCGCGAGTTCCTGGCAGAGGCTGTCGTGGAGATCCTGGCCGATGCGGCGCTTCTCGCGCTCGCTGACGTGCAAGATCTCCTGCTCGAGATTGGACCGGCGATCGATCTCCTCTTGGAGCTGCCGATTGGCTGCAGTCAGCGCGGCGGTGCGCTCTTTCACCCGGCGCTCGAGGTCGAGCTGGGTCTGTTTCAGGCGCTCGCCGGATTCCCAACGTTCGGTGGCGTCTTGCGCGACTTTGGCGAAACCGCGGTGATTCCCCGCGTCGTCGTCGAGCCGGCGCATG
Organism: Chthoniobacterales bacterium; assembly: GCA_038234295.1. GTDB lineage: Bacteria > Verrucomicrobiota > Verrucomicrobiia > Chthoniobacterales > UBA10450 > Palsa-1392. The sequence continues at coordinate 46,586 of JBBSUP010000001.1, forward strand.
GCGCCGTCGACCCAGACGCGGCTGCCGTCCTTGCGTAGGTGCCAGCGGCAATCGCTGGCGGAGCCGTCGCGCAGAGCGATTGCGCGCTCTTTTTCCTCCCGGCCGTTGGCGATGTCTTCGGGAGTGAAAATGAGTTCGCCGGTTTGGCCGACTGCTTCCTCCGCCGACCACCCAAAAATCCGCTCCGCGCCCGCGCTCCAATAGCTGATGCAGTTGTCCAGCCCGATCAGGAACATGGCGTAATCGCGCGCCCCTTCGACGAGCAGCCGGAAGCGTTCCTCCGCGGCTTGCAACTGCGCCACCCGCTCGCGCTCCGCGGTCAGATCCTGGGCCACACCCGCGACCCGGGTGACGACGCCGTTCTCGTCGCGAATGGGGAATCCAGTGTCGCGAATCCAGCGGACCGCGCCATCGCTCGGCCGGACGATGCGGTATTCGACCGTCGCGCCCTCGCCGCTGATGAGGTGATCGAGAGTCCCTGCGAGCCGCGACCGATCGTCGGGATGGAGGAGTTCGTTCCAGCGCTGCGGATTGCGCATGGCGACGACGCGCGATTCTCCCCACATCGCCTCGAAAGCCGGGCTGAGGTATTCCAGCTGGCGGGTTTTGGCGTTGGTGATCCAGAGCGTGTCGGCAGAGTTTTCGGCGAACTGCCGGAAGCGCTCTTCGGATTCGCGCAGAGCCTCGACCGCCTGCTTGCGGTCGGTGATGTCGCGAGTCACGCCGCCCACGCCTTTGATCGCGCCGCCATCGGCGAGGAGCGGGAAGAAGATGTACTCGTAGATCCGCGGCCCGAGCGCACTCGTGTAGAGGGTTTCGTCCTTGTGCGAATCCCCCGTTTCGATCACCTGCCGAATCTGCCGCTGCAGCTTCGTCGCCAGCTCCGGCGGGTAATCGAGCTCGTGAAAATTCCGGCCAAGCGCCTGCTCGAGCGAGAGCCGCCAGAGATCGAGGAGCGACTGGCTGATGTAGGTGAAACGGCCCGCGAGATCGAACTCGTAAAGAAAATCGGGCACCGCCGCCATGACGGTGTCGAACTTGTGCAACTGCGCGACGGCCTGCTCGTTCGAGGCGCGGAGCTCATCCTCCGCGCGCTTGCGGCGGGTGATGTCGATGAAGGTCGCGACCACGCCCCCGATATGGTCGTCGGCGGTGCGATACGGGGCGATGCGCACGAGATACCATTGGTCGTCGGTGAGGCGCACTTCGCGCTCGATCCCGGCGAGATTTTCCAGTACTTTCTCGGCATCCCCGACGAGGGCGTCGTAGGCGAGCTTGTGTGTGATGTCGGAGAGCGGGCGGCCGATGTCGGCGGGAATCAGGTTGAAGACTTTTTGCGCGCTCGGGGTGAAACGCTGGACGCGCAATTGCCGGTCCAGAAAGATGGTGCCGATATCGGTCGAGGCCATCAGGTTGGTGAGCTCCGCGTTTGTCCGGCTCAAGTCTTCGACGCTGCTCTTGAGCTCGTCGTTGACCGTGATCAGCTCTTCGTTCAGCGACTGGAGCTCTTCCTTGCTCGTCTCCAGCTCTTCGGTCGCGGACCGCATCTCTTCGTTCACCGCCTGGAGCTCTTCTTTGGAAGCTCGCAGCTCTTCGTTGCTGGCTTCGTTCTCTTCGCTGGCGTCGTTGAGCTGGCGCTTGAGGGCTTCAAGTTCCGCTTCGAGATCGCGGGTGACCGCGTCGTGCGAGACGGGCGCTTCCGGGGCCGCGGTGGCCTTCTCCTTTTTCTCGAAAAGGACGAGGTAAAAACCCTGCTCGACATCCTCCGCCCGGATCGGCCGGACCTGCAGGGCGATCACTTCGCGCGTGCCCTCGAACTCGACGGTGACCGGCGTGCCGTTGATCGGCTCCTTCGTTTGTGCAGCGCGGAAGAGGGCGGTGCGCGCCTCGATCTTCAACGCTGGATCGATCGCCTTGAGCAGGTTTGCCGTCGGCTCGCCCGGAGCGAAGTGAAGATAACGCCCGGCGTGCTCAGAGAGGTGAACGATGTCGTGCGCCTGGTTTACCACGACCGACGGCGGGCCGTACTGCTCGAGTAATTTCAGGTGCAGCTCGCCGAAGAGCGCGGCGCGCCGTTCCTGGCCGGCGTGGGCCGACTCCCGCGTCTCGGTCGCCACCTTGCTCGCCTTCGTCGTCGTGAGGGCGGGGATTTGGCGGATCCCTGACACGACGGGAACGGAAGCCGCGAGATCCGACGCGCCCGCCGGCAAGAGCGGAATCTTCCAGCTCGGCCGCGGCACCGAGCGGCGGACGTAGAGGCGATGCTTCGCGTCCACGGGCGAGAAAAGCGCGTGCACGTTGCTCCCGCTCTCCGCGCCGCCGATGAAGAGAAGTCCACCGGAACGGAGCGAAAAATGGAAGAGATCGAACACCACTTCCTGCGCTTTCGGGTTGAGATAGATAAGGAGGTTGCGGCAGGAAATGAGGTCGAGATTCGAGAATGGGGTGTCGCTGAGGAGATTGTGCGCGGCGAAGAGCACCTTTTCGCGCAGGGTCCCGCGCACCCGGTAGCGCCCGTGGTCTTGGGCGAAAAAGCGGCGCAACCTTTCCGATGACACGTCCGCTTCGATCGTCACTGGATAGCTTCCCTGGCGCGCGTCGTTGATCGCCTGAGCATCGAGATCGGTCGCGAAAATCTGGATCGACGGCGGGTGCTCGAGACGCTCGGCGTGTTCGCAGAGCAGCATCGCGATCGAGAACGCTTCCTCACCCGTGGCGCAGCCGGCCGCCCAGACGCGGATTTGATCGTCCTTCGTTTTGCCGGCGAAAAGCTGCGGGACGTTTGCCTCGAGCGCAGCAAAGGAAGCACGATCGCGGAAGAAATGCGTGACCCCGATGAGGAGATCGTGGAGCAGCTCCTTCGCTTCTGCCGGATGGCTGCGAAGAAATTTCTGATATTCCGGAATGCTCTCCATCGAATTCACCTGCAGCCGGCGCGCGATCCGGCGCAGGAGGGTGGCGCGCTTGTAATGCACGAAATCGTGCCCGGTTTGTTGGCGTAGAATCGTCAGCACCTCGCGGAGCGCGGCCTCATCCCGGGACTCGCGGGTTTCCACCGCCACCGTCTCGCCGCCGGGCGCTTCGTGCACTTTCGCGTCGGGCGTTTCCGCTTCCAGGATCTCCGGCGGGAGCTGCATCCGGCGCTCATTGTGCACAAACTCAAGGAGCTTCGGCGCCATCTCCGCCACCGACAGCACCCAATCGACCATCCCGGTTCCGATCGCCGTCAGCGGCATGCTCTCGTGCTCCGCTTCCGTCGGATCCTGCGCGATCGTCACCCCGCCCTGAGCGCGGACGTGTTTCAACCCGATCACGCCATCCGAGTCCGTCCCCGAGAGAATGATGCAGACCGAGCGCTGCCCGTAGGCCTGCGCGAGGGTGCGAAAGAAAAGATCGATCGTGACCCGGCGGCCCGGCGCCTGTTGCGGCTCGAGGAGCCGGAGTGAGCCCTCTTCGAGCGCGAGCTGTTTGTTCGGCGGGATCACGTAGACGTGGTTCGGCCGGACTGGCACGGTCTCGTTCACCTGCATCACCGGCATGGCGGTTTTTTGCTGCAGGATGCTCGCGAGATTGCTCTCGTGATCCGGCGCGAGGTGCATCACCACGACAAAGGCAAGGCCGCTGTCCGGCGCCATGTCGGTGAAAAATTGCTGGAGCACCGCGATCCCACCGGCGGAGGCGCCGAGGCCGACGACGGCGACGGGTTCATCGCGGTCGCGGAGCTTCGCCGCGCCCTGACGCGCATTCTCCGTTGTCTCGTCGGTCGCAGCGGGATCGGGCGCGTCAGTGGGCGGGTTGGACATTTTCTTGAGCGAACGGCGGGACGACCACGAGGCCTTACCTTCCGGGCCAATATCGCAGTCTGCGCCCCGGCTGGTCGCAATGCAATGCGCAGGCGGGCCGGTGCAGACAGAACGTGCCAGCGATTCGGCCGCCTTTACCCCTGCGCCGGTGAGGCGTCGGCGTGTCCGGTACGGCCGTCGCACGCGAAATCCTGCGGCTCCATCATGATCCACTCGATCGGCACCGCCGGGCATCCTTCGGTCGGGCATTCCAACCGCAAATCCGACATCCGGCGCCGGACGCGCACGACCTTGATCGCCCGCCCGGTGATGACCTCCCCGCAGCGGCGACAGCGCCGCTCCTCGTCGATCGAATCCCAATGGTGGAAAATGTCGAGCGCCTGGAGTGCGGCGAGCTTCGCCGCGGGCGAAAGCGAGACAGGTTCCGGCCACATGCGCTGAGATTATTCTTTGCACCCGGCATCTCCAATCGGGCGCGAGACGGAGCCGCTCCTAAGGAAAACTTCTAGCCGCTCTGGCGCTCGCCGGTGTTTTTCCCGGGATTAAGATTTTGACCGAGCCGAGGAGTCGGAAGCCGCCCGATTGCGCCAGGCGGCCGGTCGCATTCATTCCTGCACCGGTGAACAAGCGGATTCCATTGGATCGGAAGTTATCTGCGTTGCAGGCGAGCGACACCTATCGCCGATGGAATTCACTCGATGACCAGCGCGTCTGCATCCTCTGCGGGCACCTCATCACCGGCCGCATGATCGAGGTCTGGGAAAGCACGCGCGGGATTCTGCACCTGCACTGCCCGACCCCGGGTTGCACGAGTAAACCCCGCGACTGGTTCTATCATGGCGTAGCTCGCGCTGCGCGGATACGGGTCACCCAAAGCCGGGGGCCCATCCTCGGCTTTGGTTACAAGTCCCAGGCTGCGAGCGCGAAGCCGAGCGCGCGCCGCGCCTAGACTTTTGCCTGCGAATCCCGCGGCTTGTCGGGCGTTCTTTCCGGCGGTTTTCCGGGCATCTTCGGTCCCCCGACTGCTTCCTTCGGGTCGTTCACATTCCCTGAATCGGAGCCGCCCTTTTTCGACATGCTGTGCTGCGCGCCTCCGCCCTCCTGGTGCCGCCGCTCTCCCGCTTCGTGTTTCGCGGATTGATCCTCCTCAAGTTTCCGCCTTTTCTGCTCGCGGGCGTTATCGGTGAGCTCGTCGATCGGCGCCGACGCAGTGTCGTGGGCGCTCTGTTTGTCCTTGCTGGTGTGTTCTTTTCCTTCTTGGTCCATGCCCAAGGAAACGCTGGCCGCGACCGTTTGGGATGCCTCAGCTTTCCTGCTCGACTCCTGGCCATTCCAAGTTTCCCTCTCGAACAGACCCCGATTTGAGCATCTTTCTGCGCGAGGAAGGGTCGGCCGAATCGAAGCCAGTCGAGAGTACCGCCGTGGAAACGAATAAGTAGGTCGCCGCAAATGAAGGCGGGATTTGGTCCCGTTTCTCTCGGCCGATTCGTTCTGTAAAACCACCGGCCGGCCAGCGCGCGATCCTCTTTTATACTATGAAGAATGAAACAGTGCAGAAAACGAGCACACGCGCGCGCGCCAGCGGGGGCTGACCGTGTTCTCGTTAGGCGGCTCAGGATATGGAACGTTTCCGCCAGATAATCGAACTCGTCGGAAGCGCGGTCGACGCCGTGGGGGTGCTCGTTCTGATAATCGGCGCCCTCTATGCGACGATCGGATTTCTTTTTCGCAGGCAGACCGGGGGGGACAGCCCCTATCACACTTACCGGAGGAACATGGGGAAGGCGATCCTTCTGGGGTTGGAATTTCTGGTGGCCGCGGACATCATTCGGACAGTCATCGTCTCACCGACCATCGAGCATGTTCTCGCGTTAGGTCTGGTCGTGCTCGTTCGCACGTTTCTAAGCATGTCTCTTGAAGTGGAGTTGGAGGGGCGATGGCCGTGGCAACGCGCTGGAGTTCGGAATGATCGCCCTGCCGCCTGACCATGCACGAAAGGCGCCAGTCTGAATCACCGACCAGGAAGGACAGCGACCCGCTCCGCGTCTCGCCGCGATGCAAGGATTTCTTAATGAAGCATTCCGGGTCTGCGCGCTCGACTTTGCTCCCAAAGAAATCGAACCGCAGTTAAGTCTCTCCGCGGAAGCGTCTGGTGTGAGCGGTGACTAAGTCCGCCTCCTGCGGTTTTTTTGCACGCTCTTGCGCGATGCAATCAACCTAAGCCCTTCAGCCGGGCTCTTCACGCCCTTGGAAGAAGGGCGCAGATCTGGAGTCGACCGCGGCGGCCTGGGCTTGGGTCGCCTTCCTGTTCATTGGCTTTCGAAGCGCATGGGGCTCCCTGCCCCGCCAGCGGCGGAGTTATTTTCATTGTCAGCCTGCCCCCCGTGTAATAGTGAAAGACTTCATGCCCGCCGTTCGTGTTCTCGTCGTGGAAGATCATCCTGATACCGCGCAGGGCATAAAGAGATACTTGGAGTTAACCGGTCACCGGGTGGAGGTCGCCTCTGATGTCAAGTCGGCCTTAGACCTTGCCGTAACCTTCGACTTCGAGGTCCTGGTTTGTGATTTAATGCTGCCGGATGGCACCGGTTGGGAACTGATGGAAACGCTCTGTAAGCAGAGGCCCGTCCGCGGGATTGCTTTCTCTGCCTATGGTGAACCGGAAGACCTCGCGAGGAGCAAGGCATATGGATTCGCCGAGCACATCGTCAAAGGCTCATCGGCGGAGACGCTGGTGGGCGCGATTAGCCGCCTGGCTGGTGCGCAGGCGCAAGCGGCGAATTGAAGCGAAGATTTACTTCGGCGCCGCGGGGAGTGTGAAGCTGAAGGTCGCGCCGGAGCCGTGGACGCTCTCTGCGCTCACTGTGCCTCCGTGAGCTTCCACGATCTGTTTCACAATCGTAAGCCCGAGCCCGCTACCTTCTTTCTCCGGATCGCTCGCCAGTTTATGGAAAACGCTCGAGAGCAATTCCAGGGGAATCCCCGCACCATTATCCTGCACGACACAGGTCACCGCGCCCGCCTCTTCGCGCGCGCTAATCACAATCCGGCCGCGGGCCGCGTATTTAAAAGCGTTGCCGAGCAAGTTCTGAAAGACCTGAGAGATGAGGCCGGCATCAGCGAAGACGGTGAGGACATGCGAGATCTCGTTCATCACCTCGATGTCGTGTTTCGATGAAACCGCTTTTAGATCCAGGACCAGCCGCTGGACCAAAGGCCAGAGTTCAAATGTGCGCCGCTCCGGTTGAAACGAACTCCCCCTGCCGGAAGGTTGCGCCTTGGTCTTGAGCACCTTTTGAACCAGGCTCTCCACTCGCCCGAGATTCCGGCGCAGGCCGGCAAAGATCTCGTCCGTGGCCGGGGAATTAGCTTCACCAAACTCCTCTTTCAGCGCGTCGGTTAATAAGGAAACGGCGTTCAGCGGCGTGCGCAGATCGTGCGCGATGAAGGCGAGATGTTCGTCCTCCTGCTCTTTGCGAATCAGCGCCTGCTGCGCCGCAAAGGCGGTCACTGCCAGGCGCACGGCTTCGTCGATGCGGTGATTGATAATGCGTGCGGCCTCGCCCACGACGAAAAGGTCATGCCGGTCTGCCACCGTGATGAAGGCCGTGCGCAGGAGATTGTATTCCGCCACCACTTCACCCACATCCAAGCCATCGTGAAAACGCTGCACTCCATGCACTGGCGGACTGCCCTTGGTATGATCGACGGAAAGAGCGCCGGCGCTGCTGAACGCGAGATCGCGTGTAATCTCAGCGATGAGGCCCGGGAGGTGATCGGTGATCGTCGGCTTATCGAGCTGTAGGTCACGCAGGAGCTCGTTGGCATGGGACCGCCATTCACTGATGATCTCTTCCTGGCAGCCTTCGAAGACCACGGCGAGATGTTCGACGGTGCAATGTTCCTGAGCCGGCACTCCTGAACTTGCCATACGACATGGGTAATAGCAGCCGAGAACTTCTTGCCGGCTGAGCGACCAGTTGGCGCGGGTGAGGCACCCAGCACCGCGCTAAGTCAAAGCGGCCTCAGCCACCGAGTGCCGCGGCAGATCGATCGTGAAGACGCAGCCGGAGCCGGGCACCTCGCGCACGCTCAGAGTTCCCTTTACTACACCTCCACGCTGCGCCGCTGTGCGCCTCGCGCGGCCAGACAAACGGGCCTGGCACCCGGTCGTGTTCCACCTGATTTCGCCCACCGGTGTAGAACTCCCAACGCTAGGCGATGCTTTGCCCAGTGGCGCAGTGTCGAAGACTACGAAGCCATGTTCAAGAATCCTGCCGTTCTACCGCACATGCAGCAGGCAGCCGCTCTCGCCAAGTTTGAGCATGGCTTATATGAGGTCGTTGATACTGCAACGACCGGAGACGCCTAACCCAGGCGTGAAGCTGAAGCGAAACGGCGTCCGACCCCGCTTCTTATGCTTCAAACCTTTCCCCGAAAAACCGCGCGATGGCAAACGCGTGGCCGAGATTGCGGATCAATTCGTCAAAGGCAGCGCCGCCTAATCAGGCAATAAGCAAACCATTGGTCGGCGTACGCTCAAGTCTCTCATGACTTACCTCACATCCCGCAACCCCGCGCGCCCTTGCCAGCAGTAGCTGATCTTGTTCCCGTCCGGCGCAGAGAGCGAAAATCCGCTGAGTCGTTGCGAAATGCCAGGAATGCGACGAACGGTCGCGCTCCCTTCGAATCACTCGTTGCGGCTGACGTGGGAGAAGACCATGAAAGAGAAATCCGCAACGGTTGAGAAAAAACAGAGCGCATTTAAACGCTTTGTCCCGGCAATCGCATTGCTCGTGGCCGGCGCTCTCGTTGTTCTGCTTTGGTGGACTGCTCCTTTGCTGCGGACTGCGACGGGGTCGGTCAGCAGCGCCGTGTGCGCGGGAGTATTCATCTCTGGGCTCGATCCGGAGCAAGTCTATCGCGAGGAACAGTTGCCAAATCCGGGTATATCCAAGTTGAATTGGGCTCTGCGTTACACGGTTGACCGGGCGCGCAGAGAGGTTAGCACGACGATTTTAGGTCGGTTTGAGTCTCGGGCTGTTTACCGCGAAGGCTTCGGCTGTCACCTCGTGTTAGGAGACTCGCCGTCAATCATCGACCGGGCCATTCCACCCGTGGCGATTCCTGAGGTTAAAGGAAACGTCCCGCCACTGGTCGAAGCAATCGATCCACGATTATCATCGGCGCTTGATGCGGCGTTTGCGGAAGTCGATCCCCGCGGGTGGCGCCAGACCAAGGCTGTCGTGGTGCTGCGGAATGGCAAGCTCATTGCCGAGCGTTACGCGTCGGGCTATGGCGTGAACACCGCCATTTGGGGCCACTCGCTGACGAAATCGGTGACGAATGCGCTGATCGGTATTCTGGTCCGAGAGGGCAAGCTGGAAGTCGATGAGGCTGCGCCGGTGGCCGCGTGGCAGTCGCCGAGCGACCCCCGGCGCGGTATCACCTTGAATCAATTGCTGCGGATGAGCAGCGGACTGCCGCCGGACGAGAACAACGATACGATTACGCTGGCCACGCGCATGTGGTTTCTGGAGCCGGACTCAGTGGCCTTTGCGGCGAGCCAGCGACTTGCCGCAGTGCCCGGCACGCGTTGGGCCTACAGTAACCTCGGCTACGCGCTACTTTCCGGCGTGGTCCGCGATGCCGCGGGCGACGGCGAGCCGAGCCGGACGCTTGCGTTTATCCGGAAAGAACTTTTTCAGCCTGTAGGCATGGAGCACGCCACGCTGGAATTTGATTCGGCCGGGACACCGGAGGGAAACGCTTTCCTCTTCGCGACGGCGCGCGACTGGGCGCGCTTCGGTCAACTTTATTTGGATGACGGCTTGGTCCAAGGCCGCCGCATACTCCCCGAAGGCTGGGTAAAATATAGCGTTAGGCCAACACTCGATACCGGCTATGGCGCCGGCTTTTGGACTAACCTGAAGAAGGATGGCGAGATTCCCTATTGGGGGATCGAATGGGGGTTGCCCAGTCTGCCGCCGGATACCTATTTCGGACGTGGCGCGCTGGGCCAGTACATCGTCATCGTGCCGTCGAAGCGAATTGTGGTGGTGCGCCTCGGCCTGAGCCATGACACGAGTGCGGGCGTAGGGAAGTTAGCTGCGTCGATTCTCCAAGCGCTGGAGTCTCAACCCGGCGAGCTTCCAGGATCGAGCCGTTAACGGGCGCTTCCATCATTCGATAGGGTGCATTCCTACGAGGCGTCGTCAAAACAGAGAACGCACCATTCGCGCACACCGAGCGAGGGGTCATTCCAGTGTCGCGCGAACCAAGACCTGACCTTACGATGCAGCTAACCGCTGGCCGGCATACGCTCAAGCTTTTCATGACTCGAATCTCATCTCGCGCTCCCACACGGGCCCTGGTCAGCGGCGGCTGATCTTGCTCTCGTTAGGCCGCACCACCAACTCCCGATGTCTGCCCCAACGTTTTTCGAGAACGCAAAGGCCTTCCACCGCTGGCTTGAGGCGCACGCGTCCTCGAAGACGGAGTTGCTCGTTGGCTTTCGCAAGGTCGGCTCCGGCCGGCCGAGCATTTCCTGGCCCGAATCTGTCGATGAAGCTCTCTGTTTTGGCTGGATCGACGGCGTTCGCAAGCGCATCGACGATCAGGCTTACTCCATCCGGTTCACGCCGAGGAAGCCAACGTCGATCTGGAGCGCAGTCAACATCGCGAAGGTTGAAAAACTGCGAAAAGAAGGGCGAATCACGCCCGCCGGTGAGCAAGCATTCGCGCATCGCCAGGAGCACAAATCTGTCGTTTATGCCTACGAACAGGCGCATACGGCTGAGTTCTCGGTCCAGGAACTCCGCGCTTTTAAGCAGAAGAAGGAAGCATGGGAGTTCTTCAAGGCCACTCCACCCGGCTATAAAAAGGTCATGCTTCATTGGGTAACCACCGCGAAGAGGGCAGAGACAAGGGCTTCGCGCTTCGCCACGCTTATCAGTGCATGTGTCTCAGGCAAGCGTTTGCGGCAGAGTCACGAGTGCTGTCTAACCATGCGACGATGCAACCAACCCCTGGCTCGTCACGGCCAGCCCTTCCATTCTTGCCAGTCGCAGACTCGCCGTAGAGAGCGGTCAATGATCTTGTTTTCGTTAGGCCCCAAAACATGAGTAGCTTCGAGAGTATCACGATGAGGGAAGTCGAGTCTTCCGATCTCGAGACTTTCTACGAGCAGCAACTCGACCCGGAAGCCATTAGGATGGCAGCGTTCGTCTGTGATGACCCAACGGACAGAATAGCTTTCGCCGCCCATTGGGAGAAGATTTTGCATTCGTCACAGATTACCCAGAGAACGATCGTGGCCGAGGGACCAGTCGCTGGTCACATCGCGTGCTATCCGGATGGCGAGAAATTAGAAGTCACCTATTGGCTGGGACGGGAGTTCTGGGGAAGAGGCTTAGCGACTCAAGCGCTCCAGAGAATGCTTCACCTTGTGGTCGAGCGGCCGCTCTTCGCAAGGGCCGCAGCGGACAACATCGGGTCGCTAAGAGTGCTACAGAAATGCGGTTTTAAAATCAGCGGGGAAAACATAGATTTCGCCAAGGGCAGAGGCGAAGACACAGAAGAGTACATTCTTCGCCTGGATCTTGAGCAAGCAAATGATTGAATTAGCCTCACCATCCGACAGAGACAACGGACGGGAATTGACCTCACTTCGCAGGGGCCGGCTCCGCTCCGCGACTTTTCCTCGATTCAGGTCATCAGCACGCTCGCGCGCGCATCTCATCTTTAACTTTAGGCACTTTCGCAGAAATGAAGCGAGACTACATCACGCACAACCAACACCTCATATATGGAAGAAGTAACTGGCATTGGAGGCATTTTCTTTAAGGCGCGCGACCCGGCACGGATGGCGGCCTGGTATCGCGACCATCTCGGAGTCCGCAACCAGGAGGGTTTCGCTGACTTCACGTGGCGCCTCCATGATCAGCCCGAGGAGGTCGGTCACACCGCCTGGGCTCTGTTCTCCGCGGACACGGACCATTTCGGAGCTGGTGCGGCACCATTCATGATTAACTATCGGGTTGAAAATCTGGATCGTATGCTGGAGCAACTGCGCGCCGCCGACGTCACGATCGACAAGGTAGAGGACTCCGACTATGGACGTTTCGCCTGGGTGTCAGACCCAGAAGGTAATCGGGTTGAGTTGTGGCAGCCAACAGCCGAACAGAATCAGGTCTAATGTCGCGGCTGGCCAGTCCGCTCCCCATATCCGGAAGGGCTGATCTTGTTCTCAACCGGCCTCGCGCGAAACTTGGAGCCAATCATCATCGATTTTAAGTGGACGGGAGAGGATCTCCTCACTGCGCGCTGGCGGCACTTCCGGCACGTCTGTCGCCTTTTATTCCGGTGAGCGATGCATATAATCACTTTCTGCACCATGGCTGTCAGTATCTACAGTCTCATGAGCGGAGGTTTTTAAGCGTCCAGACCGAGACCCTGACATCCAGTGGACCATTTCTTCAGAGCGGCTGATCCGACACTGTTCCTGGTGAACGCGAGACCGTATGAGTCCGCCGATCTGCGCAGAGTCATTGAGACTTACACCACTTCGATTCACCATCTGGCTGCGCCTTACTATTCTCCTGAACAGATCGCGGCCTGGGCGCCTGTAGAACCCGACCTGGCGCGCTGGGAGGAGCGGTTGGCTGCTCTTCACAGCGTGGTCGCCGAGTGCGGCGGCGTGCTGGCTGGCTTCGCCTCTTACACCGAAGAGGGCTACCTCGACTTTCTTTTTACTCACCCAAGCTTTGCCCGCCGCGGCGTAGCCAGGTTACTCTATCAGTCAGTAGAGTCGGCGCTCCATTCCCTTGGCGTGAACGAGGTGACGAGTCATGTCAGCCTGGCCGCGCGTGCTTTTTTCGAGCACCAGGGCTTCGTGGTCGATGCGGAAGAGTGCGTCGAATGCAGAGGGGTATTCCTTCGGCGCTTCGCGATGCACAAGCGGCTCGAGTTGGAGGGCGACCACTAGAGCGTGTCGTGCACTTTTGTTGAGGAAAAGGCTGTACTTTTTGAAGGCGAAGGTGCAGCAAGCTTGGGATGGGAAAAAAACCAAGCGGCAAAGTGCGCAGTTATCCGAGTGATATCAGCGACGAGGAGTGGGAGTTTTGCGTGGCATATCTGACGTTGATGAACGAGCAAGCGCCGCAGCGCGAACACTCTCTGCGGGCGATCTTCAATGCCTTGCGCTGGATGGTGCGAGCCGGTTGTCCGTGGCGGCTGCTACCTCATGACTTGCCTCCTTGGACGGCGGTCCATCAGCAAACCCAGCGCTGGATCGAGCGGGCTGTTTTGAAGCGATGGCGCACGATTTGAGAATGATGCTCCGGGAGTTGGCGGGGCGCGGGAGTCAACCCACGGCGGTCATTCTCGATGGGCGCACCGCGCAGTCGACCCCGGAGAGCGGAGCGCGGGCCGGTTACGATGGGCACAAGCGGCGCAAAGGCTCGAAGGTGCATATCGCCGTCGATACCTTAGGGCACCTGCTGGCCTTGAAAGTGACTCCCGCCAACGAGTCGGAACGAGCGCAGGTCGGCGCCCTAGCCGAGGCGGTGCAAGCCGCCACGGCCGGCAATGTCGAGCTCAGCTACGTCGATCAAGGCTACACCGGGCCCAACCCGCACGCAGAGGCCGCCCAACAAGGCATCCAACTCATCGTGGTCAAACTCGCGGCCGCCAAGCGTGGGTTCGTCCTCCTGCCGCGGCGCTGGGTGGTCGAACGCTCCTTTGCCTGGGCCGCCCGTTTTCGCCGCCTCGCGCGCGACTCCGAGCGACTCGCTCCCACCTTCGCCGGCTTCCATTGGCTTGCCTTCCTCTGCCTCATGCTTAACTCGTTATTCCGTTAAAGTGCATGACACGCTCTAGTGCAATGGAACGGGAAATTCTGAAACGGAGCGTCGCTCCGTTGATCCTGGTCATGCAGAAGCATGACCCTCCGGAGGGACGCGCTTCCCCGCGTACAGCTTCTTCTGTTCCAGTGCACTAAATTGCGGTTGGCTTAGCAGTTCACCTTCAGTCGTCTCCGTCCGCGGCAAGCGCGGGCCACATCTTCGGAACAGGCAAAAGCTTTAAGGGGTTACCCCAAAATTGGCGCTTGGCCGCGTGCGTCCTAACTCGCAGTCAGCTGAGCATTTAACTCAGCACCCGCCTGCTCCGCCCTCGGTCGGCTCATTAAAAATAAACCCAAACACAGCCGCGCGGAGCCCGACCCGCGTTTCTAAACATGCCGCCCTATCGGGCTGAGCACCTAATTATGAAACGAACCGCACTCACCTTCCTTTGTCTTTCTGCCTTCGCGCTCTCCGCGATCGCCGAGGATAACACCGATGCAACCCCAACCCCGGCCGATAATTCGGGACGGAATACCCGCGATCGCTCCGGCGACTCTAAAACCTCGGGCGACCAGTCAAACAGCTCTGACGCCATCAAAATCACTGCCGCGATCCGTCGCGCGGTGATGGATGATGACTCGTTGAGCATGACGGCGAAGAACGTCAAGATCATCACCGCCGATGGCGTGGTGACTTTGCGTGGCCCGGTGGAGACCGCCGCGGAGAAAGCCACCATCGCAAAACTCGCCGAGGCCAATGCCGGCGGCGCGAAAGTCATGGACCAGCTGGAAATCAAGCGGTCCGAATAAAGTCAGTCAACCAATAGAAAAAACACCAAATCATTATGTCTAAAACTCAAGTTTTCTGCATCGCCCAGAGTCACTCACAAGCCGAACAAATCGTCGAGCGCCTGCAGGCTTCCGGATTTCCGCCCGCGGAAATCTCGATTCTGCTCCCTGATACCGAGGGCAAACACGATATCGGCCACGTCAAAGCAACCAAGGCGCCGGAAGGCGCGACCACCGGCGCCGCTACTGGCGGTGTGACCGGCGGAGTCATCGGCCTGCTCGCGGGCATCGGCGCGCTTGCTATCCCAGGCGTCGGTCCTTTGATCGCGGCGGGCCCGATCATGGCCGCGCTCAGCGGTGCTGCCATCGGCGGTGCGACCGGCGGAATCGTCGGCGGCCTCATCGGTCTCGGGATTCCAGAGATCGAAGCGAAACGCTACGAGGAAAAGCTCAAATCCGGTAACTACCTCATCGCCGTGCATGCGCACGACGACGACCAGGAAGATCGCGCCAAAAAGATCTTCGAGGACGCCGATGCCGAAGACATCACCACCTCGGATATGTCTTCGACGCCGAACAGCTAGGCCTCAAAGCTCGAGAAAAATCAGGAACGCCCCGGGTCGAAAGGCTCGGGGCGTTTTCTTTGTCGGCGTCATCAGTGAAACAAGCGGGATGCTGCGAGAGCGGACGCCGGGTAAGATCACGTCGTGAGCTACGAGGAGCTGATCCTTCGAAGAAATAATGAAGTCGGCGGGTCTTCCCAACGCGCCGGCTCAGCCGGAGCACACGCGGTGAACTTCTTCTCCGAGCTAAAGCGGCGTAACGTTTGCAGAAGCCCGGGCTGGACAAAAGCGGACGGGCTGGATGGAAATCGGCTCGTTGAGTTCCGCGTTTTCAGATAAAAGGGAAATGTCATGCCGTCCGATTCTTTTTCTGAACTCAAAGCCGAAATCGGCCACGTCCTCTTCATCGACATCGTGGGCTACTCGAAGTTGCTCATCAATGAGCAGAGCGAGGTGCTGCGGGATCTGAATGAAATGGTGCGCCATCTTCCGCAGGTCGAGGCCGCGGAACAAGCGGGAAAATTGATTCGGTTGCCGAGCGGCGACGGCATGGCGCTGGTTTTTCGCGATGACCTCGAAGCTCCCGCGCTCTGCGCGCTGGAGATCAGCCGCGTCGTCAAAGCTTCACCCGCCATTCAACTGCGCATGGGCATTCACAGCGGACCGATTAACGAGATCTCGGATGTGAATGAGCGCATCAACATTGCCGGCGGAGGAATCAACGTCGCCCAACGAGTCATGGATTGCGGCGATGCCGGTCACATCCTCCTCTCGAAACGCGTCGCTGATGATCTGGCGCAATACCGGCATTGGCAGCCGCTCCTGCACGAGCTGGGCGAGTGCGAGGTGAAACACGGAGTTCGCATTTCGGTCGTCAATCTCTACACCGAAGAGCTGGGGAACGCGGAGCTACCGGCGAAGTTCAAGTCTGCAGGAGTGGCTGCCGCACCGGCACCGAGCAAATTGTCTCGCAAGCATCTGGTGCTTCTGAGTGGAGTCGCGGCGGCGCTCCTCGTCGGCTTCCTGATCTTTTCGCTCTCGCGAAAGAGCGGATCATCGACGAGCGCGTCGGAGCCAGCGCGCGGTGCGATCTCAGTGGCGGCTCCCCAGAAAAGCATCGCCGTGCTGCCCTTCATGAACATGAGCGGAAACGCCGGCGACGAGTACTTGAGTGATGGGATGACTGAGGAGCTGCTCAGCAGCCTAACGAAGGTGAAAGAACTGCGCGTGCCCGGGCGGAGTTCCTGTTTCGCTTTCAAGGGCATGTACGAGGAGGACATCTTCCGCAAGGTCGGCCAGCAATTGCACGTCAACGCGGTTCTGGAAGGGAGTGTCCGCAAGGCCGGCGAGAAGCTGCGAATCACCGCGCAACTCATTAACGTGGCCGATGGTTATCATCTTTGGTCGGAGACTTACGACCGCGACATGTCTGACATCCTCGCGGTCGAAACCGATGTCGCGCAACGCGTGGTGCAGGCACTGAAAGTGCAACTCGGCGTCGAGGGGGCGCGCGCCTTGGCGAAAAAGCCAACTGAAAATCCGGAAGCCCACCGCCTCTACCTGCTGGGCCGTTACCATTTCGACAAGTTCACGCGCGCAGGCTGGACCAGCGCGCTCCGCTGCTTTGAACAAGCCATTCAACTCGATCCCACCTACGCCCTCGCTTATTGCGGACTGGCTGATACCTACGCCACTGCTGGAGGGCAGTTGATGCCAGGCAAGGAGGCCTGGGCCAAAGAAAGGGAATTTGCGGAGAAAGCGCTGGCGCTCGATCCGAATCTTGCCGAGGCGCATCTCTCCATGGCGACAGCTCTCTTTAGCCTGCTCGATCCGCACGCCTCCGAGAAGGAACTCGACCGCGCGGTGGAATTGAGTCCCAAGCTGCTTTTCATCTATGACCAATATGGCTGGACCTTCGCGGAAATGGGTCGGTTCGACGAGGCGATCGCGGCGGAGAAGAAGGCGGTGGAATTCGATCCGCTGAACCCGTTTACGAATACTGAGCTCGGGTTTCTTCTTTACTGGGCGCGTCGCTACGACGAAGCGATTGTGCAGATTCGCAAGACCTTGGAATTGGACCCCAATAATGCCTGGGCCTACTCGGTCTTGGGCTGGTGCTCGATCTGGAAAGGCAACGAGGCAGAGGCCATAGCGGCGTTTCAGAAAGCTACCACGCTGGATGACCTGCCATGGTATATCGGTTCTCTCGGCTACGCCCACGCCGTCGCGGGGGATCGTGCCAAAGCTGAGCAGATATTGGGCAAGTTGGATGAGCTGGCCAAGCAGCACTATGTCTCACCAGCCAACCGCGCGGCGGTTTATCTGGGCCTGGGAGAAAAGGAAAAAGCTTTGGATTGGCTGGAGAAGGCTTGGGACGATCGGGATCCCATCTTTTGGTGGAACCAAGACCAGCTTTACGACAGCGTGCGCCACGAACCGCGCTTCGAGGCGCTTCTGAAAAAGATAAGCCTCGACCGATGAGCGCCGAGAGCGAACAGCGCAAGGTCCGACAGGATCCGAGCTTTCAGGACTTCGCCAAGCGCCTGGGGTTGGTTGACTACTGGAAACAGAATCGCTGGCCCGATCCGTGCCATCCAATTCCGGAACGCGGCCCTGATTCCTTCACCTGCCAATGAATCGGCTCGTTGAGTCCCACGGTTCCAGATAGAAGGAAATTCCATGCCGCCGGATTCGCCCTCTGAACTGAAAGCCGAAATCGGCCACGTGCTCTTCATCGACATCGTGGGCTACTCGAAGTTGCTCATCAATGAGCAGAGCGAGCTGCTGGAGCACCCGCGCTTTCAGGCGCTGTTGAAATTGCCCGCTACTGACGGCCTGTCGGCCGCGCGATGAATGAATTCCTGCAACGCCTGAAGCAGCGCAAGCTAGTGCAATGGACGCTGGCTTACGTCGCCGCGGCCTTCGCCTTACTACAAGGGATCGATATTGTCGCGCAGCGCTTCGGCTGGCCCGAACAAACGATGCGCTTCGTTATTATCGCGCTCAGCATCGGGCTGTTCGTCACGCTGGTGCTGGCCTGGTATCACGGGGAGCGCGGCGCGCAGCGGATCAACGGCACGGAGCTTCTGATTTTGGCGCTCTTACTCGCAATCGGCGGCGGATTTCTCTGGCGATTTGGCGGCGTGGCGCGCGCGCCGGTCGTCACATCCGCCGCTGCCCCCGCGGCGATACCTGCTACTTCCATTTCCGAGAAATCGATCGCGGTGCTGCCATTCGTTAGTCTCAGCAAAGACGAGGACAACATGTTCTTCGCTGACGGTGTGCAGGACCAAATCCTGACCAACCTTGCCAAAGTCGCCGGGCTGAAGGTCATCAGCCGCACGAGTGTAATGCAATACCGCAACGCGGCGGCGCGGAATCTTCGGGAGATCGCACAACAGCTCGGTGTCATCCATGTCCTGGAGGGAAGCGTGCAACGCGCCGCCGGCAAAGTCCGCGTCACCGCGCAGCTCATCGACGCGCGCAACGATGCCCACGAATGGGCGGAGAACTACGATCGGCCGATCGATGATGTGTTTGCCATCCAGAGTGAGATCGCAAAAACCATCGCCGAGCAACTTCAGGTTCATATTTCGCCAAATGAAGAAGCGGCCATGTCACGCGCGCCGACTACCGATCTGGTTGCGCAAAACCTGTACGTCAGAGCGAGGGAGCTCTCAACAGCCGGGCCCAATGACCCAAATGGAAAACAGGACCTGCTCGATGCGGTGCGGCTCGTTAACGAAGCGCTTGCCCGGGACCCGAGATTTTTTCTCGCCTACATCTCGCTAGCGCAAATCCACGACAACCTCTACTGGGGCGGGTTTGATCACACTCCGACCCGGTTGGAGCTGGAGGAGGCGGCAATTGAAAGTGCCGCGCGTTTGCAGCCAGACGCCGGAGAAGTCCACCTCGTGCGCGCGTTGTACGCATACCACGCCCATCGCGACTATGACCGCGCTCGCGCCGAGCTGGAGATTGCAGGTAAAACCCTGCCCAATGACCCGCAGGTATATTACTTCACTGCACTCATCGATCGGCGACAAGCCCGGTGGGAGGACGCCCTGCGCAATTTTGATCGCGCACTCGAACTTGACCCACGCAACTTAACTCGGATGGATGAGGCTGGTCAGATCTACCAAGGTCTGCGGCGCTATGCCGAGTCGAGCCGCCTCTACCAACAAGCTGTCGCAATCCGCCCCGACTACTACTTTGTTCGTTCACAGCTTGCGACAAACGCATTTTGGGAACGCGCGGACACGGGGCCGCTTGAAAAGCTCGCCAGCAATGGTGCACCCGAGCAAACCGAGATGGCGCAGCAAGCCGCTCCCGATCTTTTGTTGTGTGCGCTTGCCAAACGCGACCGGTCAACGGCGATGCGCGCTGTTGCTGCGATGCGACCCGAAGGCTTCCAGGATACCGGCAGCAATCTATTGCTACCGCGGGAATGGTTTGCGGGACTGGTCGCGCGAACGTTCGGCGACAAAGCCGCAGCCGACGCCGCCTTCAAACGCGCGCGCGCGATTATCGAAAAAACTCTGGGTGAACAAACTGATTACGCCGCGGGGTGGAGTTTCCTCGGTCTGATCGATGCCGCCCTTGACCGCAAAGACGATGCAATCCGGGAAGGACGTCATGCCTGCGAATTACTGCCTACCTCAGCAGACGCGCTCACTGGCCCTTTCTTAGTTCAAAATCTCGCATTGATCTACACCTGGACGGGCAATAAGGACCTCGCATTACAGGAGCTTAGTAAAGCGGCCGAACTTCCATTCGGCATCAGCTATGGCGAACTGAAGCTCTTGCCAATGTGGGATCCGCTCCGCGGTGACCCGCGCTTCGAGAAAATTGTCGCCTCGCTCGCGCCCAAGGAAACGAAGCCGAAACAACCATGAACCCGCGCAACTTCTTCACCGAGCTCACGCGGCGCAACGTTTACAAGGTCGCGGCCGCTTATGCGGTGGTCTCGTGGCTGCTGATCCAGGCGGCTTCGATCATACTTCCTACATTCGAAGCGCCAGGCTGGACGATGAAGGTTCTCATCGCGGCACTCGCGGTCGGTTTTCCTATTGCCGTCGTTCTGGCGTGGGCGTTTGAGATCACACCGGAAGGAATCGTCCGCGCCGAAGATGTCATTCCTAACAAGTCGATCGCGCGCCGGACGGGGCGGAAGCTCGTCGGGATCACGATGGCATTGGCAGTCATCGCAGCGGGTTTGCTGGGGTGGCAACTGGTAGAGCGCGACCGTTGGGCGCGCCGCGCGGAGGACACTGCCGCACCGATTGGACGGCCCAGAGGTCCGTTCCTACCAGTCCCGGAGAAATCGATCGCGGTGCTGCCGTTTGATAATCTGAGCGACGAGAAAGGGAACGCCTACTTTGCGGAAGGGGTGCAGGACGAAATCCTGACCCGACTGGCCAAGGTCGCGGATCTGAAAGTGATCTCGCGCACCTCGACGCAGCGCTTCAAAAGCGCGCCGGAAAACCTACCGGAGATCGCGCGGCAACTCGGAGTCGCTCACATCCTCGAAGGCAGCGTGCAGAAAGCCGCCGACCAAGTGCGGGTGAACGTGCAGCTCATTCACGCCGCGAGCGACGCGCATCTCTGGGCCGATACCTTCGATCGTAAACTGACCGACATCTTCGCGGTCGAGAGCGAGATCGCAAAAACCATCGCCGACACTTTGCAGGTGAAGCTGACCGGGTCGGAGAAAATCCAGCTCGCGAAAAAACCGACAGCGAACCCCGAAGCCTATGAGCTTTATCTCAAGGGGCGCTTCTTCTGGAACAAACGCACCGGCCCCGATCTACGAAAAGCGATCGACTACTTCACCGGTGCGATCGCGAAGGACGCGGCTTACGCGCTGGCCTACGCCGCGCTGGCCCAAACCTGGGTTTTGCTGCCGGCCCACAATGCGGCCGCCCCGAAAGATTGCGTCGCGCCGGCCGAGGCCGCGATCAGCCAAGCCCTCGCCCTGGACGAAAGTTTATCCGACGCGCACGCCGCTCTCGGGCTCCTTCGCGCCAGCTTCCAGTTCAACTATGCCGGCGCGACGAGCGAGTTCGACCGGGCGCTGCAGTTGAACCCGAATGACTCAACCGCGCTGCACTGGTCCGCCATGGTTTATGGCAGCCTGGGGCAGAGCGAACGCGCGATCGCCGAACTGCGGCGCGCCCTGGAGGTGGATCCGCTCTCGCTCGTCATCAATACCAATTTGGCCGTAACCCTCATTCATGCCCGTCGTCTCGACGAGGCGATCGTCCAGCTACGCAAGACGATCGAGTTGGACGCGACCTTCGCCTACGCCCACCGCATTCTGGGGTTAGCGCTGGAACTGAAGGGGAAAACGCGGGAGGCGATAGCGGAGTATAAAAAGTCGATTTCCCTGGGCGACGATGTTCCGGGCCCGGCCCAGCTAGCGCATCTCTACGGGAAGATTGGCCGCAGGGACGAAGCGCCCGCCATCCTCGCACAACTCAAGGCGAGGCGGGAGCGGGGTTATGTCGATCCTTATTGGTTCGCGATCGTCTATCTGGGACTGGGCGACTCCGCGCAGGCCATCGCGGCGCTGGAACAATCCTATGCCGATGGCAGCGGAGATGATCTTTCCAACATCCGGGTTGAGCAGATGTTCGATCCATTGCACGGCAACCCGCGCTTCGAGGCGCTGGCGGAGAAGATTGTGCCGACGGCAGTATTTACCCAAGCTTCATCCGCCCCGAAATGAACTCGCGCAATTTCCTCACCGAGCTGAAACGGCGCAATGTCTACAAGGTCGCCGTCACTTACGTCGTGGTGGGCTGGCTGCTCATCCAGGTCGCGACGCAGGTTTTTCCCTTCTTCGAAATTCCGAACTGGATCGTGCGTCTGCTGGTTCTCCTCCTCATTCTCGGTTTCCCGGTCGCGCTCATCATTGCCTGGGCCTTTGAAATGACGCCGGAAGGTTTGCAGCGAAGCGACCGTGTGGCCTCACTGCCGGAAGGGAAACGCAGTCACGCCTGGATTTACATCGTTGCGGTCGGCGCCGTTCTCTCCCTTGGGCTTTTCTTCGCCGGGCGCTACACCGCGCCGGCCGATCGCCGAGCGGCCGAGAGAGTCCATGATAAGTCGATCGCCGTTCTGCCCTTCGAATCGCTCAGTGAAGACAAGGCGAATGCCTATTTCGCAAATGGCATCCAGGACGAAATCCTGACCCGCCTGGCCAAGATTTCCGATCTCAAAGTGATCTCCCGCACTTCGACCCAACAGTATCAAAGCAAGCCCGGCAATCTGACCGAGATCGCCAGGCAACTGGGCGTCGCCCACATCCTGGAAGGGAGCGTGCAAAAGGCGGGCGACGCCGTGCGGGTCAATGTCCAGCTCATCCGGGCGGACGGCGACACCCATCTCTGGGCGGAGACGTACGACCGGAAATTAACCGACATCTTCGCGGTCGAGACGGAGGTTGCGGAACGCATCGCCTCTTCCCTCCGAGCTCAGCTCAGCGGTGGCGAGCGGGCGCTGATCGCAGCCGTGCCCACGATTAATCCGCAGGCTTACGACGCCTATCTGCGCGGGATCGAGCTGATCAAGCGCCAGTCCTTCGAAGACGTCCGGGAGGGACGCGACTTCCTGCGGCGCGCAGTCGAGCTGGACCCGAACTACGCGCAGGCCTGGGCGCAGATGACGATCGCAGAAGCGCAGCTTTACTTCAGCGTCGAACACACTCCGGCCTGTCTGGAGCGAATCCGGGTGGCGGCGGAGACGGCGGTGCGCCTGCAGCCCGAGTTGAGCGAGGCGCGAGCCGCTCTCGGGGTCTACTATTATACTGGTCTGCAGGATTACAGCCGGGCGATGACCGAGCTGGAAAAAGCGCTCCAGATTTCGCCTAACGACGCCAGTACGCTCTTCTACATCGGGTTGGTCAAACGTCGGCAGGGCAAACTCGAGGAGTCGAACGAGTTCCTGAAAAGGGCCGCCGTCTCCGATCCGCGCAACCAGGATATCTGGTCGAACATGGCCCGCAGTTACCGCGGGATGCGAGACTTCGTCACTGCGCGCGAGTTGTTTGATCGCGCCTACGCCATTTCACCCGACGAAGCGCAATTCATGGGGGAAAAAGCCGAGGCTTATCTTGCGCAAGGCGATCTGGAGATGGCCGAGAAGGTTCTCTCCGATCCCAAATTGCAGGAAAAGCGGCCACTCCCCGAGGAAATCGGCCTGCTTACTTTCCGGCGACGTTTTGACGAAGCCCTCTCGCTGCTCGCCCGGAAAGCGCCCGACCCCTCGCCGGTACGAGCAGCGGACGACCAGGCATGGGTAGGAACTTTGAAGATTTGGGCAGGACATCCGGCCGAAGGGCGGGTCTCGCTGGAGCAAGCGCGCTCTGCGTTGCTCAGCGAGCGGACGGGAGGCGAAACAAGCGTGTGGCTGAAAGATTCCTTTCTCTTTATCAGCGCTCAGCTCGGCGATCGAGCGGCCGTGGACGAACAGGTCACGCTCATGCTGGCGGAGACAAAACACGATGCCTGGAGGGCGCCGGAATCGGAAGAAAACTCCGCGAGGGCCTATGCCATCCTGGGCGACGCAGACCGGGCGCTTCCTTTTCTGGAGCGCTGCCTCGCGGCCTCCTACCGCCGCTCGCTCACGCCCGCCTATCTCCGGCTCGATCCCATTTGGGATCCGATTCGAAAAGATCCGCGTTTCCAGAGACTGGCGGAAGCGAAACCATGAGCTTTTTCACCGAACTCAAGCGGCGCAATGTTTACAAGGTTGCGGTCGCCTATGTCGTGGTCGGCTGGTTGCTCATTCAAGTCGCGACCCAGGTCTTTCCATTTTTCGAAATCCCAAATTGGGCGGTTCGATTGGTTGTGGTCGCGCTGCTCCTTGGTTTTCCGGTCGCGCTCGTCCTTTCCTGGGCCTTCGAGATCACGCCGGAAGGAATCAAGCGCGCGGACGATATCCTACCTAACGAGTCCAGCACGCGTAAGACCGGGCGGAAGCTTGTCGCCCTGACCATTGTTATCACCGCGCTCGCAGCGGGCATGTTCGTCTTTCGATGGTTGCAGCCGAAAGGAACGGAAGGTCCGCTGACAAGGTCGGTGACGACGGCCTCTACGATCCCGAACAAGTCGATCGCGGTGCTGCCGTTTGCGAACCTGAGCGAGGACAAGGAGAACGCCTATTTTGTCGAAGGCATTCAGGATGAAATCCTTCCCCGACTGGCCAAGACCGGCGATCTCAAGGTCATCTCGCGCACTTCGACCAAGCGCTACCCAAGCCGCCCGGACAACCTGAAACAGATCGCCGCCGAGCTGGGCGTGGCGACGATCCTGGAAGGCCGCGTGCAGAAAGCCGGCAATCAGGTCCTGATCAATGTGCAGTTGATCGATGCACGGCACCGACAACCATATCTGGGCGCAATCGTACACGCGCACGCTGGACAACATTTTAGGGTCGAAGGGGAAGTGGCGCAGAGACGCAGTGCGGAATCGGGGTTTTCCTCATCCGTCTCGAGCGCGTAGCAGCTGACGCAGCAATCGCGACGTCGACTCATCCCTCGGGCAGGAGCGGACGCGGATGGGCATCCAGCGAGCCTCGGGAGGGCGATTCCCTTTCCGAAGTATGACACCAGAAAAACTACAGGACCCGACCTCGCCAGCAAAATGGAGCCGCGCCCGGATCACGGCGAGAAGAGCTATCGCGGTTCCGGCCGGCTCGCGGGCCGTAAGGCGCTTATCACCGGCGGCGATTCCGGGATGGGCCGGGCGGCCGCCATCGCCTACGCGCGCGAAGGCGCCGATGTCGCGATCAATTACTTCCCGACCGAGGAACCTGACGCGAGAGAAGTGATCGAGTTAATCAAAACCGAAGGCCGGAAAGCGGTCGCGCTGCCCGGCGATCTGCGCGACGAAGCCTTCTGCCAGAAGCTCGTCGCCGAGGCCGTCGCAGAACTTGGCGGGCTCGACATTCTCGTCTCGAACGCCGCGCGCCAGCAGCAGTGTGGGTCGATCCTCGACCTCACAAGCGAGGACTTCGACGCCACGATGAAGACGAATATCTACGCGCCGTTTTGGATCATCAAAGCCGCGCTGCCGCATCTGAAACCGGGCTCATGCATCATCGGCACCACCTCCGAGCAGGCGATGGAGCCGTCGGCGGAACTTTACGATTACGCGCAGACGAAAGCTGCGACCACGAACTTCGTCCGCTCCCTCGCAAAACAGCTCGCCGAGAAAGGCATTCGCGTAAACGGCGTCGCGCCCGGCCCGATCTGGACTCCGATCCAGGTCAGCGGCGGCGCGACGATGGAGAAGCTCAAGGACTTTGGCAGCCAGACGCCGCTGAAACGGCCGGGCCAGCCGGCTGAGCTCGCCTCGATCTACGTGCAGCTCGCGGCGAACGACGCCAGCTACACCACCGGGCAGGTTTACGGCGCGATGGGCGGCGCGGGGATCCCCTAAAAGACGTCTCACTAAAAAGGCGTGTCGTCCCGAGCGGAGCGCCCGCGGCAGCGGGGCGGAGTCGAGGGATCCCGGGGCGTTTCTGTGCAGCTTTCGTTGGTGTGCTTCTACGAAAAGCGACGGGATTCCTCGACTGCGCTGCGCTTCGCTCGGAATGACCGAGTTGTTAGACGCCCCCTTCGCGCGGCAACGCGCTTACACCTTCCGCGCGAGTCGCGCGACGACGGCGATAAGCTCGGCGGGTTCGACCGGTTTCGCGATGTGAATGTCGAAACCAGCGAGCATCGCGCGCTGGCGATCTTCCGAGCGCGCGAAGGCGGTTAAGGCAATCGCGGGAAGCTTGCCGCCGGCTTCCTCGCTTAGTTTGCGCACGGCGCGGATGAATTGGTAACCGTCGGTTCCGGGCATTCCGATGTCGGAAATAAGGACATCGGTTTTCTGGCGCGCGAGCGCGGCCAGACCTTCCTCCGCGGAGGCGGCGACGGTGACGATGGCCTCGCATTCCTCGAGAATCCGTTTCACGAGCGCGCGCGAATCGCGTTCATCATCGACCACGAGAATGTGCGCGCCGTCGAGCGCGGGCGGGCATTCCATGGACGGGCCGCGGGCCGCGCGCGGGTGTTCCCGCTCAACCCGCGCCGGCGTCTCGTGCTGATGCGCGATCGGGAGCGGCAGCAGCACCGTAAAGGTCGCGCCGAGATTCTCGCCCGGGCTCGCCGCACGCACTTCGCCACCATGCATTTCGGAAAGGTGCTTTACGATCGCGAGACCGAGACCGAGGCCGCCGTAGCGCCGCGTCGTGGTCGCATCCGCCTGGCGGAAACGCTCGAAGACATGCGGCAAAAACTCCGGCTTAATTCCCGCACCGGTGTCGCTGACCACGATCTCGAGGTGCGAGTTCACCGGCTTCAAGACGACCTGCACGCGGCCTTCTTTCGGGGTGAACTTGATCGCGTTGGAAAGGAGATTCCACACCACCTGCTGGAGCCGCGAGGGATCACCCATGACCGGGCCGGCGAGCGGCTCCACGATTTTCTGGATGCGAATCCCTTTCGCCTCCGCCGCGGCCGCCACGGAGGCGACGGCGGCATCGAGCACTTCCGCGAGATCGACCGGCTGCACGTTCAGGCGCACTTTGCCGGAGATGATGCGGCTCATATCGAGCAGGTCCTCGATCAGCTGCGCCTGCACGCGCGCGTTGCGCTCGATCACTTTTAATCCCTCCGCGAGATCCTCGGAGCTCGGCGTGCCGTCGCTCCGGAGCAGCTGCGACCAGCCGACGATCGCGTTCAAGGGCGTGCGGAGCTCGTGCGAGAGCGTGGCGAGGAATTCATCCTTCGTCCGGCTGACGCGCTCGGCTTCGGTGCGCGCGGCGCGCTCGCTCATGAGGAGCGCTTCGCGTTCGACCTCGGCGTTTTTCCGTGAGGTGATATCGATCGTGATGCCGTCGAAACCGATCTGGTTTCCCGCGTCATCGGAGAAGACGCTGCCGATGGCGCGAATCCACTTCTCCGCGCCGCTCGCGGGCGAGACCGTGCGGTATTCCGTCTCGTAAGTGCTCCGGCCAGCGAGCGCTACCTCCATCTCGCCGCGGACCCGCTCGCGATCGTCCGGATGCATGCGCTCAAAGAAGACTTCGAGCGTAACTTCCGCCTCCGGGTCCAACCAGAAATGGCGTTTCACGCGCGCATCCCATTCCAATTGCCCGAGCGGCAGCGGGCAGTTCCAGAGGCCGACATCGGCCCCCTCGAGCACTAAATCCATCCGCACGCGGCCCACGCGGAGCGCTTCCTCGGCCTGCTTGCGGTTGGAGATATCGCGGATGAAAGCCGCGAAGAAATCGCCCTTTTCATGGGAGAGGTGACTAAAGGCAATCTCGATCGGAAATTCGTGACCCAGCCGATGCAGACCGGCGGCCTCGACCGCGCGCCAGTTTAACTTCCTCACGCCGGTCGCGAGGTAACGCGCTAGCCCCTTCCGGTGTGGTTCGCGGAGACGTTCAGGTTGCACCAGGGAAATTTTCTGGCCGATCATCTCCTCGGGCCGGTAGCCGAAGACGTCGGCCACGGCGGGATTCGCATACCGGATCGTGCTCTCGCGATCGAGGATCACGACTGCGTCGGTGGAGGTCTCCCAGAGGAGGCGATACTCCTCCTCGGTCAGGTGCGCAGGGGTGCTGGCAGTTGGTCTCCGGTCGGCCATGGGAAGAGATTGCAAGAGAGGCTTCCATAAGCAAACGGCGCGGAGCAGTTTTCGGCGCGCTTTTTTTTCCCAGAGCGCGCGCCCGGCCTGATTCACCAGCCTGCGACCGTCGGCAGCTCGCGGGACGCTTTGCCTAACGAATCCCGGGCGGGGAGCGCCGGATAACCGCCGCTAAAACACGAGCACCTGATAGCCGTCGTCGATCAACTTCTTGAAGCTGGGATGGCCCTTGAACTCGTCGATCAGGGTGATGTTGGCTTCCTTGATCTGGTCGGTCACTTCAAACGCGCCCGCGCAATAGCTGCAGGCGCCTTCGATCTGCCCGCGCACCTTCTCGAACAGCTCGTTGTATTTGTGATCCTTCTTCGCAAAGGCCGCGGCTGCTTGTGTCCCCGCGCCGTCGAAGATGATGCGTGCCTCGCCATCGCCTTCCTTGCTATATTCGAGCGCGCCCATGAAGGCATTGACCACGCGGCCGAGGCTCTCGTGGGTATCGCCCGCGGCGAGAATAATAAAGGCTGCTTTAGACATAATTTTTTCTCCAGTTGGACGACGACGCGTCGCTAAACAAACGGCCCGAAACGCGGCCGCGGCCGTGTTAGCGGCAGGGCTAAAAAGAAAAACGCGCTCGCCCCGTCCCCGAGGTGAGCGCGATCTGAATACCTTCCTGCTCGGGTTTAAGCCGCGCGGCGGCGCAGGAGGCGGAAGCCAAGGAGCCCGGCACCGGCCAGGAGCATTGCCCAGGTGGATGGCTCGGTGACCTCGCCGCACGCCGTTGTAGACGCCTCCCTCTGGGAGGCGCGGGGGCAATCGTCGGCGCGAGAACCGGTCGGAGCGTGTTCCCGCGCTTCGCAGAGCGAAGCGTCTACAGCGCGAAAAAGCATCCCACGTCCTCGCGGGATGCCTTGTGATCCGCGAGCTCTCTCGCGGCTCTCCCGGGCGCCGGATGGGACGGCGCCCGGAAGCAATTTCGTGTTTATCTTCTCGGACTACGGAATGCTGACGGTAACCTGGTTCGAGCAGTTACCGGTGTCAGTCTCGCAGACCTGATAGACGACGTTCCCAGTCGCGGTGCCGACGTTGTCCTTCGTGCTGCCGTCGTCAGGCGTGGTCTGGATGATGTTGCCATCGCGGAGGACGTTCATGTTTCCGCCGTCGGCTGGATCCCAGCGGAGCAGCACCTGCGACCGGCCATTCCGCTGACGCAGGCGGGCCGAGAGCGTGATGTTTGCCGTCATCGCACCGGCCGATTCCTGGTCGGTGAAGACGTCCTGCTGGGATTGATTGCTGATCGGCACGCGCCCATCCGTCCACGAGGTGTAGTGTCTGCTGGCGGTGGCGCTGCCGTAGTCGTAATCGCCGGCGTAAGTCGATTGCACCGTGGCGTCAGGTTGACCGGGTAGCGGGCTCTGCACGTCCGAGAGCATCTCGTCAGCCGACCAAGTCTGGCCGTTATCGGCGGACTTGCGCGACCACATCGAGTAGCACGGCACGGTCGGATTACCCTTGACGCAGTTGGTGCTGTCGCGTCCGTCGTACCAAGTTGCAAGTACGGTGCCGTTTGGGCTGGCCGAGACGTTGACTTGCCACTGCGGACGGGTGGTGGTGTCGCTGTTCAACTTAAAGGGCGCGGCAAAGGTCACACCACCGTCGGTTGAGCGGATGTAGTAGACGTCGCCCGCATCACTGCCGGCGCCATGCTGGGAATAGACGAGGTGAACGACGTCGTTGAAGGCTGCAGGTTGGCCCCAACCTTCATGCCGCCAGAAGCCGCCGCCGTCGGGAAACATGCAGGCGAAGTAACCGACCGCGATCACACCTGGTCCGGGAAAGCCCGGGCCCGTATAGGTGTTAGTAAAGCTCGCACCGCCGTTGGTGGACTTGAAGATGAGGTTGTTATCGTTGTGCGGGAAGCCACCGTTGTTTTCGTTCATGCCGGCGAGGTAGACGTTGCCGTTACCTGCAAGATCACCAGTGATCTGGACGTCGCGAATGAAGGGGCTGCCCGAGGTGACTTGCACCTTTGTCCAAGTGGTACCGTTATCGGAGAAGGTGACGAACAAGGCGCCGCCGCCCACATTGAAATCGTTCCAGGAGATCTACATGCGCCCGAAAAACGGGCTGTTCGGATCGTTGTCGACCCAGCCAGACTCACGGTCGTCGGCGCCGCCACTATGAACGCAAGCACCAACTGCCCAAGTGTTGCCGCCGTCGGTAGAAGTCCAGGCGCCCATGCCCTGTCCACCGCAGCCGGTCGCGAGCCAAATCGCATACAAGGTGCCGGTCTTTTTCTGAAAAAGAGCAACTGGGTCACCAAAGTTCGTCCCGTGGCCCGTAGAGAACGGGTTGGGAGTCAGCCGGGTAAAGGTCGCGCCACCGTCCGAAGAGACGGATCCGCCGGAATAATTGCCCGACGCAGTGCGGGAGTCGTTATAGGCAATGAAGATCTGGTTCGGATTATCCGGATTGGATGTCGTGTAGGTCTCCGACTGAGTAGGATGAGTAATACTATCGGTGCCGGTAATCGCATCGACATCGGTGCCGCCGAAGAGAGGCGCCAACATCTCCTGAACGAGCCGGGACGTGTCGAAGGTCGTCGGCGACCCGCCTTGCGCCTGGCCGCAAAAGATGGCGATTGCTCCAGCACGGAGGTTTTCCTGTTTGTCGATGTTGAGCGCATTGGTCTGCGAGCAATCGAAGAGCGGGGGCACTAGCGCGGAAGCGACGCCGGCTTCGGCCTCCTCATTTTCCTGTGCGACGGCCTTGTATTGGCCCATGCCCAGGACCGCGAGGAAGACCCCGGCGAGCATCAGAAGCAGGCCGAGCGACGTTCGCAGGTAGAAGAAGGCAGTTTGTGAATTGATATTCTTTTTCATAGTTGGTGATGTGGTTAATCGAGCGACCAGGAACCCCGGTCCGCGCGAGGAGTACCAGACCAAGCGGCCGCTTAGCGATCTCTTTCTCCTTACAATCGTGCAAGGCTCTGTCGCCGAGCGAGCTATTCGCCCGTTCGCGTCGCCGAAAAGGTGCCGGTTTTCGTCGGCTCGGTCTTGGCCGGGGCCTGATCTGCGGGGAAGAAATTAGCGGCACCGCCGATCGCGCCGTTGGGTTGCAGAGTGCCTTTTAAAACCAGCGTGCCGCGAAGCAGACCGATGTTTCCGAGCGGGAAAGTCACCGGACCAGAGATGGTGACGACCCCTTTGTCGTCCGAACTCCAAACTGCCGCCGGCGTTTCGGCAGGGCCGGCTTGGTTCGGCGCGGGGACCAGCGGAACGAGAGTTCCCTTCCCTTCCGCGCGAGCCTCGAAGCCGACCGCTCGGTTTTCCCCGCCGCTGAAGCGAATCTCCACGCGCCAGCTCCCGGTGAGCTTCGGCAGCTCGGCCTGAGCGGTGAAGACGCCGCCGAGTGCGAGCGAACACACCAAGACCCAGCAGCGCAGTCGCGTTCGCATCGTCCTTTCCAAAAATTCGTCCGCCCGTCGAGCCGTTCGTTAGGCGCTCAGGTCAGGGCGATCGCCTTGAACGAGCTCACGACATCATCCGGGCCGGCTTCGGCGAAGAAGCTTTCGTAGAACCCCGGGCCAAGATCCCAGTGATCGCCTTTGTAATGATCGT
The DNA here is from genome assembly GCA_038234295.1 of Chthoniobacterales bacterium. GTDB lineage: Bacteria > Verrucomicrobiota > Verrucomicrobiia > Chthoniobacterales > UBA10450 > Palsa-1392. Next base: position 77,843 of record JBBSUP010000001.1, read on the forward strand.
CCCGGTAGAAACGCCAGACGCCACTGACCACGATGAGCGAGCTAATGCGATCGTTCCAGAAATCGCCAAGAAAATGGAAGCTCAGATTCGTCCGCGCGTACGCGCCTCGGAAGCCAGCGTGATCGAAAACGATCACCTCGGGCAACTGGATGTTGCCCGCTACCGGCGGATGGTCCGATTTGCCGACCGCGGAGGCATGGTATCGGAACGGCTCCACGATCCATTTGGTGTCGATGATTGCGCCATTGTCTGGCGACAGTTCGCTTTTGGGTACTTGTTTCATAGGAAGGTCTGGCTGGTTTTTTTTGCAGTTGAACAGGGAAGCGCGCGCGTGTCGAGCGTGAGCTTGGCGAAAGGTTACAGGCCGTGCTCGCGGTTGTCGGAGCGGAGCCGGATCGTCTTGCTCTGGAGATCGTGCGAAGCGCGGATGAAGCGGACGGTTTTGCTCTTGGCGCGCATCAACACCGAGTGCGTGATTGCGTTCGGGCCTTGAGATTTCACCCCGCGGAGCAGCGCGCTGTCGCTGATGCCGGTCGCGCAGAAGATGATGTTCTTTCCGTTCGCGAGGTCGTCGGCGAAAAAGACGCGATTGAGATCGGCTTCGTGCCCGGCGTCGATCAACTCCTTGCGCTCGGCTTCATCGCGCGGCCACATCATGCACTGCATGTCGCCGCCGAGGCACTTAATTCCCGCCGCCGCCAAGACCGCCTCGGGCGAACCGCCGATGCCGACGTAAAGATCGATCCCGCTTTCCGGATAAGCGGGAGCCATCGCCGCGGCGATATCGCCATCCCCGATCATGCGGAGCGACGCGCCGACGGAGCGAATTTCGGCCACGATTTTTTTGTGGCGCGGTCGGTCGAGGATCATGACCACGACATCCTGCACGCGTTTGTTTAACGCCTTCGCCACGGTGATGAGCGTCTCCTCGAGTGGGCTCTCCAGTTTCAAGGAATCGATCCCGGAAATCTTCATGCTCCGGATGACCGACGGCCCATAGGCGAGCTTCATCATGTAGAATGACGGGATGTCGCGAAGGGCGAGCTTCACGCCTTTTTCCGGGCTCGCGGCTGCGATACAGGCGATCGAATTCGGGGCGCCTTTCGCGATGTTCGTGGTGCCGTCGATCGGGTCGAGCGCGATGTCAAACTGCGGCGAACCCGGGAGCCACATGCCGAGTTGTTCGCCTTTGAAAATGCCGGGCGCGTCATCCTTGATCCCCTCGCCGATGACCACTTCGCCGCAGATGTTCATGAGATCGAACATCCCGCGGATCGCGTCGCAGGCCGCGGCGTCGGCTTTTTCTTTCTCGCCGCGTCCGAGCCATTTCAGGGCATTGAGGGCGGCGGCTTCGGTGGCGCGAACGAAATCGAATTCAATGATGCGTTCGATGTCGGCGTAGTTTTGCTTCGGGATGCGCATCGGGACAGGTTCGCAAAGGCTTGCTGCTGTGACAAGCGTGACGGCGGGAATTAGACAGGATTTACAGGATTATGCAGGATTTTTGTGAAGACTTTGGTGCGCGAAATCTTCCCTGCCCCAATCCTGTAAATCCTGTTAATCCTGTCTCTCTTTCATCCCCTCCGCATCCTTCGGCGCGACTTCATATTCCGGTTTGGCGACGCCGTTCAGCCAGTGGTCGAACCACCCCACAATGTGCTGCAAGCGCTCGACCCGGTGCCAGGGCTTGCCGGAGCGCGAAAGCTCGTGCGTTTCCCCCGGAAACTTCACCATCACCGTCGGGATCTTGCGGAATTTTAGTGCTCGAAACATCTGCTCGCCGCCCGCTCCCGGCGGCGTGCGCGTGTCGTCTTCGCCGAGCACGAGCATGAGCGGCGTCTTCACGTTGTTGATGTAGGTAATCGGCGAACGCGCCGCGTAATCGCCTTCCGTATCGAGGAACGGCGGCGTCTTGAACCAGTTTGCCTGGAAGAGCGTGAAGTCGGCCGTGTACCACCAGTCCGCCCAGTTCGCGATGTCGCGCTGCGCTACCGCCGCCGCGAAACGATCGGTGTGACCGACGACCCAGTTCGTTAAAAGTCCGCCGCCGCTGCCGCCGGTGACGCCGAGCTTTTTCTCATCAATCCCGCCGCGCCTAACGAGCTCATCCACGCCGGCCATGAGGTCTTTGAAATCGTCGCCCGGATATTTGTACTGAATGATGTTTCCAAACTCCTGCCCATAGCTGGTGCTCCCGCGCGGGTTCGGATAAAGCACGACGTAACCCTTCGCCGCCATCCATTGGAACTCGTGCTCGAAGATGTAGCCGTAGGCGGTATGCGGGCCGCCGTGGATATTCAGGATGAGCGGATATTTCTTCGCCGGGTCGAAGTCCGGCGGGCGCTGGACCCAGCATTGGATGCGTTTGCCGTCGAAGCTCTCGTACCAGATTTCCTCCGGCTCGGTGAGCCGAAGCTGGCGGAAGAGAGCGTCGTTCACGTGCGTGAGCTGGCGCGCCTCCGCGCCGGGCTGGTCGCGGCAGATGAGGTCGTTAATCCGGGTCGGCGTGGAGACGAGGTAGACGAACTTGTTCCCATCCGCGGCGAAGGCATAACGCAGCACCGCCTGCTTCCCGCGGGTGAGGTCGGTGACGTTGCCGGTCGCGACATCGAACGACGCGAGCTGCGTCTGGCCTTCCTTCGCGTAAATATCGAAAATGCTTTTGCCGTCGGCCGACCAAACCGGGCGGTTGCCGCCAAGCGCGCGCGGGGCGGCGTTGTCGCCGAAGACGCTGCCGCCGGCGTCGTAGTCGAAACCGGTGGTGAGGTTGCGCGGATCCTCGTCGGCCGTGAGATCGAGCGTCCAGAGGTCGGACTCGGTGTACGATTTCACCGGCTCATTCACCGAAGCGATAAAGGCGACCGTTTTGCCGTCGGGCCCGAGCACGAGCGGACCGGTGCCCATCGGGATGGTGCGGAGCAGCTTCGCCGCGCCGCCTTTCGCCGGGACCGAGTAGAGCTCGGTCTTCGGGAGGTTCAAATACGGCTCGTCGTCGTGATTGGTGGTGAAATAAATCTGCGCGCCATCCTTCGACCAAAAGGCATCGCCTTCATCGAAGCGTCCGCTCGTGAGCTGCCGCGGCTCGAGCTTCTCCGCGGCGCTCTGCGGGGCGTCGATCAACCAGAGATGCTGCGGCCGTTTCGGGTCGAGGTAACCTTCGCTATTATCACGATAGACTGCGCGCGTAATGACATGGACGTCGCTCTCGCGGTCCTCTTCCGCGTCCGCTTTTTTCGGGTTCTTCTTTTCCGCGGCGGCCTTCGCGAGATCGTCAGGATTCGAGCTGCTCGCGAAGAGAATCGTCTTCCCATCGGGCGACCAGACCGGACCGCCCGCGCCTTTCGGCAGGTCGGTGAAAACAAAAGCATCGCCGCCGGCGAGCGGGAGCAGGCAAAGCTGCGGCGCCTGCGGCTTCCCATCCGCTTCCGTCGCGCGCATGAAGGCAAGGAACTTGCCATCCGGCGACCAGCGCGAGCCGCTGTCGTGCGGGCCGCTCGTGAGCTGCCGCGGCTGCTCTGCGCCGGAGGTGGGCACGATCCAGAGCGAGGTATCGTAACCGTCCTTCTTTTTGTTCACGACCACGCGCACGTAAACGGCCTGCGCGCCATCGGGCGAGAGCTGCGGGTCGCCGATCCAGACGAAATCGAAGAGGTCTTTCTCGGTGAGGTTGCGCGGCTTCGCGGCGGGAGCATCGGCCGCGCGGAGCGGAGGCGGCGCGATCGTTAGGCAAAGAGCGAGCAGGAAAGCAGCCCGAAAGAGTTTGTGCGCCATGCCGTTAAACTGACAGCCGTCCGGAAGGCACGCAACGCCGGGTCGATCCCACGTCTCGTGGGCTGGTCGCGCTGTTTCAGCGCGACGAACTTTCCTGTCCACGCGGGCGCCAGGGAGATGGCGCGCTTTAAGGAGAGTTCGCGACGGTGGAACACCGTCGCCAGCCCACGAAACGTGGGCGCTACCCGGAGTCGTGTGGTCGTTAGGCAAACTCCCGTCTAGCGCTTCGGTGGCGGCGAGGAATCGGGGTTCTGGAAAATGGTGAAGCTTTCTTCGCAGGCCAGATGATCCTTCCCCAACGCCTGGAGCAGCTCAGCAGGAAGTGCCGGCACGCGCAGCCGGTCGACCGCAAGCCGGGCCACCATTTCATCCACGCTCCCGCCCGTGTTCGAGATGACTTTGATATTTTGGACCCGGCCACCGGTGGCGGGAAAGTCAAAGATTAGCTTCACCGTTCCGACCGTGACTCGATGGTCCGCCCTGACCGCTCGATACCAGATCGGGCCAAGCCGATCTTCCATCGCACTTTTGTATCCGGCCACTGTGAGAGGCGGGTTCGGTGGCAGTTTTGGCACGGTGTTACAGGCCGAAAAACCGAGAGCGACCAGGAGCAAAGCAAAACTGGCCCAGCGCATCATGTCGCGGAGGCTAGGTAACCGGATTCCGCGCGCCAATCTTTTTGTTGCGCCGCGCGCGGGGCGCCCTTTAATCTCCCGGCGCATGTTCCGATTGCTTCCGCTCTGCGCGCTGGCCGCTTTCCTTCTCGTCTTTAATTCCTGCGAACGACATCACCCGGGCGAGATGCCTGAGGTCCAGCAGGAGCACATGCATCCCCTCGATGCTCGCCACGAGCAGGCCAAGCTGGCCTTCCCGACGCCGCCGGTGTCTTCGCCGACACCCGCCGATTTTTTCCCGAACAAGCCCTAACGACGACGGAAAAGCACCGCGCTTTCCTCGCCTAACGAGAAATAAACGCCATGGCCAAAACCGGATACGCGACCACTCCCCCGAACATCAAGACGATGCCGCCGGGCGTCCCTTACATCATCGCGAACGAGGCGGCGGAGCGTTTCTCCTTCTATGGGATGCGCTCGATCCTGATCGTGTTCATGACGCAGTATCTGGTCACAAGCAGCGGCGCGGCCGATCAGATGGGCGATGCGGAAGCGCGCCAGTATTTCGCCCTCTTTGTCGCGGCGGTTTACTTTCTCCCGATCCTCGGCGCCATCCTGGCCGAGGGTTTTATTGGGAAATACCAGACGATCTTTTGGCTCTCGATCGTTTACACCTTCGGCCATTTCGCGCTCGCGCTGAACGACACCCGGATGGGTCTCCTCCTCGGCCTCGGGCTGATTTCCTTCGGTGCCGGCGGGATCAAGCCCTGCGTCTCTGCGAACGTCGGTGATCAGTTCGGCGAGTCGAACGAGCACCTTCTGACCAAGGTTTTTGGCTGGTTCTACTTCTCGATCAACGCGGGCTCGTTCATCTCCACGATTGCCTGCCCGTTTCTGCTCAACAGCCCGAACTGGGGTCCGAAATGGGCTTTCGGGTTGCCCGGCATCATGATGGCGCTGGCGACGGTTTTCTTTTGGGCTGGTCGCAAGAAATTCGTCCACATCCCGCCCGCCGGCCTCGGGTTTCTGAAGCAAACTTTCAGCCGCGAAGGTCTCGGTGCGCTCGGGCGGCTGGCGATCGTTTATGTCTTCGTCGCGGTCTTCTGGTCGCTCTGGGATCAGAGCAGTGGCGGCTCCTGGACGTTGCAGGCGCAGCACATGGATCTGCATTGGTTTGGAATGACGCTCCTGCCCTCGCAGGTCCAGACCGCGAATCCGATCCTGATCCTGATCTTCATTCCGATCGTGAATTACCTTCTCTATCCGCTGATGGACAAGGTTTTCACCCTCACGCCGCTGCGCAAAATCGGCATCGGCCTTTTCCTCACGGCCGGCAGTTACGTCGTTATCTGGCATATCCAAAAACTGATCGACGCGGGCGGCACGCCGAGTGTGAACTGGCAATTTCTCGCCTATGTCATCCTGACGTTAGGCGAAACGATGGTTTCCATCACCGGCTTGGAATTTTCCTACACCCAGGCGCCGAACAAGATGAAGAGCGCGGTCATGGCGCTCTGGCTCTTCACCGTTTCGATGGGCAACCTTTTCACCGCGGGCGTGAATTATTTCATCCGGAATGCCGACGGCTCGGTGAAGATGAATGACCAGCAATATTTCCTCTTCTTCGCCGCGCTCATGTTCGTCGCGGCGGTGGTGTTCGTGGTCTTCGCCATGTTCTATCGCGGGAGAACTTACCTGCAATCACAAGAGACCGGGATCGACGGTCCACCGGAAATGGCGACCGAGCTCGGTATGCCCTAAACGGCAGCGCGGGAAAGCACGGGATGCCTCTGGCATGCCTTTGGTGAACGTGCGACGAGTGGAAAATCGCATGCCTTCGCTCCAGATTGTCCACTTCGAAGCTAACCCGGTCGACGCCAGCGCCGTCCGCGACCAGCTCACCCGCGATGGCGTGGAGTGCACGATTTTTCCGGCCGAGACAAAGGCCGAATATCTTGCGGCCCTCGCCCGGCCCGAGATCGACCTGATCCTTTCCGATCAGCCGCCGGGCATGAACGGTTTCGACCCGCTCGCGCTCGCTCGCGAGAAACGGCCCGGCGTTCCCTTCATCTTCGTCATCGGCGTGAGCCATCCCGATGCCGGCATCGCCACCCTGCACGCGGGCGCGAATGATTTCGTCCTTAAGGAATATCCGACCAAGCTCGGCCCGGCCGTCCGGCGCGCCTTGAACGAGTCCCGCGCCCAGCGCGACCTGCAAAACATTCGCCGAGATCTGCTGCAGCACGCCGAGCTCTTGGATCTCGCGAGCGACGCCATCATCATTTGCGACGCGGGCGGCGCGATCACCTATTGGAATCGCGGAGCCGAACGCATCTACCGCTGGAACCGCGAGGAAGCGCTCGGGCGCAACGTCGACGAGCTCCTGCAAACCCGCGCCGCCGAGACCCTCGGCTGGCTCAAGGAAACGTTCCGCGCCGAAGACCATTGGGAAGGCGAGCTTTGGCAGACCCGGCGCGACGGCGTCGAGATCGTGGTCGCGAGCAGCTGGACCCTGACCGACACGAAACCGGACGCGCCCTGGCTCCAGATCAATGCGGACGTGACCGACCGGGTGCGCGCGGCCGAGGCCCTGCGCCGGAGCGAAGAACGCTACCGGCGTTTCGTCGATGAAGATCTGACCGGCAACTTCATCATGAAACCGGATGGCGCGATCAACGCCTGCAACCCCGCGTTCGCCCGCATCTTCGGCTTCGACTCGGTCGAGGAAGCGCAAAACGCCAACTTCCTCTCCTTGCTGCGCACGAAAAAGGAAGGCCTCGATCTGATCGCGGGAATCCGGCCTAACGAGAGCGTGGAGCGCGACGAACTTGAGATGCACCAGCGCGACGGCGACGCCGTTTACGTCGCAGCGCGGCTCACTGCCACCTTCAATGCGGAAGGCCAGATGACCGAGGTGAAGGGCTACCTTTTTAATGACACGAAACGCAAGCGCCTCGAGCAGCAACTCATTCAGGCGCAAAAGATGGAAGGCCTCGGGACCCTCGCCGGCGGGATCGCGCACGACTTCAACAACATCCTCGCCATCATCCTCGGCTACACCACGCGGATCGAAGATCCCCAGGCCCATCCCGAACAGGTCACCGAAGCGACGAGGGTGATCCGCGAAGCGGTCGAACGCGGCGCCGCGCTCGTCCAGCAGCTCCTCACTTCCGCGCGCCAGACCGAGGCGCAGTTCGCCGCGCTCGATCTCAACAGTCTCCTCCGCGAGATGGAGAACATGCTCGGCGCGACCTTCCCGAAGACGATCGACTTCGTCGTCCATCTCCAGAGCAATCTACCGAAGCTGAAAGCGGACCGCAGCCAGATTCACCAGGTGCTTCTGAACCTTTGCGTGAATGCGCGCGACGCGATGCCCGACGGCGGCACGATTACCCTCCAGAGCACGACGACGTCCGGCGTCGAGCTCGGAGAACATTTCACCGGGGTGAACGCCGAGCGCTACGCCTGCATCCGCGTGATCGACACTGGCAGCGGCATCAGCAAACAGGTGAAGCCGCACATTTTCGAGCCGTTCTACACCACGAAAGAGCGCGCCAAAGGCACCGGTCTCGGTCTTTCCGTCGTCTACGGCGTGGTCAATAATCACCGCGGCTTTGTGCAGGTGGACAGCGAGGTCGGTTACGGCACCACCTTCAGCGTTTACCTGCCGCTCGAGCAGAGCGCCGACCCCGCCGGCACCGAAGGCGGGCAGGCTCTCGCGCGACCGCACGAACGCGGCCGGACGGTCATGCTCGTGGAAGACGAGGAAATGATCCGCGGGCTCGGCGTGCTCATGCTCGAGGGCGACGGCTTCCGCGTGCTCGCCGCAAAAGACGGACTCGAAGCGGTGGAAATGTTCACCGAGCACAAGGACGAGATCGGCCTCGTCGTTTGCGATCTCGGTCTCCCCAAGCTTGGCGGCCGCGAAGTTTTCCTGAAGATGAAAGAGCTGAAACCAAACGTGCGCGCGATTGTCGCGAGCGGTTATCTCGAGCCGAACCTGCGCTCGGAGATTCTGCGCGCGGGCGTCATCGACACGATCCAGAAGCCGTATGATTTCCGGGAGATGCTCGAGAAGATTCGCGAGATCATGGGCCAGCCCCATCCGGACGACGACCAGCCGCAGCTGTTCTGAAGCGCAGACACTGGTCATCCCGAGCGCAGCGCAGCGAAGTCGAGGGATCCCGTCGCGCTTCTGTGAAGATCCGCCTCGAAGGCTTTCCAGAAACCCAGCGGGATCCCTCGACTCCGCTGCGCTGCGCTCGGGATGACCGCTATTTTGCTCCCGCCCTCGCCATAGTCCGGAACGAAAAATGAATCGCACCCGTCGCCCAAGCCCGTTCGCCCTCGGCTGGGAAGCTGCCCGCGCGAATCTCGTTCCGGCGCTTTTCATTCAGGCGCTCATGCTTGCGCTCCTCATCGCCTACTCCGTGAGCCCGCCGGCGCACGCGGCGCTGGATGCACTGGCTGTCTACAAGGCGCGCTGCGGTTTTGCCTTCGTCCTCGTCGCATCCGTGCTGGCCGGCGCGGTGCTGCCGGAGCTTTTCGTCGTCGCCTTTTTCCAGCGCTGGCGCCTCACGAAAAGGAACCTGCGCAATCTGCTTTTCACCATCCCGATCTGGGCGATCGACGGCTCGCTCGTCGATCTGCTTTATCGCAGCGAAGCCGCCTGGCTCGGCAACGTCGTCACTCTCCCGGTCGTGCTCGCCAAAGTCTGCGTCGATCAATTTGGCTACAACCCCTTTTTCGCCGCGCCCTTCGGTGTGCTCACCTACGAATGGAAAAACAGCGGCTTCACCTGGGACTCGTTAGGCCGCGCCTTTCGCTGGCAACATTACCGCGAAAAAATCGTCCCCACGCTCTGCGCAACCTGGGCCGTTTGGATTCCGATGATGGCGATCATCTACTCGCTCCCGCTGCCCCTGCAGTTCCCGCTCTTCAGTCTCGCCCTGGTTTTTTGGGTGCTTCTGCTCACTTATATGACGAATACTTTCGCGCTGAAAAACAGTCGCGCCGAGGGCGCACCCGATGTTGTGTCGTCGGCGGTCGCAGAGATCCATCGATGAAATCCCACGAACTTTTTGAGCAGATGTCGCCGGCGCTCGCGGCGGAAATTTTTCGCTACCTGCAGCAGGAACAGAAGCCGGTGCTCAAGGCCGCCATCCAGGGCCTCGCGAACCAGCGCAAACTTCGCGCCGTCTTCATCGAGCGAAAACCGCCTAACGAACGCGCGGTTTGGTTGCAAGGCGCGCTCAGTCGCAAAATCAGCGACACGCTCGCCGCGCATCTGCTCCAGGCCTGGCTTCTCGGCGCACAGAAACCGATGCTCTGCGATTTCCTCGATTCGGTCGGGATCAAGCGCGACGACGACGGCACGGTCGAGACGCTGCCCGATTCGCCGCCGAAGGAAAAGCTGCAGACCGCGGTCGACGAGCTCGTCGCGAAATATCCGGCTGAGGCAGTTGCGGTGTACCTGCACGCTTTTCACGACATGGACAGCGAGGTGAGCTGGGACCCGCTCGGCGAAGTGCTCGCGGAAGATGAGCGGATGAAGCTCGGTGGTCGTTAGGCCGCATCCGCAGTCATCCCGAGCGGAATGGAGCGCAGCGGAATGAAGTCGAGGGATCCCGCCGGGTTTCCGTCCGCCTCCGTCGCCACCATCCGTGAGCGAAGCTTCCCAGCAACGCCACGGGATCCCTCGACTGCGCTGCGCTCCGCTCGGGATGACCGCAGCGAAGTCGCCTCGTTAGGCGAGGAAATGCCGCAACGCCTCATGCACGCCGGCGCCAGTTTCCTTTTCGGCGACCCAGCCGCCGGCGCGGCGTACCGTCTCTTTCACTTCCGCGATCGCGTTCGCGGGGCAGGCCGGCATCGCGGCGTAGCGGCCGTCGAGCATCGAGAGATCGTTGTGATGATCGCCCGCGGCAAAGATCGCGCTCTTCGGCGCGTTCGTTAGGCGCGACAACTCCGCGAGGGCCGCGCCCTTGTGGTAATCGGCGTGGCAAAAGCGCAAGTAAATCGTGTTCCGCTGATAGTTAAATTTCGGCGCTTTCTCCCGGGCGCGATCGATGAAATGCGTCAGCTGATCCATCTCTTCCTCGCTCGTCGCGATCAGGCCGGCCGGTCCTTCCGCCTCGTAGATCACGCGCGCTTTCGTTTTTTCCCCGACAAAATCCACCACCTCCGCGAGCACCGACGACGCGCTCTCGTAAAGCTCGGCGTGCGCCTCGGCGCACCGTGCGTTCCAATCACCGTAAGGTTCCCAGCCGCCGGCGGTCGGGCGGAAGATATCGCGCTCGCTCGTGAGGATGAAATCGGGCAGCACCGGGAAGGCGAAATCTGCGAGACCTTCCTCGAGCATGCCGACCGAACGACCGGTGTTGATCGCCCAGATCGTGCCTTCTTTTTGCAGCTCGCCGATGAGCTGCAGGCAATCGCGATCGAAGACGGGATCACTTGCGTGGCAGACAAGCGTGCCGTCGAAATCGGTGCTGATGATCTGGATTTTGCCGGCCATCGGGGAAGCGCAACTTGCCTCGCGGAGCGGCCAAGTCCAGACTGTCCCGCCATGAAATCCGCCTATGAACTTGCGATGGAGCGTCTGGAGAAAAAGGCACCGACGGTGGCGTTAACCGACGCGCAGAAAGCGGAAATCGCCGAGATCGATTCCACCTACAAGGCCCGGATCGCGGAGAAGGAACTTTTCCTGAAAGGCCAGATCGTCGCGGCGCAAACGAGCGGAAACTTCGACGAGATCGAGAACCTGCAGAAGCAGTTGTCGATCGAGTTGCGGCGCCTCCAGGAAGATTGCGAAGAGAAGAAGGAGAAGCTCCGCGCGACCTTCGCCGGTTGACGGGAAACGCGGGGCGGCGCTCCGGGTAGCGCCCACGTTTCGTGGACTGGTCGCGGTGTTTCACCGCGACGAACTTTCCTTTAGACGAAAGCTTCACGAGAAGGGCAACCCTGTTCGCAAAGTTCGCGACGGTGGAACACCGTCGCCAGCCCACGAGACGTGGGCGCTACCCAGCCATTCGGTATCGCGTTTTCTTTTGCCAATCCGGCCGGACCACCGCAAGGTTGCCGCCTTTCCCGTATGGCCCTCGTCCAACCCGAGCTCAAAGTCTTTTCCGGTACCGCCAATCGCGATCTCGCGCAGAAGATTTGCGAGTTCATCGGCGTGCCGCTCGGCGCGGCGACGATCTCTTCGTTCCCGGACGGCGAGACCTACATCAAGATCGACGAGAACATTCGCGGCCGCGATGTTTTCATCGTCCAGCCTACTTGTCCGCCGACCAACCAGCACCTGATGGAGCTGCTCATCATGGTCGACGCGGCACGACGCGCGAGCGCCTATCGCATTACAGCGGTGATCCCGTTTTTTGGTTACGCGCGCCAGGATCGCAAGGACAAACCGCGCGTCCCGATCACGGCCAAACTGGTCGCCAACCTCCTCACCGCTGCCGGCGTGAACCGCGTCCTCACGATGGACCTGCACGCGCAGCAGGTACAGGGCTTTTTCGATATCCCGGTCGACCATTTATATTCGCTGCCGGTGCTCCTGCCTTATCTGCGCCAAAAGTTGACCCGCAAAACCGTCGTCGTTTCTCCCGATGTCGGCGGCTTAAAAATGGCCTCCGCTTACTCCCAAGCGCTCGGGGTGAATCTCGCGATCGTGGCCAAGCAGCGGAAGAGCGCGACCGAGACCGAAGCCCAATATCTCATCGGTAAAGTGGACGGCTGTGACGTGCTCCTGGTGGACGATCTCACCGAGACCGCCGGGACGCTTACCTCCGCGACCGTGCTCCTGAAGAAGAACGGCGCGCTCGACGTCTACGCCGGGGTGGCCCACGCGGTTCTCGCCGACGTCGCGGTCGAGCGGTTGCAAAAGTCCGAGATTAAGGAATTAATAACGACCAACAGCACGCCTGTGCGCACCGTGGAAGGATTTACGACCACGGTGCTTTGTGTCTCTGAACTGCTCGGCGAAAGCATCAAACGGATTCATCATGATGAGTCCGTGTCGTCGCTCTTCAACATCGACTAAGGCGCGCGCTACCTACCGATACCATGGCCAAACAAATCAAACTCACCGCAACCCGCCGATCCACGACCGGGCGTTCCGCCGTTCGCAAAATTAAAGCCGCAGGTTTCGTCCCGGCCATCATCTATGGCGGCAAGACCGAGCCGCAGGCGCTCCAGGTGACCAAGCGCGATATCACGAACATTCTTAGCCACGCCTCGGGTGAAAACGTCCTCGTCGACCTCGAGATCGAGGGGGAAGGCAGCCGGACCGCGCTCCTCCAGGAAGTGCAGCATTCGCCCCTCGGTGGCGATATTTTGCATGTCGATTTCCACGCCATCTCGATGGACGAGATGATCGAGGCCGATGTGCCGCTCGAGCCGACCGGCATTGCGGAAGGCGTGAAGACTTTTGGCGGCTTGCTCGAGCAGAACATCCGTTCGCTCGAGATCGAGTGTCTCCCGAAGGATCTCCCCGATTCCATCTCCGTCGATGTCTCGAAGCTGAACATCGGCGACTCGATTCACGTGCGCGATCTGCCGTTGCCGGAAGGCGTCACCACCCGTGTGCAGCCTGACCTGACCGCGTTCTCGGTCGTCGCCCCGACTGTGGCAGAGGAGCCAGCCGTCACGGCGGAAGCCCCGACCGCGCCGGAAGTGATCACCGCGAAGAAGGAAGAGCCGGATGCGGCTGCGGGTGGTGCGAAAGACGCGAAGAAGTAGCGCGCCCGATTTCCCGAGCCCTTGCACTCCGAGTCCGTCCGCCACTCCGGTCATCCCGAGCGAAGCGCAGAGAGCGGAGCGAACGCAGCGGAGTCGAGGGAACCCGTGGCGCTGCCGTGAAGCTCGGTCCCGGAATCTTCGAGCCTCGGTAGTGAGCAATCGTAACTTCACGGCAACTAGACGGGATCCCTCGACTCCGCCCCGCCTCCGCGGGGCTCTGCTCGGGATGACAACTTTCGCGGCGCACCGCCTGTGAGCGAAGGAGAGGAAAAGATCCGTCTCGTCGCCGGCTTGGGAAATCCCGGCCGCGAATACCAGCGCACCCGTCACAACGTCGGCTTCATGGTGCTCGATCTCCTCGCGCACGAGCGGAAATTGCCTTGGGACTACTCGGAAAAATGGGGCGCCGCCTGGGCCAAGAGCGAGGTGATCTTGGTAAAACCCGCCACCTTCATGAACCGCAGCGGCGAGCCCCTCTCCGCGATCGCGAACTTTTACAAAATCGCCCCGGAAGAAATCCTCGTCGTGCTCGATGACCTCGCTCTCCCGCTCGGCCGGCTCCGGATTCGCACCCACGGCAGCTCGGGCGGCCACAATGGCCTCGAGTCGATCTTCCAGCATTTCGGCACCGACGCGATCCCGCGGCTCCGGGTCGGCATCGGCACCCCGCCGGGCAATGGCGCGGTCGATTATGTGCTCGGGAAATTTTTCGACGAAGAAAAGAAGGTGCTCGACGAAACCCTCGTCCGGGCCGCCGCCGCCGCGCAGTGCGCCATCGACAAAGGAGCAAATGCTGCGATGAATGAGTTCAACAAAAACACCGAAATATGACCAACCGTTACGAAGCTCTGATCGTGCTCAACACGCAGGGCAAAGATGATGCAGTGAAGGATATCGTGGACCGCCTCGAGTCCGAGTTTCAGCAAGAAGGCGCCAAAGTCGAGCAGGTCCAGAAGATGGATAAGCGGCAGTTTTCCTACGTCGCGGGCGATCTCGAGGCCGGCTTCTACGTCAACTTCATCTTCCACGCCGACTCGCAGCTGATCACGAAATTGCGCTCGAAATTCAAGCTCGATCCCGAAGTTTACCGCCAGCACTACCAGAAGCTGCGCGAGAAAAAGGCCGAGCCGGCGAAAAAGAGAGTCGCGTCCGAGAAGTAGATTCGCTAGGACTGTCGCATGGCCAATTTCAACAAAGTCATGCTCATGGGGAACCTCACGCGGGATCCCGAGGTGCGTTACACGCCGAAGGGCACGGCGGTCTGCGAAATCGGGATGGCGATTAATCGCTACTTCTCCGGCGAGAGCGGCGACAAGCGCGAAGAGACGACTTTTGTCGACGTCACGCTCTGGGGCCGCACCGCGGAGATCGCAGGCGAGTATCTGAAAAAAGGCCGCCCGGTTTTCATCGAAGGCCGGCTCCAGCTCGACACCTGGGACGACAAAACGTCCGGCCAAAAGCGGAGCAAACTCAAGGTGGTCGGTGAAGGCATGCAACTCATCGGCGCCCGCGACGGCGCGGGTGGTGGCGGCGGAGGCGGCGGTGGCAGCAGTAGCCGCTCGATCTCCGACGACATGGAAGATCCCCCGCGCACCCGCTCCTCTGGCGGTGGCAGTTCGCGCGGCAGCAGCAGCAGCAGCGCACCTGCGAAGAACGCGCCTCCTGCTGAACCGGACGACGACGAGATCCCGTTTTAGCGTTGACCGCACACGTGCTCGTGGCATTTTGCACGTGCATGAAAGAGAAGCTGACGCTGACGGTGGATCGCAAAGCCATCGCGGAGGCGAAAAAGTTTGCTCGCCGCAATGGGACTTCCCTGTCGCAGATGGTCGAGGACCAGTTTCGCAAGTTGAGCCACGATTCCTTCGCTGACCGCTGGTATGGGAAATTCAAAGTGCCGGACCCCGATCCTAACGATCCCCGGCTCACCTATCTGCTCCAGAAATACGTGCACAACCGTTGAAGGTCCTGCTCGACACCGACGTCCTGATGGATGTTGCCCTCGGTCGCGCGGATTTCGGGCCCGATAGCCGCGCCCTGCTTGTCTGGTGTCATCAAACCCCACAGGCCCCCCTGATCGCCTGGCACACGGTTTTGAACCTTTACTATCTTCTGAGCGCCGCTCGCTCGGCCACTTTTGCGCGTTCGTTTCTGGAAGGGTTGCTCGAGTTCGCCGCGATTGTGAGCGGAGGTACTGAGTCGGTTCGCAATGCCCTGGGGATGAGGATAAGCGACTTCGAGGACGCGCTTCAAGTCGCCGCGGCGGTGTCGGGAGAAGCACAATTCATCATTACCCGGAACGTCCGTGATTATCGGAACTCGCTCATTCCTGCTCTGAGTCCGCGTGCGTTTCTGCTTCGCTTCGTAACCGAATGAACAGCACCGAAGCCTGTATCGCCCTGAACATGGTGCCGAAGATGGGCCCGGTGCGGTTGCGGAAGTTGCTGGACGTGTTTCAAACGCCGGAGCGGATTCTGACCGCGAAACGCGGCGAGCTCCGCGCGATCGACGGGATCGGGAACGAAGTCGCCGAGCAGATCGCGGGCTGGGAAAGCTCGGTTGATCTCCCGGCGGAACTCGCGCGGATCCGTGAGTTCGGCGCGGAGGTGATCACGGCGGAATCGCCAACGTATCCGCGGCAACTGCGCGAGATTCACGCGCCGCCGATCGTGCTCTACGTCTGGGGCGAGCTCACGGAGCGCGATCAACATGCGATCGGCGTGATCGGCTCGCGGCGCACGAGCCATTACGGCGCGGAGTGCGCGAAGAAGTTGTCGTATCAACTCGCGTATTCTGGTCTCACGATCATTAGCGGCCTGGCCCGCGGGATCGATACCGCCGCGCATCAGGGCGCGATCGCTGCGAAAGGTCGCACCGTTGCCGTCATCGGTTCTGGATTACTAAATCTCTACCCGCCGGAAAACGCCCCGCTCGCGGAGAAAATCCGCGACGGGAACGGCGCGGTCGTCTCCGAGTTTTCCATGACCGTGGAGCCCGATCGCCAGACCTTTCCGATGCGCAATCGCATCATCAGCGGCTGGAGTCACGGGATCCTCGTCGTCGAGGCCGGCCTGAACAGTGGCGCGCTCATCACCGCGTCGCAGGCGATCGAGCAAGGCCGCTCAGTTTACGCTATTCCCGGTCACATCAATGCTCCGACCGCGCACGGCTCCAACCGCCTCATCCAGCAAGGCGCGAAGCTGGTCATGGAAGCCGCTGACATCCTCGACGACCTCCAGATTCTTCTCCCGGAAAAGCAAAAAATCCCCGCGACCGGGGCGCGCGTGTTGCCAGAGATGTCCGCCGAAGAGCGCCGCGTTTACGATGCGATCAATCCGACCGAAACGCCGATTGATCACATCTCGACCGTGGCCGATTTACCGAGCGCGACCGTTTCGTCGGTCCTTCTGCGCCTCGAGCTGAAACACCTCGTGAAACAGCTTCCCGGCAAATATTTCGTCAAGCTCTCCTAGGCGGGCGCCGTCGGCCGGTCCGACTTGCAAACCGCGCGAACGAGGTCTAGTTGGCAACCCTTCATGGCCAAAACCCTCATCATCGCCGAGAAGCCGAGCGTCGCCGGAGACCTCGCGCGCGCCCTCGGCAAGGTCCCTAAAAAAGGCGACCACTACGAGAACGACGATTACGTAATTTCCTCTGCGGTCGGCCATGTCGTTGAGCTCGAGATGCCTGAGGACATCGACAAAAAGAAGTACGGCTACTGGCGGCTGGAGACACTGCCGATCATCCCGGAGAAGTTCGGGCTCAAACCGATCAACGACTCCAAGGATCGCTACAACCAGCTGAAGAAGCTGCTCCATCGCAAGGACGTCGACAGCGTCATCAACGCCTGCGACGCCGGCCGCGAGGGCGAGCTGATTTTCCGCAATCTCTACGAACTCTCGAAGTCGAAACTCCCGGTGAAACGCGCCTGGATGCAGACGATGACCACGGAAGGAATCCGCGAAGCCTTCCGCAAATTGCGTGACGGCGAGCAGATGGACGGCCTCGGCGACGCGGCGCGTTCGCGGAGCGAAAGCGACTGGCTCATTGGCATTAACGGCACGCGCGCGCTCACCAAACGCATCTTCGGTTCGCGCGCCGGCAACGTCGCCAGCGTCGGTCGGGTGCAGACGCCGACGCTCGCGATCGTCTTCAATCGCGAGCTGGAGATCCGCAATTTCAAGCCGCGCGATTACTGGCGGGTGACCGCGAAATTCGAGATCGCCAAAGGCACTTACGAAGGCGTTTATCAGCGCGCGAATTTCAAGAAAGACCCGAACGAAGAGCACGACCGGATCGATCGCGTCTGGGAAAAAGGGCAGGCCGAAACCGTGCTCGCCGCCTGCCAGGGCCAGCCGCTTGCCGCGGTATCCGAGGAAAAGAAATCCTCCAGCCAGGCGTCGCCGCGACTTTACGACCTCACCACTTTGCAGCGCGAAGCGAACGGACGTTTTAGTCTTTCCGCGAAGCGCACTCTCCAAATCGCACAGGCTCTTTATGAGCGGCACAAAGTCATCACCTACCCGCGTACCGATTCACGCGCGTTGCCGGAAGATTACGTCGCGACGGTCAAGCAGACGCTCGGCAATTTGTCCGGCGACCTCGCGAAGCACGGCGAGACCGCGCTCGAAAACGGATGGGTGCGTCCGAACAAACGCATCTTCAACAACGCGCAGATCTCCGATCACTTCGCGATCATCCCGACCGGCACCGCGCCGACGAATCTCGATGAAATGGAAGCGCGGGTTTACGACATGATCGCGCGCCGTTTCGTCGCGACGTTTTTCCCGGCGGCGGAGTTTGACGTCACGACGCGCCTCAGCCGCGTGGCGGAGCGGCACGATTTCAAGACCGAAGGCAAAGTCATGACTGCGCCCGGCTGGCTCGCGGTTTACGGCAAGAGCACCGTCGACGAACCCGCCGACGCGAAAGCGCTCCCCGCGCTCTCCAACGAAGACAACGCGCAGGCGAAAACGGTCGCCGTCGACCTGCACGCCGAAGTCACGAAACCGCCTCCGCGTTACTCCGAAGCGACACTTCTTTCCGCGATGGAACATGCCGGCAAACTCGTCGACGACGAAGAAATGGCGGAAGCGATGAAAGAGCGCGGCCTCGGCACCCCGGCCACGCGCGCCGACATCATCGACGGCCTGATTTACCAAAAATATATCGAGCGCAATCAGCGCGAACTTTCCCCGACCACGAAAGCGGAATCGCTCCTGCAATTCCTCGCTGCGGTCCACGCCGACGCGCTCACAAAGCCGGACATGACCGGCGAATGGGAATACAAACTCCGCCAGATGGAGCAAGGCAAGTTCGCACGCCGCGACTTCATGTCGGAGATCGTTGAGGTCACTAAAGGCATCGTCGAGCGCACGAAAAATTTCGAGGAAGACGAGTCGAACTCGCGCGTCACCGAAATCATTTCGCCGACCGATGGCAAGCCAATGCTCGAAACGCTGCGCGCGTTCAAGTCGCAGGACGGCACGCTCACGATTTACAAGGTAATGAGCGGCCGAAAAATCGAAGAGGCCGAGGCGCGCGAACTCGTCGAGAAAGGCGAGATCGGTCCGGTCGACGGTTTTGTTTCCGCGAAAACCGGCAATCGTTTCCCATCGAAAATCAAAATCGTCGATGACGAGAAGAAGCCCGGGCAGAAAAAGGCCGAGCTCGATTTCGGCAACAAGGTCGATGTGAACGTGCTCGAACCGTTCTGGACCGATCCCGCGACCGGCGCGGAACTCTGTGAAGCGCCGACCAACTATGTTCTGCGCGAGAAGGAAGCCGGTGAGTGGAAAGAGACTTTCAAAGTCGGGCGCCTGATGTGCCAAAAGGAGATCACGCGCGAGCAGGCGATCCAACTCGTGACCGTCGGCAAGACCGATCTGATCGAGAAATTTACTTCCAAGAAAGGCCGGCCGTTCGATGCCTTTCTCGTTCGGCAGGGGCCGAAGATCAGCTGGGAATTTCCGCCGCGGAAACCGCGCGAAGGGGCCGCCAAAAACGGCAAGGGCGCACCGCGCAAACCGAAGGCGCCGCTCGACCTCTCCAAGGCGGTAAAGTTAAGCGAAAGCAAACTGCACGACGGCGAGCTCTATCAGACGGACGACGCCTTCGTGGTCGCAAAGCCGCAGGCCGACGGCACGCCGCGCGTGGTCTTCCAACTGAAGCGCAACCTCTGCGGCCGCGAAATCGCCGCGGAGGAAGTGGAGCGGTTGGTGGAGATGGGCAAGACTGGTTTGATCGAAGGCTTCGTCTCGAAACGCGGCTCAAATTTCAGCGCCTACCTCACGCTTTCGAAGGACAAGAAGAAGGCCGAGTTCGAGTTCCCGCCTCGTTAGGCATTCGTTAGGCCTTTCCGGCAACGGGAGGCCGTCATCCCGAGCGGAGTGGAGCGCAGCGGAACGGAGTCGAGGGATCCCGCGGAGTTTCCGTGAAGCTCCACTGCAAGTTCGGCGAGCGACACCCACTTCATGGCAGCCCGACGGGATCCTTCGACTCCGCTGGATGACAACTTTCGCGCGCGAAATTTGCCTAACGAAAAGCAACGCGCACACTTTTTTGCGCACAATTCGTCGGAATTCACTTGCCTAACCGATCTCCACAAGTTGTAGTGTGAAGCCGGCTCTCGGCCACATCATGCGTTGCCCCAAATGCGGAAACAACGACGACAAGGTTATCGATTCCAGGTCGTCGCGCGATCATTCCAGTATCCGGCGCCGGCGCGTTTGCCTTACCTGTGCCTTTCGTTACACCACCTACGAGCAGATCGAGCGCGCGAATTTGCGCGTCATCAAACGCGATCGGACGCATGAGCGTTTCGATCGCCGCGAGCTTTCGAATAGCGTCGCCAAAGCGTGCGAGAAACGCAGCATCGGTCTCGTCGTGCTCGAGCAGACGATCGATGAAATCGTCCACGACATCGAAACCACCGGCGGCGAAATCACCACCGCGGAGATCGGTGAGAAGGTCCTCGATCGGCTCCGCGACCTCGATGAAGTCGCCTATCTCCGCTACGCCTCGGTCCATCATCGCTTCGAAAACGTCGATCGTTTCGTCGAGGAAATTCAGGCGCTCGCGCGGCGTATCAAACCCAATGTGCTCCAGCGCGAGCTCTTCAATGAACCGGTAAAAAATGGTCGCGTTTAAGGAAGAATTTCCCTATCTCCGCGCCGATTCCGGCCAGCTCTTCGAGTTCAACCGCGACTGGCTGCACGACGCGATCACGCAGGCGGCGGACCGCGCCGGCTACCCAAGTTGGTGGCTGACCGAGCATGTCACGGAGAGCATCACGTTTTATCTGCGGCTGCGGAATGACGAGGCGGTCGTCGCCTTCAGCCAGTTGAACCAGACCGTTCGCTATGTTTTGAAAGTGATCGGTTACAAGGAAATCGTGCCGCACTTTCAACCGACGCCGCCGCCGATTTCGATTTCGCTTTTCGAGATCGCGGAGGCCGCGGGCGATGGCTATGAGCTGGCCTTTTTCGATCTGCTCGAGAAACGCGTCGCCGCGCTGACTGCGACCGGGGCGACCAGTTTGCACTTTTTCGCGCTGCAGCCGGCGATCAAGTTGCTTTGCTCAGCCAAGACCTGGACGCGTGGGTGCGACGCGATGCGTGAGGAAGTTGCCTGTTTCATCCGCGAGAAAATTTATCATGAGGCCGATGTTCCCGCCGATCTGAGCTGCTCGATTCGATGACGATTTTCGAGAAGATCATCGCGCGCGAAATCCCGGCGAAGATCGTGTTCGAAGACGACGACGTGATTGCGTTCCACGACGTCGATCCAAAAGCGCCGGTGCATGTGCTGATCATCCCGAAGCGCGTGATCCCGCGCCTGGCCGAGGCGCAGGACTCGGACGCGCCATTGTTAGGCAAGTTGCTCACGACTGCCGCAAAGATCGCGCGCGACCTCGGCGTGGCGGAGAGCGGCTACCGCGTCGTGATCAACAGCGGCCCCGACGCCGGCGAGAGCGTGCCGCACCTGCACGTGCACCTGCTGGGCAAACGATCGTTAAGCTGGCCGCCGGGATAGTTGTCATTCCGAGCGGAGCGCAGCGGAGCCGAGGAATCCCGTGGAACTGCTGGGAAGCGTCTGTGCGAAATCTTCGAGGAAGCGCGTCGGGATCCCTCGGCTCCGCTCGGGATGACAACTACATCCCCATGATCTGGTAACCGCCATCGACGTAGATCGTCTGCCCGGTGATGCCGGCGGCGCCGTCGCTCCCGAGAAACAACCCAGCCGCGCCGAGCTCTTCGAGCGTGCAACTGCGCCGCAGCGGCGCGCGCTCCTGATAATGTTTTAGCATCTGCGTGAGCCCGGAAACACCACGCGCCGCGAGCGTGTTCATCGGCCCGGCGGAGATGCAGTTCACCCGGATTTTTTTCGTGCCCAAATCGTAAGCGAGGTAGCGCGCACTTGCTTCCAGGCTCGCCTTCGCCACGCCCATGACGTTGTAGCGCGGGATCACTTTCTCGGCGCCGTAGTAACTCATCGCGACGATGCTGCCGCCCTCGGTCATGAGCGGCGCGGCTTCGCGCGCGAGCGCGACGAGCGAGTAGGCGCTGATGTCATGCGCGGTGCGAAAGGCCTCGCGTGAAGTGCTCAGGAAATCGCCCTCGAGCGCTTCCTTCGGCGCGAACGCGACCGAGTGCAGGAGCAAATCGAGCTTGCTCGTTTCCCCGCGCACCTTCTCGAAAAAGCCTGCGATCTCTTCGTCCTTCGAGACGTCGCACGGCCAAAGCGGCGGGCCTTCGCCAAACTCGCCGACCAGTTCCTCGACGTTCTCTTTCAATCGCTCGCCCTGATAGTTAAAAATCAGCTTCGCACCGGCGGCGGCCCAAGCCTTGGCGATCGCCCAGGCGATGCTGCGTTTGTTCGCCACGCCGAAAACGACGCCGGTTTTCCCCGCGAGAATTTGGTCTGCCATAACCGGGAGTTTAGCGGTTTTGTGTCGGGGTGAAAGCGCGGCGGCTCGACCTTCATTCAGGACCGACTTTCTCCGGGAAGCTGTTGCGCAGCGACGGCGGGCTTGATTACTCTGCGACAGCCAGTTTTCGAATGATGCGTTTTCCGCGATTACAGTGCCTCTGCGTCGTCTTGATCCTCTTGAGTGCGCGTCTTGCCTTCTCCAGCAGCGCGAAAGTCGAATATCTAACGGAACGTGGCCAACAGTTGGCGAGACATGGCGAAAATCAAAAGGCGATCGACGCCTACACCGCAGCCATCCGGCTCGATCCCTTATTCTCCTTGGCGTATATATGCCGTGCCCAGACTTTCGCGGAACTCGGAGACTTCCCCAAAGCGTTGCGTGACTGCGACAGCTTCCTCAAGCTAGATTCCTCCTCGCCGAATGCCTATGTGACGCGTGGCTTCGTTTTGCTGCGGATGGGCAGAGACTCGGAAAGTATGTCCGATCTTTCCGCGGCGATTGCGAAAGGAGCAACCACCACTGACCTGACGGGCGCGAAGGCGATGCAGCACTTGCTCCGTGTCGCGACGCCCGAAGGTGCGCGGGCTGAACTGAGTGATTTGACTGAAAAGGTCGCGCGGGCTTGGACCGGAAGCGCCAAGGCCTCCGCGTTAAATTCCCGAGCTTGGCTGGAAGCGACCTCACCGATTAGACCTGTCCGCGACGGCGGTAAAGCCGTTGCCGACGCCTTGGAATCCTGCCGGCTCAAACATTGGAAAGACCCTCGTGTTATCGACACCCTCGCTGCCGCCTATGCAGAAAAAGGGGATTTCGAAAAGGCGCTCCAGTCCGAAGAACAAGCGATCGCCAACACCTCACCCAAAGACGCGAACTATCTGTCGATTTATCGAGCGCATCTCGCGGCCTACCATCGTCATCAACCTTGGCGCGCAAACAAGCTCGATCGGGCTTTGGTCCGCTTCGTCATCACTCGATAAAGATCAGTCGACACGGGAGCGGGACAGCGACTGCAACTCACCCCGCGCGAAGTCGCAATCCTCTCCTCTTCGGCTCATAGTGCAGTGATGAAAGTGAAAGTCTTTGTCACTCCGAAGGAGACGGTGCTCGATCCGCAAGGCGCGGCTGTGCGCGAGGCGATGCAGCACCTCGGCTTTACTGCCGCGCGCGATGTGCGGATCGGCCGTTATCTCGAGATCGAGCTGGCGGAAAATGGCGACGCCGCGGCGCAGGAAACGAAGCTGCGCGAGCTTTGCCGCGATCTGCTTTCGAACCCGGTGATCGAGGATTACCGCCTGGAAATGCCGCACGAGAAGTGATGAAGTTCGCCGTCGTTCAATTTCCCGGCTCAAACTGCGACCAGGATTGTCTCGCCGCCCTGCGCGGGATCGACGGGATCGAAGCGGAATACGTCTGGCACAAGGAGACCTCGTTAGGCGACGCCGACGCGATCGTCTTGCCGGGCGGTTTTTCCTACGGCGACTACCTGCGCTGCGGCGCGATCGCGCGCTTCTCGCCGATCATGCGCGCGGTCGGGGAGGATGCGCGCGCGGGGAAATTGGTCATCGGTATCTGCAACGGTTTCCAGATTTTATGCGAAGCCGGATTGCTCCCGGGTGCGCTCGTGCGCAATCGCTCGCTCCATTTCGTCTGCGACTATGTGAACACGCGGGTGGAAACGACGAACTCGCCGTTTCTTCATGGGCTCTCGTTAGGCGAAGTCCTGCAAATCCCGGTCGCGCATGGTGAAGGCTGCTATTTTGCCGATGAAAAAACACTCCACAGCCTGAACGACCATGAACAGGTGCTTCTGCGCTATTGCGACGGGGAAGGTCACGCGACCTCGGCGGCGAACCCGAACGGCTCGGTCGAAAACATCGCCGGCATCTGCAATCGCGAGCGCAACGTCTTCGGGCTCATGCCCCATCCCGATCGCGCCTGTGAGAACCGGCTCGGGAGCCGCGACGGCGCGAAGATTTTCGCGTCGATGCTGCATTCGTTAGGTGCGACGGAAGCCGTGGCGTGAGCGTCTTCGTCACGGGCACGGATACGGGCGTTGGGAAGACGTCGTTTAGCTGCTGGTTGCTGGAGCAGTTGCGCGCCGCCGGCGTTCGCTGCGCCGGTTATAAACCGATCTGCTGCGGGGATCGCGCGGATGCCGAACTCTTGCTCGCCGCGAGCAGCCCGGGAGTGGCGATCGAGCAGATCAACCCGGTCTGGCTAAAAACTCCGGCCGCACCCCTCACCGCCGCGCTCGCGGAAAAGCGGGAGCTGGATCTCGCCTCGCTGCGCGAAGGATTCGTCAGGCTAAGCGAGCAGGTGGAATTCGTCGTCGTCGAGGGCGTGGGCGGCTGGATCGTGCCCTTCACGACCGAATACTACTCCAGCGATCTCGCGCACGATTTGCAGCTTCCGGTCGTGCTCGTGGCGCACAATCGCCTCGGTTGTCTGAACCACATCTTCCTCACCCTGCGCAGCATCGAAGCGGCGAACCTGACCTGCGCCGCGATCGTTCTCAACGACCTCGGCGCGCCCGGCGATCTCGCGGCGGAGACGAATGCCGGGATTCTTCGCAGCTGTCTCAGCACGCCGGTTTTCGAAGGCTTCTCACCCGAACTGCTCCGCCTGCTTTTATGAACGCGAAACCCAAAACCATCGCGGTGCTCGGCGGCGGCTCGGCCGGATTTACCGCTGCGCGGGTCGCCTGCGGCGAAGGCGCGAACGTCCTTTTCTTCATGGGCGACAACGCCGATCACGCGTCGCTCTGCATCAACGCCGGCTGCATGCCGTCGAAGGCGCTCTTCGAGCCGATCGACGCGGCGCATCACGCGAAACAACACGGCTGGTTCCGGGTCGAGCCGAAGCAGCCGGACGAAATTCTCGCGCAGATCGTGCGCTGGAAAGATGCGGAGATTGAGAAGTTTCGCGTCTATCGCCAAAACGAAATTAGCGCACTCGCGGGCGATTGTTTCGAGATGATCCGGGCGAATGCGCGCTTCACCGGCGCGCACGAAATCGAAAGCGCGGGCCGGCGTTTTCAATTCGACGCCGCGATCGTCGCGACGGGGTCGACGACGACGATTCCGAAACTCCCCGGGCTCGATGGCGTGCGCGCTGCGATCTGGACGAGTGACGAAATTCTGCACAACACGCGCATCCCGCAGTCGCTCGCGGTGATCGGTGCGGGACCGGTCGGACTCGAGTTTTCGCTGCGTTATGCGCGACTCGGCAGCGTGGTGACGGTGATCACGAAACGGAAGTTACTCGCGCGATACCCGGAGATTTTTGGGGAACGCATGGCCCAGATTTACGAGCGCGAGGGAGTCCGAATTCTAACCGGGCGCAAGGTCGCGCACATCCGGCGCGATGAAGCGGGCGTCTTCGAAATTGAAACCAACGGCGCGGGCGCCGTGCCCCCGGTGCGGGCAGAACGCCTGCTCCTCGCGACCGGTCGCCATCCGAGTGTTGAGGCACTAAATCTCGACGCGGTCGGCGTTTCGCCTAACGAACAGGGTCGCCTCGAGATCGGCGAAGACATGCGCGTGCGCGGTTCGCAGCACATCTTCGCGGCCGGCGACGTTGCGGGCGTGCGCATGGTGGTGCATCACGCGCACATCGAGGCCGGGATTGCGGCGGAGAACGCCTGCGACGAGGGCGACCGCCGCTGGACGAAACGCTCGAATATCCAAGTCGTGTTTTCGGATCCGGAGTTCGCGTTTGCCGGGATGAAATATCCCGCGGCCAAGGCCGCCGGGCATGAGCTCGTGACCGCCCGCGGAGAAAGTCGCGACGTCGGGAAACTGCACCTCGCCGGCGACGACTTCGGTGTGGGTGAGTTTGCCGCGGACGCGCGCACTAGCCGGCTGATCAGCGCCGGGCTCCTCTGCAACGACGCGAGCAACCTGATTCACCTGCCGGCCTATGCGATCGATCACGAGCACACCGCGCATCAGCTCGAGGACGCGGAATTTTATCATCCGACGAAGACGGAGATCATCACCGAGATCGGCGACGCCCTTTGCCGGAAACTGGGCGGCCATCCGTTCGCCCGGGCCAAGGAATAAAGCGCCTGCCTAACGAACGCGGAGGCTTTGCTCGCGCCAGGCGAAGAGTGCAATCACGAGCCCAACGAAGAAGAGATGCGAGCCGAGATCGCTCCAGAGCGCGACCGGGCTGGATTTAAATTTCGGGACGCGGGAGAGCGGCAAAACCACCAGGCGCATGAACCCGAAGGCCGCGGCGCCGTAGAGCAGACCGCAAAATACGGGTTGGCGGATGAGCAGGGGGAAAGGGCGACTCGCGAGGTTGTAAAACGCGGCAAAGCCGAAGGCGATGACGAAATGGAGAACGAGGCCGAGCGCCGCCGTCGATGCGCCGCCCTGAAAAGAAGCGGGGCCGAGCAAACCGCTCGCGATCACCTGCGGAATGCGAATGAGCGGGACACCGCGCAGGCCGTTGAAGGTGAGTGCGAAGGCCAGGTCGAGGAGGCCCGCAACCAGCCCGCCCCAAAGAATCGCCCGAGCCACGGAACCCTGCCTGTCGTCGCCGCCAATCTCCATGCGCGCAGTCTGCATTTCGGCTTTACAGCGGGCAAGCGTTTGCGCCAAGGTGCGCGCCGTGCGCCGGTCTTTTCTTTGCCTCGCCCTGACGATTTGCGCGACTGCCGTGCAGGCGCAGGAGCAGGAGAGCAAGATGCTCGACCGCATGATGCGACCGAACATGGAGCTGAACAACTCCGCGCAGAACAAGAAGTTCACCGCGGTCGAAGGCGTCTCGGTCGACAAGAAATTTCAGGCGAAAGAGTTTTCCGCCGCGACCGCGCAATCCTCGAAAAGTTTCTGGGGCGCAAAGAGTTTCCTCTCGAAAACCTTCGGCACCGGTAAGTATGCGCGCGCGGAAGCGGCGGCGAATGCGAAGGCCGCGGCCGAGCTCGCTTCTGCGACGACGGAGTTCCAGACGGGAAAGAGCTCGCTGGTGAAGCGTTCGTCCTTCGCCGAAAAAACGACACGCGTGCGCGACTACTCGGATAATCGCCCGTTCCTTGCGCAAGGACCGCGGCAGAAGATCCTCGATCAGCAGAACCAGGCGCACCCGATGTCGATCGACGACGTGCGTGAGCTGTTGAACAAGGGACACAAGTAGCTCTTCTCCGGGTAGCGCCCACGTTTCGTGGGCTGGCGACGGTGTTCCACCGTCGCGAACTTTCCTTTCCGCTTCCTCTTGTCGTGACGCTCACATTTAAAGGAAAGTTCGTCGCGGCGGAACACCGCGACCGGCCCACGGAACGTGGGCGCGACCCGATGCCCGCGGTTCGACGCACCACCTGCGCGCGGCTTGGTGGATTTTAGCGCGCAAGCTGGCAGACTGGCCGGATGGACCCGGGCGAAGCACTGGCGCGCCTCAAGATCGGCGCGGCGCAAATCATCAGCGAAACGGAACTGCTCCAGAAGTTGTCATCAGGCCGGCCGCTTCGGGTGAAGCTTGGGGTCGACCCGACGAGCACCGACCTGCATCTCGGGCACACCTTGCTCCTGCAGAAGCTCCGGCAATTCCAGCAGCTCGGGCACGAGGCGATCCTGATCATCGGCGATTTCACGGCGATGATCGGCGACCCGAGCGGCCGTTCCGTGGCGCGGCCGCAGCTCACGCACGAACAGGTGCTCGCCAACGCGGAGAGCTATCGCGAACAGGCGTTTCAAATTCTCGACCCGGAGAAGACCCGGACGGTCTTCAACGGCGAGTGGTTCAAGCCGATGCCGTTCTCGGAAGTGATCCGGCTCAATAGCCGCGTCACGCTCCAGCAACTGTTGCAGCGCGAAGATTTCAAGGCACGCATCGCCGCCGAGCAACCGATCGGCGCGCACGAGATCCAATACCCGATCATGCAGGGCTGGGACTCGGTGCAAATCCAGGCCGATGTCGAGCTCGGCGGAACCGATCAGCTCTTCAACATCCTTGTCGGGCGCGACCTGCAAAAGGAGGAAGGTCAGCCGCAACAGGTCGTGTTCCTCATGCCGATCCTTGAAGGCCTCGACGGCGTGCAAAAGATGAGCAAGAGCCTCGACAATTACGTTGGGATCAGGGAGCCGCCGAACGAGATGTTCGGTAAGCTCATGAGCATCTCCGATGAGCTGATGGCGCGTTATTATCCGCTCCTGCTCAACCGTGAGCTGCCGGCCGCGGAACATCCCATGACCGCGAAAAAGCAGCTCGCTCAGGAAATCGTCGGGACCTATCACGGCACCGCCGCCGGTCCGCAGGCGCTCGCGGATTGGGAACGCCGCTTCAGCGAGAAACGGCTCGATCAGGCGGAACTGCCGGAGTTCACGCCCGAGGCCGCGGAGCGCAACATTATCTCACTCGTGGTCGCCGCGTATCGCGACGGCTTTCAACTGACGAAATCGCGCGGCGATGTCCGCCGCCTGGTGGAGCAGGGGAGTGTGCAACTGGGCGGCGAAAAGATTCGCGCCCTGCAGGCGGAAGTGGCGCTGCAACCCGGCGACATCCTTCGGCTCGATAAGACGCGCGCCGTGCGTGTGGTCTAAACGCCGAGGTGCGTCATCCCGAGCGAAGCCGAGGGATCCCGTGGCGCTGCCCTGAAGCTCCGGCTTCTGACTCTTTCAGCGTTCCTTCGCTCTGGGGCTTCAAGGAAACCCCACGGGATCCCTCGGCTTCGCTCGGGATGACAGCTGCACCGTGAAATTTTGAGCACCCGCAAAAGTAAAAAGAGCGCGGACCGACCACCCAGCCGACCCGCGCTCTTTTAATGGAGAAAACTGCTGTTCGTTAGGCGCGGAGCGGTTCGAACATCGCGAAGGAAGCCTCGCGAGCTGCAACCGGAGCGGCGACACCCTCGAAGTGCGAGCGCAGGCTCCGCAGTTCGGCGGTGAGGAAAGAGTCGATGAAACCAAACTTCCGATCGAGCCAGGCGTAGAGCTTGTTCTGGATCTCGTAGTGCACTGCGATCGTCACCTCGGTGCAATCGGGACGCACTTCGGAAAATTCCACCAAACCCATGAGGTCGATGTTTCCACCCCATGATTCGAAAGCGAACTGGTCCGGTGCATCGGACGGGACAGTCGCGACCACGGTCTGCGCTTCAAAACCGAGCGGGCCGCGAAAACTGAAGTCGATCGTTTTCGACGAGGTGACGGTTGCTTTCGTCACCATGACGAATTGACGACGATACGCTTGGAGGTTGGCGAGGCGGGTTTTGCACTCTTCCAACGGCTGGCTCATGTGAAGTGTTTTTTGTAGCATCATAGGGTTAGTGAGGTTGTCGGTTACAGTTTTAGCAGCGCATGTGCCAACAGGCGATTTCCCTCTGGAGAGCCGTTTCCGGCCGGGCAAAATGTGTTTCGATCGTTTACACACCTGTCAGCCTGGTTGATTCAAAAACTGACGCTCCGACGCAGCCGGGCCGGCTCCGGAACCGTTACGTGGCCGGACGGGTCGTGGCGATGAGAGCCGCGCCGCCTAACGAACTCACGATCACCAAAAGCATCGCCGCAAGGGGCGAGAAAACCCAGAGCACCCCGACGAGCGCGCTAGACACAAAATCGCCGAGGCCGTTCACGGTCGCGAGCACGCCGAAACCGAGCCCGCGGACCGGCGCCGGCAGGAGTGCCGCCGCAGCGGAGTTCTCGAGCGTCTCCCAAACGCCCATGTAGAGCCCGGCAAAGGCGAAGATGACCGCGAATTTGCCTAACGAATCGCCCGGTAGGAGCAGCGCCGTCGCCGGGATGACCGCGACCGAGTAGCCGATCGCGAGGACGAAGCGCTTCGGAAAGCGGTCGGCGAGCAACCCGCTGACGTAGCAGGAGATCGTGTAGACGACGTTGTAGCCGATGTAGAAAGTCATCGCCAGGGTCGCCGCCCGAGTCGCGCCGAAGCGCGGGATCCAGGCCTGCGTCGCCCAGAGAATCAGGAGTGTCTTCGAGAAATCGCCGATCCCCGCGATCCCGACGCCGACGAGATAACGCCGGAACTCCGCCGGGAGAGCGCGCAGACTTTGCCCAAACGTCTGGTGCGGCGGGGGCGCATGCGGTCGTTCGCGCACGAGGAAGACGATCGCGCCGGCCGCGAGCAGTCCGGGAATGAGCGTGAGCAAAAACATCTGCCGCAATCCGATCGCGGCCACGAGCAGGACCGAGAGCGCCGGGCCGATGACCGCGCCCACGCTGTCCATCGCCCGCTCGAGGCCAAAGGCGCGGCCGTACGTTTCCGGCGACGTCGCTTCGGTGAGGAGAACGTTGCGCACCGGCGAGCGCGCGCCGCGGCCGATCCAGCCGCCGACCCGGGCGAAGAGCACATGCCACCAGCTCGTCGCCAGCGCGAAGCTAGCCATGGCCGAGGCGGTGACGAAATAACCGGCCACCGCGAGCGGCTTTCGCCGTTGCAGCCGATCGCTGTAGAGCCCGGAGAAGAGCTTGGCGAAACTGGAGAGCCCATCCGCCGTGCCCTCGATCAAGCCGAGCAACGCTGAGCTCGCGCCGAATGAAGCGAGCAGCGCCGGCATCGCTGCCGTCGCCATCTCATGGCCGACGTCGGAGAAGAAACTGGCGAGGCCGATCCCGAGGATGCTGCGATTCAGCCAGGCACGGCCGCGGGCGGAGGGCGGCGGCGCGTCAGGCAAGCGCTTCTCCTTCGTCTGCGCCGACAGGATGGAGCTCGCACCCCTTGCGCACAATCGCTTCATAGAGTGGCCGATGCTGCCAGCGATCGCTTTCCCCGAGGAAAATGCGGAACAGGAGAGCCTCTTCGGGAAGTTGCATACCGCGTTGACCTAACGAGCCAGGAGGAGCAGTGCCGCGACCCGGCCGAGCCAGACCGCGACCAGACAGCAGACCAGCGAAAGAACGCAATTCAACCCGGCGCGCAGCCAATCCCCGTCCGCCGCGAGATCGAGCGTCTGGATACTAAAGGAGGAAAAGGTGGTGTAACCGCCGCAGACGCCGATGAGAATAAACTCGCGCACCCGCGGACTGACGAGGAACGGCCCGCCCGGAGCAGTAAAAGCGGCGGCGAATCCAATGACGAAGGAACCGGTGACGTTGACGAAAAGAGTGCCGAGCGGAAAGAGCGCGCCGTAGCGATTCGCGATCAGCCCGGAGGCCCAAAAACGGGCCCCACTGCCGAGCGCCCCGCCAAACATAATCCAAAAATAAGTGAGCATAAAAAAACTCCGACCGCTGCCCCGGCCAACCGGAACATCAGTAGGAGTCATCAGCCCGCGCGGTTCTCCGGTCTCCGGAAGGCAAACTCCATTGCCGGAGTGAGATTAATGATCTTGGGTGAGGACGCAACCGCCTTGGCAGCTCACTCCAATCATAAAATTCTGGACGTCATTGGGGTTGCGAAATACATCCTCGCTC
The DNA here is from genome assembly GCA_038234295.1 of Chthoniobacterales bacterium. Lineage (GTDB taxonomy): Bacteria > Verrucomicrobiota > Verrucomicrobiia > Chthoniobacterales > UBA10450 > Palsa-1392. The sequence continues at coordinate 109,273 of JBBSUP010000001.1, forward strand.
GGTGCCTAAACTTTTCCTCTCCGCGCTCCTGCTCCTGCTTTGTGTCGGTTGCTCGACCACCACCAATTTTCCCAACCAGCAGATTTCCTCGTCTTAATTTACCTTTGCGCGCAAAACGCAGGAATACGACACGCCACCGGTTTTGCTTAGCGGGCGCATGCCCGAGTATCCGTTGGTCGCGCGCATCCGTCATGAATTTGGGTTGGTCGTCGCCCGTTTTATCATCGATCTAGATGGCCGCACCAAACAGATTCGGTTTGAAGGCAAACCGCCACCCGCTCTGGCGACCTCCCTCGCGCTGGCGGTGCAGGAATGGCGCTTTCAACCTGCACTAAAAAATGGAAAAGCCGTTTCCGCGCACGTCCGCTTCTCGCTCGACTTCGGCTTGCCATTGCGCGAACGGAATCTTGCTCCCGCGCAACATTTCCATTAAGCGATTCTCATGAAAACAAGAAAAGCATTAGGTTTCATCACCGCTCTGAGTCTCGCTCTGAGCAGCTTCGCACTGGCGGAAAGCGCGAAATCCTATCAAGTCACCGGTCCGGTCCTAGAGATGAATGATCACATGATCGCGGTGCAAAAAGGGAAGGATCGCTGGGAAATCAACCGCGATGCGAGCAGCAAACTTCCGCAAGATTTGAAGGTCGGCGACAAGGTCACCATCACCTACACGATGACGGTGAAGAGCATCGAGATGAAATCGGGCAACGGCGAGGCGAAGTCCTCCGCGCAGAAAAAAGAGTAGCTGTTGTAGCCGGGGGCGGTTACCCCGGCGGGTGCAGCGGCGGCCAGCTTGCGGCCGGGGTCACCGCCCCCGGCTACAAGCGCGCTCACCCGCCCACGCCTAACGACGCCGGCTGCTGCCACCGAGCCCGCCAAGCAGTCCGCGGATGAGCTGCCGGCCTACCTGGCTGCCGGCGGCGCGGACGGCGCTCTTCACCATCGACGTGGCCATGCTGTCGGTGCGTCCGCCGCGCGGGCCGATCGTCGGCTTAAAGGCGGTCTCGGCCGTTCCAAGAATTTGCCCGAAAAATGAAGGCTTCGCCGCCTCCGGAACGGAAGCGCCGGGAACAGCCGCGGGCGCACCGGCGGCGGCGGCTTTCTCCGCGGCGCGCTCCTGCAATTTCTCAAACGCCGACTCGCGATCGACTGCTTTCTCGTAATGCCCCGCGAGGACGGAAGACGCGATGATCTGCGCGCGCTGCTCCGGCGTGATCGCGCCGATCTGGCTGCGGGGCGGGACAATCTTGGCGCGCTCCACGATTTGCGGTGTGCCATTTTCATCGAGAAACGAAACCAGCGCTTCGCCGACGGCAAGCTCGGTCAGCACCGTCTCGACATTGAGCTTCGGATTTTGCCGGAATGTTTGGGCGGCCGCGGAGACGGCTTTCTGGTCGCGCGGCGTAAAAGCGCGGAGCGCGTGCTGCACGCGGTTACCGAGCTGGCCACGGATGATGTCGGGGATGTCGAGCGGGTTCTGGCTGACGAAATAAACGCCCACCCCCTTGGAGCGAATAAGCCGCACCATCTGCTCGATTTTCTGCTGCACGTTCGGCTGGATGTCGGCAAAGAGGAGGTGCGCCTCGTCGAAAAAGAAGACCAGCTTCGGCTTTTCCGGGTCGCCGATTTCCGGCAGGCGCTCGAAAAGTTCCGAGAGGAGCCAGAGCAAAAAGGTCGCGTAAACCTTCGGCGACTGCTGCATCAGTTTGTCGGCCGCGAGGATGTTTACGACGCCGCGCCCTTGCGCATCGGTCTGGATGAGATCGTCGAGATCAAGCGCGGGTTCGCCGAAAAATTTGTCGCCGCCCTGGCTCTCGAGGGCGAGGAGGTTGCGCTGGATCGCACCGACGCTGGCGGCGGAGACGTTGCCGTATTGCGTTTTGAACTGGTCGGCGTTGTCGCCCACGTATCGGAGCATCGCGCGCAGATCCTTCAGGTCGAGCAGGAGGAGCCCGCTTTCATCGGCGATGCGAAAGACCATGTTGAGCACGCCTTCCTGGGTGTCATTGAGATCAAGCAGGCGGCCGAGCAGGAGCGGTCCCATCTCGGAGATGGTCGCGCGCACCGGGTGACCTTGTTCGCCGAAAACATCCCAGAATTCGACCGGCGCGGCCATGCCCTTGAAATCAGTGAGCCCAAGTTCTTGCGCGCGGGCGACGATCTTCGGATTTGTCGCGCCGGGCTGGCTCATCCCGGCGAGGTCGCCTTTCACGTCGGCGAGAAAAACGGGGACTCCCCGTGCACTAAAACCCTCAGCCAGCGTCTGGAGCGTGATGGTTTTCCCAGTGCCCGTGGCGCCGGCGATGAGGCCGTGGCGATTAGCCAGCCGCGGGAGGAGAAAGAGGGGGTGGTCGCTCTGCGCGACGAAAATCGGGTCACTCATGAGCTCAACGAAGCCGCCTCATGAAGAGGGAAACCTTTGCCTAACGAGCGAGGATCGCCTGTTTTTTACTCCAAGAATGCGTCCCGCCGCAATGCGCGCAGGAGACATCTTTCGGCTTCAGCTTCGCGTCCTCGAAGAGGTCCTCGTCGACCGTGATTCCGGTGACATTAAGTTTCTTTGTTATCGGACATCTCACCAGAATTCGCTTGATCACGGCGCGAATATGCCACGGAAGCCGTCCTTTGGCGCGATAAAACTTCGGGCGCACGGCGCGGTCATCCCGAGCGTAGCGGAGAGAGCGCAGCGATCGCAGCGCTGTCGAGGGATCCCGTCGGTTTTCCTGGAAGCCCCGCGGGTCTGCTCCGGAGCTTCACGGCAGCTCCACGGGATCCCTCGACTGCGTTCCGCTCCGCTCCACTGCGCTCGGGATGACGGTGCGGATCGCAGTTACTTCGGCGCGATCGCGAAAACCCGCGCGGGAAATCCCGAGCCGCCTTTTGGTTTCGGAAAAGTCGCAAAGACAATCGCACCCGCTTCCGGCACTTGGTCGAGATTCGCGAGCAGCTCGATCTGGTAATGATCGTGCCGCAGCACATAAGTCTCGAGCGCATAATCATCTTTCGAAGTCGCGAGCCCCGGATCGGTGTCGGTCGTCTCGTGGCCGTTTGCCGTCGCCTTGCGTTCTTCGTAGATGAATTGCAGGGCCGGCAAACTCCAGCCGGGATAATGCGCCACTCCTTTGGCGTCGCGGTTCTCCATCGCCTTCCCGTCGGGCCAGCGCTTCGACCAATCCGTGCGCAGCGCCACGAACGCGCACGCCGGCATCTTCCCATGCGCTGTTTCCCATTGCCGGAGTCGCTCGACCGTGAGCGTGTAATCCGGATTCCGCGCGACCTCTTCGTGCACATCGATCACCACCAGCGGCAGAATCATTTCCCGAAGCGCAATCTGGTCGACCGTGCGCCCGCCTTTCTGAAAATGCGCCGGCGGATCGACGTGCGTGCCCCATTGCCCGACATGGCTGAAGACCTCCGCAAAAAATCCGTCGCCCATCATCCCGGGCTCTTTGTCGTGCGTGTAGATCGTCTGTCGCTTCTCATCGGGAAATCCCGGCCAGTGCGGAATGCCCGGCGCAAAGGCATGCGTGAGGTCGACGAGGCGATGCGCGGCGATCTCGCGTTGCAGCGGCCAGAGCGACGGCTCGTCCGCCCGCGCCGCAGGCGTGAGACTCCACGCGAGGATGAGACCGAAAATCGGTAGCGATCGAAAAGTGGGCATCCTCTCGCTGTTAGCCGAACGCTGAAGAAGACGCCAACAAGTTCGAACAAGTCTGAGCAACTTCGTGGTCGACGCGCTTCCGGCAGATTTGTCGGCACCCGAGGAGAATGTTATCAACACCCGCCGGGTGGGCTCTGCCAGAGGAGAAACCGGCGCGGCCCGCCAGTTATTCAGACGTAGAAGAAGAAGGATCCTTTTGAGTTTTAAAAAGAATAATCAAAGAGAGGATCAACAACTTTGCGCAAACCGGTTCTGCACCCCGGCGGTCCGTGCGGGAATAATCTCCCGATCGTTTCGTCTCAAATGGGCATGAACCGCGCCGCCCGAGATTGGACGACATCCGCCGGACAATCCGACCACGAATCTCCTGCGCGCATGTCGAGCAATCTCGTTCTCCCACCACCACCCGCTGCGGCGAGCGAGCAGGCCACCCCGCTCTCGCAGGAGTATGTCACCTCCGCCCTCGACCAAGGCGACAGCCTCTTCGAGCAAGTCGCGTGGATTTATGTCTTCTGTCGCGAGAACCTTTTTCGCGATGACACGGACCGGATTTGCTCCGCGCTCTGGCCCGGCGGTGCGCCGGCCGCGGGCACACAATTGCTCGAGCTGGGCTGCGGCCCGGGCTTTTATTCCAGCCGCTTCGCCCGACGGTTCCCGCAGTTATCCGTCGTCGGGGTCGATCGTTCCGCGCAACAACTCGCCTGGGCGCGCCAACGCGTGCTGCGCGCTGGATTGCAGAACTGCCGGTTCGAACGCGGCAACGTCCTCGACATTCCCTGCGCCGAGGACCGTTTCGACGTTGTTATCGCCTCGCGGCTTTTCACCGTGCTCCCGGAACGGGAAGCCGCGATCGCAGAGATGCATCGTGTCCTAAAGCCGGGCGGGCGCTGTTTTGTGGCGGAACCGCGTCGTGCTTTGCGCGCTTCTGTGCCGCTCTTCGCGATGTGGACGCTGGCGCGTGTGACCCATTCCCGGAACGGCTATCGCGAGCCGCGCAAAGCGGTCACGCTGCTGGCGGATGAGTTTCATCAGCTCTTCGCGACGCAACCGTGGCGGCAATACCGGTGCTGGCAGGACAATCGCTATCAGTACGCGCTCTGCGAAAAGGCATGAGCGCCGCGCACCGCGTTCTCTCGCCTAACGAACCCGAGCCCGCCGCCGCGGGTCGCGTCGCGCTCGCGATCATGACGAAAGTGCCGCGCGCGGGGAGGGTGAAAACGCGGCTCACCCCGCCGCTCACGCCGGAGGAAGCGGCGGCTCTCAATATCTGTTTCCTCCGCGACACCGCCACGGCGATCGCGGAAGCAGGAGAGAAAGCACAAGGCGTTGGCTGCTACACGCCGGCCGGGGAAGAAGCTGCGTATCGCGATATTTTTCCGCCGGGATTCCAGCTCATCGCGCAGCGCGAGGGAGATTTCGGCGCGCGATTGATCGGCGCGGTGGAAGATCTGCTCGCGGTTGGTTTTGCCGCGGTTTGCCTGATCAACTCGGACAGCCCGACGGTGCCGGCGAGCGCGTTCGCTGAGGCAGCTAATTTCCTCCTTCAGCCTAACGACCGCGTCGTTCTCGGGCCATCCGACGATGGCGGCTATTATCTGATCGGGATGAAACAACTGCATCAAAACCTCTTCGAGCGGATCGATTGGAGCACCGACCGCGTCTGCGCACAGACCCAGGAACGCGCGGAAGAGGCCGAGCTCGAGCTCCATCTGCTCCCGACGTTTTACGACGTCGATGACGGTGCCGCCTTCCGCCGGCTCCAGCAGGAGCTGTGTCCGCCTAACGAGTCGCGCGCACCCGCCACCGCTGAATTTCTCCGGCGCTTTCGTGCTGACGTTGTAGCCGGGGGCGGTGACCGCGGCCGGCAGGTCTGTTCGCGGCGAGCCGGGGTCACCGCCCCCGGCTACAAAATCAGCCGATGAAACGCGCTCTCGTGACCGGCGGCGCCGGCCTCATCGGTTCAACCCTAGCTGATCTGCTGCGCCGCGAAGGCTGGAAAGTCCGTGTGCTCGATAACCTCGAGCCGCAAACCCACCGGAACGGCCGCCCCGCGTGGGTGCCTAACGACAGCGATTTCATGGAAGGCGATCTACGCGATCGCGCGACCATGACCGCCGCGCTCCAGGACATCGACGTGGTTTTTCACGAGGCAGCCTACGGCGGTTACATGCCCGAGATCGCGAAATATGTGCACGTGAATTCCTTCGGCA
>JBBSUP010000002.1:0-99622 GCA_038234295.1 Chthoniobacterales bacterium
ATGCACCACTGCTTCAAGAATCTCCTCAATCCCGATGCCCATCTTCGCGCTGCAATCGATCGCTTCCTCCGCGGGAATCGCGAGGATTTCCTCGAGCTGGCGATGCACACTCGGGAGGTCGGCGTTCGGCAGATCGATCTTATTAATTACCGGAACGATCGTGAGTCCCTGTTTGTGCGCGAGGTGGACGTTCGCGACGGTTTGCGCTTCCACGCCCTGCGCGGCGTCGATGATTAACAACGCGCCTTCGCAAGCGGCGAGCGAGCGCGAAACTTCGTACGCAAAATCGACATGCCCGGGGGTGTCGGAAAGGTTAAGCGCGTATTCCTTCCCATCTTTCGCGGTGTAACGCATCGCGACCGGGTGCGCCTTGATTGTGATCCCGCGTTCGCGCTCGAGGTCCATCGAATCGAGGAGCTGATCCTGTTTCTCGCGCTGCTGGATCGTGCCCGTCATCTCGAGCAAACGATCCGAAAGCGTGGTCTTGCCGTGATCGATATGCGCGATGATGCAGAAGTTGCGGGTCAGCTCGATCGACATGGAACGCGCACTATGCGGGCGCTCGCCGCCGCCCGCAACGTCGTCGGAGAGCTAGCTCGCGAGCAGCAACTGCATCCGCTGGATGATCTGCCGCGGCGGCTCTTCCTCTAGCCAGCCTCTGGCATGCAGGCCGGTCCGCTGGATCGGCCGGGTTAACTCCGGACACGCTACCAGCCGCTTCGTTCCCATTCAATTCCGACCCGGAAGCTGGTAACCTTCGCGTCACCGAGGAGAGGACAAACTAGCACGGTGGGGAGAGTTGCAAGGTCTTCGTCCTGGACCGCGACCAAGTCAGGCAGCGGCGAGCTGATAATCGAGCTGTAGACGGCCAGCCTCATCGTTCGTGGAGGGGGAATCCGTCATTAATCCTGAGCGTTTCCTGAATGACCTCGGGTATGTACTCCGTTTTTATCCTTTCCAAGAGTTCCTCGCGTTCGCGCCGCTTTTCCTCGTTGGCAACGACCTGTTGCAGCCAGGCCGAGCGAGATTGCTTGCCGCGTAGTTGGTCAATCTTCCCGTAGGTCTCCATGCTCAGAGTCAGAGTCGCTCGGGATGAAGAGGTATCAGGCGACTTTTTGGCGACTTTCATGCTGCCTACTTCGGCGGAAGAGAAGTCGCCGTCAACTCAGGCAATCATCGAGACAGTTTAGCAGGTGCCTCACCGTTTCCTCGGTTTCATTGCCCATGTTCGACAGGCGGAATGTTTTCCCTTTGATCTTCCCGTAGCCGCCGTCGATCACGAGATGATGTTTCTCGCGCAGGCTTTTCGTTAGGCCGGCGACGTCGATCTCGCGGTTGTTTCGCACGCAGGTGAGCGTGACCGAGCGATAACCTTCCGGAGCGAAAAACTCGAACCCGCGCGTGCGCACCCAATCGTGCACGAGCGCGTTCGTCCGCGCGTGGCGCGCGTAGCGATTCGGCAGGCCTTCGGCGAAGAAGTTGTCGAGCTGCGACTCGAGCGCGTGGATGTGACCGACGCTCGGTGTGGTCGGCGTCATGTCGCCTTCCTGTTGTTTGCGGAACTCGAGGAAATCGAAGTAGTAGCCGCGATCAGGAATCTCAGCCGCGCGCGCGAAGGCTTTTTCTGAGGCACTGAAAAGCGCGAAGCCCGGCGGGAGCGCGAGCGCCTTCTGCGAGCCGGTGAGGAGCACATCGATGCCGAACGAGTCCATCGGAATCGGCATGGCCGAGAACGACGAAACCGCATCTACGATGAGCGCGACCTCGGGAAACTTGCGCAGCACTTCGCAGATTTCCGCGAGCGGGTTCATCACGCCGGTCGAGGTTTCGTTGTGGATGAGGGTGACGGCATCGAAGTCGCCGCCGGCGAGTTTCATCTCGAGCGCAGCCGGCTCGATCGGCTTCCCCCACTCCACCTGCAACGCCTCCGCTTCCTTCCCGCAACGCCGCGCGACGTCGAGCCACTTGTCGGAAAACGCGCCGCACATGCAGCAGAGGACGCGGCGCCGGACGAGGTTGCGGAGCGCAGCTTCCATCACGCCCCAAGCCGACGACGTGGAGAGAAAAACCGGCTGCTGCGTCCCGAAAAGCTCCTGCAGCCGCGGGTGAATCCGCGCGTAGAGCTCTTTAAATGCGGGTCCCCGGTGGCCGATCATCGGCCGCGCAAAAGCCGCGAGCGTTTCTTCGGAAACCTCGACCGGGCCGGGAATGAAAAGTTTATCGTGCGGAATCACTTCGGCGGGATGTTCCATGCAGGAACCGGGCGCGTCCAATCGACGCGCTTCTGCTCGCGCCCTTCTGGCTTCTGCTCGCGCCCTTCTGGAGGGCGGAGCTCCTGCGACGCCGCGCGAGCAGCAGGACAGACATCGAGAAACGCTCGCGGATTCGCGGAGCTCATCCCTCCAGCGATCATCCGTGGAGCGGCACGCTCTCGGTGTTCAGCGCTGCTAGCTTTTCGCTGGACCGCCCTCGCCGCGCCCGGTCTTTTGGCGCAGTTCGTCGATCTTCTTCGAGGCTTCCGCTTTCGTCAGCTTCTCGTCGAACTCCACGCCGGCTTCGCGGCAGAGCGTCTGCAGATAGGAGCGCTGCGGACCGGTCATGACTTCGCCGCCGGTCGTCCAATCGTCGGGATCTTTCTCCGGGTTGAGCGTGGCGGGTGGCGGGTTTCCTGGCGGAACTTCATCGGCATTCATCATAGGGAATTCGTGCGCGCGCGGCGGCGCGGACTTCCCGAAAGCGGGAGCCACGTGCGCCGCGGCCTGCGATTCCCAAGCATGGACAAACTCGGAGATCTCATCAGTCGTCAGGGTTGGCTCGAGCCGGTCGAAAAGGTGCTCGGGAAAGTGGCCGATACGCTCTTTCTCAAAGGAGTACCGTTCGGCGAAAAGCTGCGCAACTTTTTCCACGGCACCTGGCTCGGCCATCCGCTGCATCCGGTGATCACCGATGTGCCGATCGGCGCGTGGACGGCCGCGACGGTGCTCGATGTCTATGAACTCGCGACCGGCGACGATCGCTTCGCGGGCGGAGCGGATGTGGCGGTCGGGATCGGCCTCGTCGGCGCGGCGGGTGCTGCGCTGTCCGGTTTGAACGATTGGAATTACACCTACGAAAAACCCCGGCGCGTGGGGGCGATGCACGCGGTGATAAACATCGCGGCGACCGCATGCTACGTCGGCTCGTGGTGGCAACGTCGAAACGGTTGCCGCAACTCCGGCCTCGCGACCGGCTTCCTCGGCTTTGGTCTCTCCACGGTTGGCGCTTATCTCGGCGGCCACCTGGTTTACAACGAGCGCATCGGGGTGAATCACGCGCCGGAAGAGTTACCCGAAAAGTTCGTCCCGGTGATGGAGGAGTCCGCGCTCCCGGAGAACAAAATGATCAAGGGCAACGCGGATGGCGTGCCGGTATTGGTGGTGAAACGCGGCGGGCGCATCTTCGTGATGGCGGAGAAATGCTCGCACCTCGGCGGTCCGCTTTCCGAGGGGGAATTTGATGGCGAGACCGTGACCTGCCCGTGGCACTTCTCGAAGTTCTCGATCGAAGACGGAAGCGTGCTGGTCGGCCCCGCGACTTACGCACAACCGTGTTTCGAGGTGCGCGTGCGCGACGGTCAGATCGAAGTGCGCAAACCGCACGGGATGGTGGCGAATCCCTATTAAGAAAGGCAGGCGAATCAGGAACGCGGGAAAGCAGGAAAAAGAAGCGGTAATTTCGCCTTTCACCCTCTTCCATTCTTCTGCCTGCTTTCCTGCTTTCCTTATTCAATCTTCCCCTCCCCGACGCCGAGCTTGCGCGTAAATCCTTCGCGTGGCATAGACACACTCCCGTTTTCCATGGCTACTGCATCACAGATTTCCAGCGACCCCGCACTCGAGACCAGCCTCTTTTGGGATCAATACAAATTGCCGATTATCGCGGCGATCTTGATCCTCGTGCTCGGCGGCCTCGGCTTCGCCGGCTACGCCTTTTATCAGCAGCGGCAGTCGACCGCGGCCGCGACGCTGCTCGCGCAGGCGAAGACGCAGCCGGACTTCGAGCAGGTGATCAGCCGTTACCCCGGGAGCGAGGCCGCGGCAAGCGCCTATCTCCTGCTCGCGCAACAGGAGCGGGCTGCAAAAAAATACGCGGAGGCGAATGCGACCCTGCAGAAGTTTATCGACCAATTTCCGAAGCACGAGCTCGCCCCGACCGCCTGGATGGGCGTGGCCGCGAATCTGGATTCGTTAGGCAAAGCCGATGAGGCGCTAAGCACCTACCAGCGGCTCGTGAACGAATACCCGCAGAGTTTTAACGCACCCCTCGCGTTGCTGGCGCAGGTGCCGCTCTTAAAAGCCAAGGGCCGCCCAGACGAAGCGCGGCGTGCCTGTGAGACCGTGCTCGCGCAGTATCGCGACAGCATCCTCATGAGCGAGGCGATCCAGGAACTGCAGAAGCTGCCGAAGGCGGCAGCGACCCCGGCCGCGAAACCGCAGCCGCAGCCCAGCGCGGCTGCCAAGTAGGCTGGTTTTGCTGTCATCCTGAGCGCAGCGCAGCGGAGTCGAAGGATCCCGTGGGGTTGCCTTGAAGCGCGGCAAGGAAGCGACGCGGCACGGAAGAGCGACGGGATCCCTCGACTCCATTCCGCTGCGCTCCATTCCACTCGGGATGACGAACTCTGGCGCCGATGAGCAAAGCGCCACAAGCGACGAGCGAGGTCGTCGCGGAAGCGAAGATGAAGCGACCTACCGCTTCGAGAACTGGAAGCGCTTGCGCGCGCCCGGTTGGCCGGACTTCTTCCGTTCCTTCATCCGCGGATCGCGGCGGAGGAGACCTTCCGCCTTTAAGCTGCCGCGAAGATTCGCGTCGACTTGCAAGAGCGCCCGCGAGATCGCGAGACGCGCCGCACCGGCCTGGCCGGTGGCGCCACCGCCGCTCGTGTTGACCGAGATGTCGTAAGCGTTCGTCAATTTAACCACCTGGAGCGGGGCGAGGAGCGTGTTCTGGAGCGGCACGGTCGGGAAATAATCCTCGAAGCTCTTGCCGTTCACTTCGATTTTGCCGTTACCCGCGGTCATGCGAATGCGCGCGACCGAGGTTTTGCGCCGACCCGTTGCGATGAATTCCTGTGTCTCAGCCATGAAGGTAATTCGTTATTCCAACACTGCCGCGTGCGGCTGTTGCGCACCGTGAGGATGCTCGGCGCCCTTGTAAACCTTCAGCTTCCGATAAATCGCGCGACCGAGTCGGTTGTGCGGAATCATCCCGCGGACTGCGTGCTCGACGAGCAACTCCGGATGACGCTCGCGCCGGGCGCGGACGTTCTCGGTTTTGTGACCACCGACAAAGCCGGAGTAACTCATGAAGGTCTTCTGCTCTTCCTTTTTGCCCGTGACGCGCACCTTCTCGGCGTTGATCACGACGACGAAATCACCAGTGTCGACATGGGGCGTGAAGATGACCTTTTCTTTCCCGCGGAGGAGGTTAGCCGCCTTGACTGCGACCTGGCCGAGGACCTGATCCTGGGCATCGATAATCCACCATTTGCGTGGGACTTCGTTGGCTTTTGCTGAAAAAGTTTTCATCGGAAGGCAGTTGAAGGGCGGGGAAAGTAGCGGCGTCGCTGGCGAGTGTCAACCCGAGGGTCCGCGGGAAAGTTGGGGGGTGCTAAACGGGGGTGGAAAACCCCGAGCAGCGGGCAGCGAGAAAATTATTGGCACAACGCCTGCTATAATTTCTATAGTGCGCTCCCCCGCTCGCCATCGGCATCTTCGCGCTTCTCGGCGCGGCCTTCGCGCCTGCCGCCCGCGCGGCTCCCGCCGAGCTCAGCGGTCCGGCGATCGTGCGCGAGATGAATCTGGCGCGGCAACACCCGCAAGAGTACGCCACTCTCCTCGAAGCAACGCGCAGTCAATATCGTGGCAACACCTTCATCGCCCCGGGCGGTGCGGTCCTCCACAAGAAGGAAGGACTCGCGGGTCTTGAAGAAGCCATCCGCTTTCTCCGCCACACGATACCAATCGGGGGGCTCAACCTTTCCACCGGCATGTCGCTCGCGGCCGCCGATCACGTCGCGGGTCAGGCGGACGGCGGTTTTGGTCATGGCGGCTCGGACCGGAGTAATCCCGGCGCGCGCATGAATCGTCATGGCTCCTGGAGCGTCGGCTGGGGCGAAAACATCGCTTACGGCAAATCGACCGCGCGCGAGACGGTGATGGCGCTGATCATCGACGACGGTCTGCGCAACCGGAAACATCGCGCGAATATTTTCAATCCGGCGTTTAACTACGCCGGCGCCGCGGTCGGACCGCACGCGCGTTATCGCACCGTTTGCAGCATCAACTTCGCGGGCGGCTACGCCGAGCAGGGCGAGGCGTCGCGAGCAGCTCTTTTCGCCGGCAACTGACGCACCTCGTTGTAGACGCTTCGCTCTGCGAAGCGCGAGCGCGACGTCGCTGCTGCTCCCGAGACGACGCAACTCCCGCGCTTCGCAGAGCGAAGCGTCTACAGTCGGCAGCCTACCCGGCTCGCCAAGTTGCGCGATCCGGTTTAAATACCGCGTCCGATGGCCAAGTCCGATGCACCTAAATCCGCGATCAGCCCGCGGCGCGACGAAGATTTTCCCGAGTGGTATCAGCAGGTCGTGCGCGCGGGCGACATGGCCGAGCCGAGCGACGTGCGTGGCTGCATGGTGATCAAACCCTGGGGCTACGGCATCTGGGAAAACATGCAGCGGGTGCTCGACGGCATGTTCAAGGCCACCGGGCATCGCAACGCCTATTTTCCGCTCTTCATCCCGCTCAGTTATCTCCAGAAGGAAGCCGAACACGTGGAAGGTTTCGCGAAGGAATGCGCGGTCGTCACGCATCACCGGCTCGAGATCAATGCCGAGGGCAAAATGGTTCCAGCGAGCCCCCTCGCCGAGCCGCTCGTCATTCGGCCGACTTCCGAGACGATCATCGGCGCAAGCTATGCGAAATGGGTCCAGTCCTATCGCGACCTCCCGATTTTGATCAATCAATGGGCGAACGTCGTCCGCTGGGAAATGCGTCCGCGCGTCTTCCTGCGCACCACGGAATTTCTCTGGCAGGAAGGGCACACCGTGCACGAGACCGAGACCGAGGCGCGGTTCGAGACGCGGCAGATGCTCGACGTTTACGAGACGTTCGTGCGCGACTATCTCGCGATCCCGGTTTACTCCGGCGAGAAGTCCGAGAGCGAGCGTTTCCCGGGCGCGGTCCAGACGCTTTGCATCGAAGCGATGGTGCAGGATCGCAAAGCCATTCAGGCCGGCACTTCGCATTTCCTTGGCCAGAATTTTTCGCGCTCCAGCGGGATCCAATTTCAGACGCGCGACGGCCAGCAGGAGTTTGGCTGGACCACGAGCTGGGGCATGAGCACGCGCCTCGTCGGCACCGTCATCATGATGCACGGCGACGATGACGGGCTGATCCTTCCGCCGCGGATCGCGCCGACGCATGTCGTGATTATTCCCGTGATGCCGAAACCTGAAACGCGCGACGCCGTGCTCGCCGCGGCGAACGATCTCGCGATTGAGCTGCGCCAGCTCCAATGGCACGGCGCGCCGCTGGAGGTGCACGTGGACTCGCGCGACATCGGCGGCGGCACGAAAAATTGGGAATGGATCAAGAAAGGCGTGCCGATCCGGGTCGAGCTCGGCCCGCGCGACCTCGAGAGTGGCAATGTCGCTGTGAGCCGGCGCGACGAAGGCGGCAAAGCGAAGCAGTTCCTCGCGAAAAACGACTTTGTCGGCAGCGTCGCGACCACGCTCGACGCGATCCAGCAGAACCTATTCGAGCGCGCGCTCGCCTTCCGCGACGAGCACACGCGCCGTATCGAGACGAAGGAAGAGTTCTACAAATTCTTCACGCCGGAGAACCCTGCGAAGCCGGAGATCCATGGCGGCTTTGCGCTGGCGCATTGGAACGGCAGCCGCGCCGTCGAAGAGCAGGTAAAAGCCGATCTCAAGGTCACGATCCGCTGCATTCCCTTTGACGATCCGCAGAATCCGCCCGAGCCCGGGAAGTGCGTCATCACCGGCGAACCGAGCGCGCGTCGCGTGCTCTGGGCGAAGTCTTACTGAGCGCGATCTCCGCGTTTCAGGACGGAGCGTTGTCATCCCGAGCGGAGCGAGGGACCTCGCAAGCGTCGCCCGACGTCACTTGGAAAAACCGCTTTGTGAGGACGCTTGTGAGATCCCTCGCCGCGCTTCGCCGGCTCGGGATGACACGGTCATTGCTTCAGCGCGGCGGCCAGACCGCCAGGCAGAGCCAGCCGGCGAGAAAACAAAGCCCGCCGATCGGCGTGATCGCGCCGAGCCATTTCACGTTCGTCAGCGCGAGCAGGTAAAGGCTGCCGCTGAAAATGACGATTCCGCCGAGGAACAGCCAACCCGCCACTCGGCTCCCGCCCGGCACAACCGCGAGCACGAGCAGGGCGATCGCGTGCACGAAATGATAGAGCACCGCCTTGTTCCAAACCTCGGTCATCGCATGCGCGGCGAGCGTGTCCTTCAAGGCGTGCGCGCCGAATGCTCCCAAGGCGACCGCGAGAAAACAGAGGGCGGCGGCGAGACGGAAAAAGAGCGGATTCACCCGGCAGATTTACGTGGCAGAAGCCGGTGCCGCAAGCAGTTGCCATAATTTCAAGACATCCAATCCCTCCGAAAATCTCGATTATTAACGCGGACAACGGACATCGGATTGTCGATCCGCGACCGACAAACCAATCAAATTATGACCAAACTATCGCTAACTACGCTTGGCGTCGCTTGCGCGGCGCTTCTCGCCTTCTCGGGCACGGCTTCGGCCGGAATTCTCAACCTCACCGACGGCCCCAATTTCACGCCGCCGGAATCGTTCACCAATAACACGATCGAGGCCGACACCGTCATCAACGGCGGGCTGATCCACCTCGTCGGCAACGCCACGATCACGCCGGGCTCCGGCAACACGGCGTCGATCGATCTCTCGGGCACCTTCTCGGCGGATGCAGGTGACAAGTTCTCGCTCGCCTACAGCTTCGTGGTCGACTCCGGGATCGCCACTCCGTTCACCTACGCGATCGTCGCCTCCGCTAGTATCGGTGGCACCGTCATCCCGATTGAAGCCACGGGCACGATCATGCCTGGTCTGCATAAATACGAAGGTACTTTCGCCTCGCCACCGTTGGCCACGAGCGCGGGAGATTTCTCCGGCACGATCACGTTTAACTTCTCCAGCATGGCCGGGGTTCTGGCCGCTGCCGCAGGGTCCATCGATCTCGCGATTCAGCAGATCGACTTCAAACTTTCACCCAATGAAGCGACCGTAGCGGCGCCTGCGGAACAGCAAAACCTCTCGACCCGCGGCAACGTCGGGGTCGCCGATGACGTTCTTATCGGCGGTTTCATCATCACGGGGAACGACGATAAGCAGGTCGTCCTGCGCGCGATCGGACCGTCCCTCGATCCGGCCAACGTAGCGAACCCGCTCGCCGATCCCGTGCTCGAATTGCACGACTCGACCGGCGCCCCCGTGGCGACCAATGACAACTGGATGGATAACAGCGCGGACGATCAGACCACGCTGACCGATAACAATCTCGCCCCCACCGACGACAACGAATCCGCGCTCGTGCGCACGCTCTCGCCGGGCAGATATACCGTCACCGTTCGCGGCGCGAACCAAAGCTCTGGCGTGGCCCTGGTTGAAATCTACGACCTCGACAATGGCACCACCGATTCGAAACTCGCGAACATCAGCACCCGCGGCACCGTCGGCACGGATGAGAACGCGCTCATCGGCGGCTTTATCGTGGGCGGCGGCGGCGGTGGGTTTTCTACCACGATCGTGCGCGGCCTCGGACCGTCTTTGAACGATGCCAGCATCTCCGATTTCCTTGCGGATCCGATCCTCGAGCTCCGCGATGCGGACGGCAACCTGATCGATTCCAATGACAACTGGATGGATAATCCGAACCGCCAGTCGATCACCGATGACGGTCTCGCGCCGACGGACGACAACGAATCCGCCCTTTACGAGATTCTGTCGCCGGGCCTGTATACGGCGATCCTCCTCGGCACGAACGGCTCCACGGGTGTGGGGTTAGTCGAGGTCTACGACGTCGTCGAATAACTTAAACGCGGAGTCTCCGCAGAATGTCGCGCCCGGCCGGGTTCTCTGGCCGGGCGCTTCTTTTTGCGGTCTTGCCACCCCTCGGAAAAAGCCGCATCCTGCGCACATGCACTTGCTCTCGCGCTCGCTCCTCGCTCTTGGACTCTTTTACTCGTTAGGCGCCGACGCGCAGACTCCGCCGGTCGCGGAGCCGCCGGATTTGAGCGACAAGGCACTTATTACCAAACCACAACCGCTCGCGCCCGCGGCCAGCCCAGAGGAAAATCGGCAGGTGAAGCAATACACGATCGAGCAGTTCATGGACACGACGAAGATCGGCGGCGCCGCGTTTACCCATGACGAAAAAGCGATTCTTTTCAGCAGCAACAAGAGCGGGATCTACAATGTCTTCAGCATTCCGGTAAACGGCGCCGCGCCAACCCAGCACACTCACTCCACGAGGGAGAGCACTTATATCGTGACCGCGTTCCCGCAGGACGCGCGGTTCCTCTACACCTACGACAAAGGCGGCAACGAGAACTCCCATCTCTATCTCCGCGAACTCGACGGGAAGGAACGCGACCTTACTCCCGGCGAGAAAACGAAGGCGGTCTTCCTCAAGTGGAGCACCGATCGCAAGTCCTTCTTCATCGGCACGAACGAGCGCGATCCGAAGTTCTTCGACGTCTACGAGATGAAGGTTGCGGACTTGAAACCGTCGCTCATTTACAAGGACGAAGCGGGCTACGACTTCGCCGATATCTCGGATGATCGGCGTTTCATTGCCTTCGGCAAATCGGGGAAGACGACGGCGGACTCCGACGTTTTTCTTTACAACGTCGCGACGAAAGAGATGAAGAATCTCACCACGCACGAGGGCGAAGTGCAGAACGCTCCGCAGGCTTTCGATCCAGCTGCGAAGTATCTCTATATTCTCTCCAACGCGGGCGACGAGTTCCTGTATCTCGCGCGCTTCGACCTCGCGAGCGGCCAGCGCGAAGTGGTCGAGAAGGCGAAGTGGGACATGACGAACATGTTCTTCTCGCGCACCGGTAAATACCGAGTCACGACGACGAACGAAGATGCGCGGAGCAAGGTGAAGATTCTCGAGACCGCGACAGGTAAATCAGTAGAGCTTCCGCCCCTTCCCGCCGGCGATGTCACCGGCGTCCAGATCTCCGATAGCGAAACCCGGATGGCTTTTTATCACAACGGCCCGCGCTCTCCGAACAACCTTTATAGCTACTCCTTCGGCGCCAGGCAGGCCGAGAGACTCACGGATACCCTGAGCCCCGCGATCGACCCGGCGGACCTCGTTGAGTCTCAGGTCGTGCGTTACAAGTCCTTCGATGGAATGGAGATTCCAGCCATTCTCTACCGACCGCACACCGCAAGCGCCGACCACAAAGTGCCCGCGCTAGTGTTCGTCCATGGTGGCCCCGGCGGTCAGGCGCGACTGCCTTATTATGCCCTTGCCCAGTATCTCGCGAATCACGGCTACGCCATTCTTGACGTGAACAACCGCGGGTCGAGCGGCTACGGCAAGACCTTCTTCACCGCGGATGATCGCAAACACGGCCGCGAGCCGCTCTGGGATTGCGTGGAAGCGAAGAAGTTCCTTTACTCGTTAGGCTACGTCGCGCCGGAGAAGGTCGGGATCATGGGCGGCTCTTATGGCGGCTACATGGTGCTCGCGGCGCTCGCTTTCAAGCCGGAAGAGTTCGCGGTCGGCGTCGACATTTTCGGGGTCGCGAACTGGGTGCGCACGCTGCAAAGCATTCCGCCCTACTGGGAATCGCAGCGCAAGGCGCTCTACGCGGAGATCGGCAACCCGGAGACGGAGCTGGAGATGCTCCGCGAGATCTCGCCCCTCTTTCACGCCGACAAGATCACGAAGCCGCTAATCGTGCTCCAGGGGAAGAACGACCCGCGCGTCCTCCAGGCCGAATCCGACGAGATCGTGGCGGCGATCAAGCAAAAGAAGGGCGTGGTCGAATACATCGTTTTCCCGAACGAAGGCCACGGCTTCACGAAGAAAGAGAACGAGCTCCGCGCTTACAAGGCGATTCTGGACTTCCTCGACAAGCACCTCAAAGGCGCTAAGTCTTAGAGGACGTTCATGTGTCATCCCGAGCGAAGCCCCCGCGGAGGCGGGGCGGAGTCGAGGGATCCCGTGGCGTTACCTTAAGCTCACTCCACGGGATTCCTCGACTGCGCTGCGCTCCGCTCGGAATGACCCAGTTTTAAGACGCCCTCTTTAAGCGTTCGTAAGGCGTCATTTGTCATCCCGAGTGAAGCGAGGGACCTCACAAGCGTTGCCCGGCGGCGCTCAATCGAAAGACGACGCCGAAACGACGCTTGGGAGATCCCTCTCCGCGCTGCGCCGGTTCGGGTGACATTCGGGGCTTGGTCGCCGTTTCGTGTTTACTTCTTCGGGGGAAGGCCCAGAGCCCGCGAAGACTCAGGCTGAGTCTCGAGCACCGCTTTCACTGCCTCAGTCACCACCGGCGGGGTCGGTGCAGAGCCTTCCGACGCACCTTCGGTTTTCGCCGGCTTCCCGACTTTCGTTCCCTTCGGCAGCTTGACGCTGCCGGAGTGTTTCGGCGAATAGGCCGAGGCCCACTTCTTCAGGCCTGCATCCTTCTTTTTCCGGGCAGGTTTTGGAGAAGCTTCCGCCGCTGCGCCCGGCTGCGTCTCCGCCACCGCAGCGGGTGCCGCGGCCGGAGCCAGTGCGGTCGTGTTCTCCTGCCCGACCATGAGCCCCTCGGGTTGCTGCAATTTCACGATCTGATTCTGCTGCACTTTGGCCCAGTTATCATAGGTAGGGCGATCACCGGAGAAAGCCGCCGCCTTCTGGCCTTCGCAGGCGCTGACGATTGATTGATTAATCACCCCGAGCGTCTTCGAAACATCGGCGCGCGTTTCGGACTTATCGATGGAGCCGAGGTCGACGTTCGCCCCCGCATAGCCGCCGTTAGGGAGCTTGGCCTTCGTGCTGTTCGACGTGCCCACGATCATGGCTTTGCAGTTCTTGCAATAAGACATCCCGTTTACGGTCCCGTAACGCGTCTCGGTCGTCTGACATCCACCCAGCGCCAGGCAAAGGAACAATCCCGCGATTCCAGTTTTCATGTGGGCCTAGCAGGCCGGGCACGGCACGCCAAGAACTTCTTTACGAGAAATACCTGCTTCAGCGCTCTAACTCTTCGCCACAAATGGCCAGAAGATCGGGATGAGAATGCTCGCCGCGATCCAGAGGATGAAGTTGAGCGGCGCGCCCACTCTCGGGAAATCGGAGAAACGATAACCGCCCGCGCCGAAGACGTAGGTGTTCGTCTGGTAACCGATCGGCGTCGCAAAGCTCGCGCTGCAACCGAACATGACCGCGATCGCAAAGGGTCGCGCGTCCACGCCCAT
This sequence comes from Chthoniobacterales bacterium, assembly GCA_038234295.1. Classification (GTDB taxonomy): domain Bacteria; phylum Verrucomicrobiota; class Verrucomicrobiia; order Chthoniobacterales; family UBA10450; genus Palsa-1392. The sequence continues at coordinate 13,512 of JBBSUP010000002.1, forward strand.
GGTCGCCGCAATCTCAAACGTGATCGGCGTGAGAAGCACGGCGACGGCGTTGTTGCTGATCAATTCCGTCAGCACCATCGCGACCAGGTAGGTGACTGAAAGCGTGGCCTGCGGCCCAAAACGCCCGACCGCGGTGGTCACTCCATTCGCGATCAAATTTGCCGCCCCGGTCGTCTCCATCGCCTGGCCGAGCGCGAGCATCCCGAAGATGATGAAGAGCAGTCGCCACTCAATCGCTTCGTAAGCTTCTTCGACATCGAGGCACCTGGTCAGGATCACGAGAATCGCCGCGACCAGCGCGAGGGCGGTGATCGGCAGAACGTTGAAGGCCGCCAGCACCATCACCGCCGTAATCGCCGCGACCGCGAGCGGCGCTTTGTGTGGCCGGAAGGCGCGCTGCTTCGGCTCCGTCAGGCTAAGAAAATCCCGTTCCTGCATGAGCCGATGAATCCCTCCCGCCGGGCCTTGCACGAGCAGGGTGTCGCCGAACGCGAGCCGCACATCCTCGAATTTCTCGCGCAGATTTTCACCCTGCCGATGGACCGCAAGGATGAGCACGCCATAGCGCTGGCGGAAGTTAAGCTCCCGCAGCGTCTTCCCGACAAACCCCGACCGGCTCCCGATAATCCCCTCCATCAACACCGCTTCCCGCGGCGCTTCGCTCTCCAGTTCCGCTTCCGGTAGGAAGACCACTCCCGGCATTTCGGCGATGCCTTTCACGCCGGCCACCGGAGTCTCGATCAGGAAGACATCGCCGGTGGCGAAGCGCAGTTGATCGAGCGGCGTCTGCAGTCGTTGCCCATCGCGGACCACATCGATGATGCGGGCATCGCGCAGGCGCACGAGCGGCGTTTCCGCGAGGGTTTTGCCGACCAGCGGCGACTCGCGGCTAATCACCGCCTGCATGAGGAATTGTCGCGCCATGCCGCTGCCGATGAGCGCCGCCAGGGTCTCGCGCCGCGGCAGCAATTTGCGGCCGATAAAGAGAAGATAGAGCACGCCGATGATGGCGTAGACGATCCCGAGCGGCGTGATCTCGAAGATACTGAACGGCACCATCCCGTGCTTCCGGGTCACGCCATCGACGAGCAGATTCGTCGAGGTCCCGAGAAGGGTGCAGGTGCCGCCGAGGATGGAGAAAAACGAAAGCGGAATGAGCAACCGCGAGGCTTTGAGTTCCGTGTTCCGGGCCAGGGCCAGCACCACCGGCAGGAAGACCACCACCACAGGCGTGTTGTTCATGAAAGCGGAGAGCGGCAAGGTCAGCAGCGCGAGCGCGATTAAGGCGCGCAATTCGCTCTTACCCGCGAGCCGCAGGAAGACTTTGGCGAGCGCGTCGATCGCACCCGTTCGTTCCAGCGCCGCGCTCAGCACAAACATGCAGCCGATCACGATCGGCGCGCTGTTGCTGAAGACGGTCAGCGTCTCATCAAGGCTGAGGATGCCCGTGACGAGAAGCAAACCGAGCGCGCTCAGGGCCACGAGATCCGGTGCCAGCCATTCGCGCAGGAAAGCGGTAAAGACCGTCGCGACGAGCGCGAAGACGATGATCAGGTGAAGGGTGTGCACGCTCATGGTTCGCAGCAGGTTCTTAGCCGGCCCGCTATTTGCCTGACAAGGTCCGCGAGGACAACTGCGAAATCTCGCCTAACGATCGCGGTAACCCATGATCCCGAGACCGTCCTGCCCGAAACCAAGGCCGGCGCGAGAGGAACGTCCGAACTCTTGAGAGGCCGCGCGAAGGCTGAAGACCGGCAGGCCGCGGTAGCGCGCAGGAAAAAACCTCCGCGCTCTGACTCTCGCCACCATCGACTTGGCGAAGAGCGGGTTGGTGGATTCGAGCACCCTTACATCGGTGACCTTCCCCTCAGGACTGACCAGGTAATTTACCTCCACCCGCCCCGGGACCTGCCAGACGCGCATGGAGCGCGGGTCGTCGATCGAGTAGAAATCACCCTTTAGCCTCGCGTCCTTGAAATCGTCTTTCTCGGTGATCTCAACGACCTTGAATTTGTCGGCGTAGGCTTTTCCCGCAGTGTGATCGAGCTTGGTCGCAGCGCCCGGGATGAAATTGTAGAGGACCGGCCGCGGCTCTCTGGATGCGTCCACTTTCGCTTGGGCAACCGCGAGGTTCGGAAGGAAAAGGGCGAGCACGGAAACCAGGAGAAGTGTTTTCATTGGCGCCACCGATTCTTAAATTCCGGCGGCGAAATCCCAAGCAAAAGTTGTCGGTTTCTTTCCGCCTAACGAAACGCGCGGGGCCCGCGGAAGATTGACGACACCTCAAAAATGCCGTTCATCCTAATCCCGTGGCGCGCATTCTTATCGCGGATGATCAGAGCGATGTGCTCGAGGCTTTGCGCATTTTGCTCAAGGGCGAAGGCTACCAGACCGACGCCGTCGGTTCGTTAGGCGCGGCGCTGAACGCGCTCGAGAAACGCGATTACGCGTTGCTCATGATGGATCTGAATTACACCCGGGACACCACCTCCGGCCAGGAAGGTCTCGAGGCGATCCCGCGGATCCAGGCGCTCGACGAAAATCTTCCCATCGTCGTCATGACCGCCTGGGCGACGATCGATCTCGCGGTCGAGGCGATGAAACTCGGCGCGCGCGATTTCGTGCCCAAGCCATGGGATAACGATCGGCTCCTCGCCATCGTCCGCACCCAGATCGCGCTCGGCAGCGCGCTCCGCAAAAGCCAGCAGGCCGAGGCGAAGAACGAGCTGCTGAGCGGCAAAATGCCCGCGATTGTCTCCGACTCGCCGCAGATGCGCCCGGTGATCGAGCTGATCTCGCGGGTCGCGCCGTCGGATGCGAACATCCTCGTGACCGGCGAGAACGGCACCGGCAAAGGCCTGGTTGCGCGCGCGCTGCATTCGCTCTCGGCGCGCGCGAGCAAAATCATGATCACGGTGAACATGGGCGGTTTGTCGGAAGGCGTTTTCGAGAGCGAGCTTTTCGGGCATGTGAAAGGCGCGTTCACCGATGCAAAATCAGATCGTGCGGGTCGGTTTGAGCTCGCGGATGAGAGCACCTTATTTCTCGACGAGATCGCGAACCTGCCGCTCAGCCAGCAGGCGAAACTCCTGCGCGTAATCGAGACCGGCGAATTCGAGCGGGTCGGTTCCTCGAAAACTTTGCACGCCAATGTGCGGATCATTTCCGCCACTAATGCCAGCCTGCACGAAGAAGTGGCCGCGGGCCGGTTCCGCCAGGATCTGCTCTTTCGTCTGAACACGATCGAGGTGCCGCTGCCGCCGCTGCGCGAACGCCGGGAAGACATCGCGCCGCTCGCCGCGCACTTCCTGCGGCAGCACGCCGAGCGTTATCGCAAGCAGCTCACCGGCTTCGAGCCGTCGGCTCATGAAGCACTCGTTAGGCATGAATTTCCCGGGAACGTGCGCGAGCTCGACCACGTGATCGAGCGCGCCGTGCTCATGGCCCAGGGCGCGCAGATTAAAGGCAACGACCTTGGCCTAACGAGTGCCGCGGATAGCTCGCCGCGCCTCGAAGAAATGAGCCTCGAGGAGGTGGAAATGTTCCTGATCAAAAAAGCGCTCGCCCGCAACGACGGCAACGCCCGCAAAGCCGCGGAAGCGCTCGGCCTGAGCCGGAGCGCCTTTTACCGGCGCCTCCAGCAATATGGGCTCTGACCTGGCTGAAAAACCGCCGGCGCCAAAGTCCCGGAAGCGAGCCATCCTGGCTGACTCGGCGTGCGGCCTTCCGGCCCGCACCACAATCCGCCGGGCAGGATGCCCGCTGGCCGAGTCAGGCTGGAAGCCTGACTTCCATCCATGAACCAGCCTCCCAAAAAAAGGCCGCCCCAGCTTTCCCACGAAGGCCGCCTTACCTGGCTCACCATCGCCGCCGGCGCGCCCGCGACGATGGTGGCGCTCCTGCTTCTCTGGTTCGGCGATTTCAGCGCCAAAGTCGACTGGACCCTGACGATGCTGATCGTCGGCTGCGCCCTCATTTTTCTCGCCAGCGCGCGCGAACACAGCGTGCGGCCGCTTCAGACGATGAGCAATCTGCTCGCCGCGTTGCGCGAGGGTGATTACTCGATCCGCGCCCGAGGCGCGCGGGCAGATGACGCGCTCGGCGAGGTCTTGCTTGAGATTAATCAGCTCGGCGAAACCCTGCGCAAACAGCGTCTCGGCGCCTTCGAGGCGACGGCCTTGCTGCGCACGATCATGGCCGAAATCGACGTCGCGGTTTTCACTTTCGATCCCGACCGGCGGTTGCGGCTGGTCAATCGCGCGGGCGAAAATTTGCTCCGTCAGCCGATGGATAAGTTGCTCGGCCGCCGCGCGAGCGATCTCGGTCTCGCGGTCTGTCTCGATGCGGATGAAGACGCGCCGTTGAGCCTGAATTTTCCCGGCGCGTCCGGCCGCTGGGGCGTGCGCAAAAGCGCTTTCCGCGAGCATGGGCTTCCCTACGAATTGCTCGTGCTCACCGACCTCAGCCGCACCCTGCGCGAGGAGGAACGGATCGCCTGGCAGCGTCTTGTGCGCGTGCTCGGTCATGAAATGAACAACTCCCTCGCGCCGATAAAGTCGATCGCGGGCAGCCTCGAAACCCTCCTCCGGCGCGACCCGCCGCCGCCCGATTGGCAGGACGATGCGCGGAGCGGATTGCACGTCATCGCGACGAGGGCGGAATCGCTCAGCCGTTTCATGCAAGCCTACGCGCGGCTCGCCCGGCTCCCGCCGCCGCAGAAGGAGCCGATCGATCTCGGGGCACTCGTTAGGCGCGTGGTCAGCCTGGAGACGCGGCTGCCGGTCCGGATCGTGGAGGCACCTGCCATTTCGCTGAACGCCGACGCCGCGCAGATCGAGCAACTCCTCATCAACATCCTGCACAACGCCGTCGACGCCTCGCTCGAGACCGGCGGCGAAGTCACCATCGGCTGGCGCGCGGTCGCGGAGTGCAGCGAGGTCGTGGTCCGCGACCAAGGGCCGGGGATCATGAACCCGGGGAATTTGTTCGTGCCGTTTTTTACTACGAAACCGGGCGGCTCCGGCATCGGGCTGGCGCTCAGCCGACAAATTGCAGAAGCGCACGGCGGCTCGCTCAGCCTAACGAACCGAAAAGATCGCAGCGGTTGCGAAGCACTCCTCCGGTTGCCGCGTTAGGCCCTCACGAAAGGCGCTTCAGCGCGTCATGTAGACGCCTCCCTCCGGGAGGCGCGGGGAAAAGCTCCGGGCAAATCCAAGGTGGGAGCGCGTGCTCCCGCGCTTCGCAGAGCGAGGCGTCGCAGCACCGGATCGCGCATTTTTCCATCGCCTCGTGATCGTCCCGCGAATGGGACGACGCAATCCCACGTTCGCCGCAATCTTTCGCCTAACGAAAAGTAAACATGCCTCATAACACTCTACATTTACGTTACTTATAACTTCTCCAAGCGCGTGGCACGGGCATTGCAATAGGTCTGCGCAACTAAAACATTTCCTGAATCCAAACCGATGCGCAGGCGCATCTCAAAGGAAACAGGAGCTTACGAAAATGAAAAACACACCTCATACTCAGATCCGAAATCAACGGCACCAGTCCGAAGCTCGCCTCCGCGAAAACGGCGCTCGTTTCCCCGAAATCAACCAGCACTTCCAGCGCGCCCAGTTCACCGGCGGCTGCGGGAAGCCCGCGAAATTCGAGCACCCGAACTTCAGCGACATCAGCAAGGATTACTTCGCCGCGGAAGAGCCGCGCGGGTTCGCAGTCGACGCGGCGCTTTTCGTCACGCTGATCGCGATCGCAGTCCTGCCGATCGTGAACTCCATCCAGGCCGTCGCGCCCTTCGTCCGCCACCTCGGCCTGCTCTAGCACGCGCCGCGACCTTCATGGAACAGCGCAACTTCGAAGTGATTCCCGGCGAGAAAAACGAGCCTGTGCGCAAGCCCGGGTTCACCGCGCCGACCTCTTCGATGGACGTCCCGCGGCCGCACGCCGCGAAGCAGAAACGGAAGCGCCGTCTCCTGATCATCGGCGGGTCGGTGTTGGCGCTCATCATCATCACGGTGGGCGTCTCACGTTTGAAACCGGCCGCGCCGGGCGTCGATCGCTCGTCGGTCTGGATCGATAGCGTGAAGCGTGGACCGATGCTCCGGCAGGTCCGCGGTCTCGGCACGCTCGTTCCCGAAGACATCCGCTGGATCGCCGCGGCGAAAGAGGGACGCGTGGAAAAAATCGTCGTTAGGCCAGGGGCGCACGTCGAGCCTGAGACGTTGCTGGTGGAACTTTCCAGCCCGGATCTGCAACAGGCCGCGCGCGACGCCGAGCTCCAGGAGAAAGCCGCCGAAGCCGAGCTCGTGACTCTCCGCGCCACGCTCCAGCGCGAGCTCCTCAACCAGGAATCCACCGCCGCCCAGGTTCACTCGGAATATCAGCAGGCGAAGATGGAAGCCGAAACGAACGACAACCTGAAAAAGAACGGCCTCATCGCCGATCTCGAATACAAAACCTCGATCATCAAACGCGACGAACTCTCGAAGCGCGACGAGATCGAAAACACGCGCCTCGCTTTTGCCGAAGACTCGATCGAGCCGCAGCTCGCCTCGAAACAGGCCGCGGTCGATCAACTAAAAGCTTCCTCGCAGATGCGCCTCCAGGAAGTCGATAACCTCCAGGTCCGCGCCGGCATGACCGGTGTGCTCCAGCAACTTCCGGTTGAAGTCGGGCAGCGCGTCATCCCCGGCACGAACATCGCCCGCGTCGCGGACCCGAAAAAGTTGAAGGCGCAAATCAAGATCGCGGAGACGCAGGCGAAAGACATTCAGATCAATCAGCCGGCCTCGATCGACACCCGCAACGGCATCGTCGCCGGTCACGTCACCCGCGTCGATCCGGCGGTGGAACAAGGCACCGTTACGGTCGATGTCGCGCTCGACGGCGCGCTTCCGAAAGGCGCGCGCCCTGACCTGAGCATCGATGGCACGATCGAGCTCGAGCGGCTCGACAACGTTCTCTACGTCGGGCGCCCGGCCTTCGCCCAGGACGGCGCAACCGTGGGCGTCTTCAAGCTCAACGCGAGCGGCGAAGCCATTCGCACTCCGGTCCATTTCGGCCGCAGCTCGGTTAACACCATCGAAATCCTCAGCGGCCTCAACGCCGGCGACTCGGTCATCCTCTCCGACACCAGCGCCTACGACTCGCACGACCGGATCAGGCTGAATTGATTGCTGATTTTTGATTGCTGATTGCTGATTTGAAAGAGATGACCGCCGAAGAACTTAAGGAACGAACGAAGCAGTTCGCGCTTCGCGTCATGCACCTTGTCGATGCGCTTCCGAAGTCGACTAAGGCGCGGGCGATTGCCAACCAAATCATCCGGAGCGGAACCAGCGTGGCCGCTAACTATCGGGCCGCCTGTCGCGCTCGATCGCGCGCCGAGTTTATCGCAAAAATCGGTGTGGTCGAAGAAGAGGCTGACGAGACCGCGTTTTGGCTGGAGCTAATCGTCGCCGACAAAATTCTACCTAACAAAAAGGTTTTTCCCCTCCTGAACGAAGCCAACGAGTTGGTCGCAATCATGGCGTCCTCCTTCATCTCCGCTCGCAAGAACGGGACCAGCGCGCGCGTCTCCTCCCCAAAATCAGCAATCAAAAATCAGCAATCAGCAATATGAACAACCAAACCCTGATCCACCTCGACGGCGTCACCAAAGTCTTCCTCACTGACGAGGTCGAGACGCATGCCCTTTCCGGCATCCACCTCAACATCCGCGAAGGGGAGTACGTCTCCATCGCCGGCCCATCCGGCTGTGGAAAATCGACGCTCCTCTCGATCCTCGGCCTGCTCGATACCCCGAGCGACGGCAGCTACTCCCTCAAAGGGGGCGAGGTCGCGAACCTCACCTTCCCCGAGCGCGCCCGGATTCGGAATCGGGAGATCGGTTTCATCTTCCAAAGCTTCAACCTCATCGGCGACCTGACGGTTTTCGAGAATGTTGAGCTCCCGCTGACTTATCGCGGGATGCCGGCGAGCGAGCGCAAGGTGTTCGCGAACGAAGCGCTCGAACGCGTCGGCATGGCGCACCGCGCCAAACATCTGCCGAGCCAGCTCTCCGGCGGTCAGCAACAGCGCGTCGCGGTCGCGCGCGCGCTCGCCGGCAAACCGGCGATCCTGCTCGCCGACGAACCGACGGGTAATCTCGATTCCCGCAACGGCGAAGCGGTCATGGATCTGCTGAAAGAGCTTCACGACGGCGGCGCCACCATCTGCATGGTCACGCATGACGTGCGCTTCGCCGAGCACGCCGATCGCACGATTCAACTCTTCGACGGCCGGGTCGTCGAAGACAAAATCGCGGCCTAACGACCCCGAAGGAGGACGCGTGATGCGCGGAAAAAAAGCCAACGCCGGCTCGCTCCGAGCGCTGCTGTTTATTCTCGCGCTGCTCGCCGCTAATCTGGCGATCGCAATCTCTCACCGCGCCGCGCCTTCGCGGGATCCAGGGAGCGCACGCGCCTCGTCCCGCGGCCGCGGGATTTTTGGCGCCCCCGCCGAAAACTTCTCCGTTGCAATTACCGCCCGAGCACTCGGCGAGGCGCCGAGCGCAGCACGCGAGCTGCCTGTGCTCCCCGGATCGCCGCCACGCGAACCCTGAATATCATGCTCCAGGAAATTCGTTTCGCCCTTCGGCAACTGCTCAAGAACCCGCTCTTCGCGATCGTCGGCATCGTCACCCTCGCCCTCGGGATCGGCGCCAGCACCGCCGTCTTCACCCTCGTCAACGCCCTCCTGATCAAGCCGCTGCCCTACCAGGATCCGTCGCGCCTGGTCCTCCTTTTCGAGCACTTCAAAGCCCAGCACCTCGACGCCATCCCGGTCTCGCCGCCCGAGTTCCTCGAATACAAGGCGCAACTGAAAAGCTTCGACAAACTCGCTGCCTTTAACGCCGCGACCTACAACCTCGCTCAGGGCGAAACTCCCGAGCGCATCTTCGGCGCGACCGTCTCCGCCGATCTTTTTCCATTGTTAGGCGTGTCGCCGATTCGCGGCCGCACTTTTCGCCCCGAGGAAGGCGCGGTCGGTCGCGACGACATCGTCATGATCAGCGAACGGCTCTGGCGCCGAAAATTCGACCGCGATCCGCAAATCCTCGGAAGCAAGCTCATCGCCGACGGCCGCAGCTTCACCGTCGTCGGGATCATGCCCGCGACCTTCGAGTTTCCGCTTCCCCTTTTTAATATCACGGGCGCGCAATTCGGGGAGCAGGCCGACATCTGGCAGCCGCTTGGATTCACCGATGCCGAGATGAAACGGCGCGGCTCCCGCAGCTATGGGGTCATTGGCCGGCTCGCCTCCGGCGTCTCGGTGGAGCAGGCGCAGGCGGAGATCGAGACGGTCGTTAGGGCGATGCGCCAGCGTTTTCCCGATAACTACGCGCAGAACGACAGCTTCGGCGCCACCCTTTTCCCGCTCAAAGCACAGGTCGTTGGGGCGATGAAACCGCTCCTGCTCATCCTCTCCGGCGCGGTCGCGCTCGTTCTCCTCATCGCCTGCGCCAATCTCGCGACCATGCTTCTCGCCCGCGCCTCCGCACGCGAGCGGGAAATGGCCATCCGCGTCGCCGTCGGCGCCAGTCGCGGCCGTCTACTCCGCCAGGGCCTGACCGAGAGCGTCGTCCTCGCCATCCTCGGCGGAGGCGTCGGGACCGTTCTCGCCATCTGGGCGATCGAGCTGGTCAAATCTATCGGCGCGCAAACCATCCCGCGGCTCCGCGAAGTCCAGGTCGATGGACCGGTGCTGCTCGGCACCCTCGCGATCGCGGTCGGCACCGGGCTCCTCTTTGGCCTCGTCCCGGCGCTCGCCACGGGCCGGCCAAACCTGCCCGAAGCCCTCAAAGAAGGCGGCCGCGGGTCCACCTCAAGCCGGCGGCACAATCGCCTGCGCAACGGGCTCGTCATCGCAGAGGTCGCACTCGCTCTCGTCCTCCTCAGCGGCGCCGGCCTCCTCCTCAAGAGCTTCGTTAGGCTGGGAAATGTCGACCCGGGCTTCAATCCCGCGAACGTGCTCACGGCGGAAATCTCCCTGCCGGAGCTGCGTTATCCCGATCAGACTGCGCAGGTTCAGTTTTTCTCGGAGCTCGAACGCCGGGTGCGCAACCTTCCTGGCGTGACCGCTGCCGGTTTCACCACCATTCTCCCGCTCAGCGGAGTGAACAGCGATTCCTCCTTCGGAATCGAAGGCCGCCCGAGTGACGACGCCCATCCCAGCCCGGACGAACAAATCCGGCTCGTCTCTCCCGATTACTTTCGGGCCCTGCAGATTCCTCTGTTCCAAGGACGCTCCTTCACCGACGCGGACAAACTCGACGCGCCTCCGGTTGTGCTCATCAACCAAGCCCTCGCTGCGCGTTATTGGCCTAACGAAAAGCCGATCGGCCGCCGGATGCAGCTTTACAGCCGGCAGGGCCGGGTCTGGGCGACGATCATCGGCATCGTCGGCGATCTCCATCATCGCGGGCTCGATCAGCCGGTGCAGCCGGAGTACTACGTGCCGCTCGCGCAGGCCCCCTACTCGTCGGTCATCCTCACGGTTCGCGGGACGCAGGACCCGCGCGGCCTGATCAGTTCGCTCCAGCGCGCGGTTCAGTCGATTGACCCGGCGCAGCCGCTCGCCCATGTCCGCACCCTCGAGCAGGTGATCGCCGATTCGGTCGCGCCGCGGAGGCTTTCGGTCGTGCTCCTCGCGGTTTTCGCCGGGATCGCGCTCGTCCTCGCGGCGGTTGGGATTTACGGAGTGATGTCGTTTCTCGTCGTCCAGCGCACCCACGAGATCGGGGTGCGGATGGCGCTCGGAGCGCAACGTTCCGACGTACTCCGGCTGATCATTGCCCACGCCAGCGCGCTCATCGGTGCCGGCACCCTCCTCGGCTTGATCGTCGCGCTGCTCAGCACCCCGGTCTTGCACTCCGTCCTTTACGACGTCAGCGCGCTCGACCTTTCCACTTTTTTCTTCGTCACCCTCACCCTCGCGCTCGTCGCTTTTGTCGCGAGCTACATCCCGGCGCGCCGCGCCACCCGCGCCGATCCCATGATCGCGCTGGGAAGAGCTTAAGCAGCCACAGATGAACACAGATTTACACAGATGGAAGAAGAGGAATCGGCTTGCCGAATCTGTGTTTCATCTGTGTCCATCTGTGGCGAAAAAAATCCAATGACCACCAATCCACTGATCAAACTCGAGCACGTCGAACGCTCCTATCCGTTAGGCAAACAGCAGTTTACCTACGTCCTGCGCGACATCAATCTCGACGTCGACGAAGGCGATTTCGTTTCCGTGATGGGACCTTCCGGCGCGGGGAAATCGACCTTGCTGCACTTGTTAGGCATGCATGATTTCGGCTGGACCGGCGAATACACCCTCGATGAAACCGCGGTCCATCGCCTGAAACCGAAAGAGCGCACCATCCTGCGCAACGAGCAGATCGGTTTCGTGTTTCAGAACTACAACCTGCTCGACGACCTCACCGTTTACGAGAACCTCGATATCCCCCTTTCCTACCGCCATTACAGCAAATCGGAACGCACCGCGCTCGTCGCCGACACGCTCGATCGTTTCTCGATCGTCGGGAAAAAAGATCTCTATCCGCGGCAGCTTTCCGGCGGTCAGCAACAGCTCGTCAGCATCGCCCGCGCGATCATCGCGAAGCCAAAATTGATCCTCGCGGACGAGCCCACCGGCAACCTACATTCCGGCCAGGCCGAGGACATCATGCGGCTCTTCAAGAAGCTCAACGACGAGGGCATCACCATCATCCAGGTGACGCATTCCGAAACCAACGCCGGCTACGGCAACAAAGTCATCCAACTGCGTGATGGCTGGATTGTGAAATGAATTCCTGCTCCTCAAACCCGACGTCAACGAGCGCCGTAACACAGCCGTCTCGGCTGTCCCGTAAAACAGGCGTCTCGCCTGCACGATGCCTCCACCCTGCGGGCGAGACGCCCGCCCGACTGATCAGGCGAGACGCCTGAGTTACTTATGAAAACCCTGCTCACTACACTTACATTCGTTAGTCTTAGCGCCCTCACCGCGTCGGCCGCCACCGAGGAAAACATCCACGAAACGCGCGCCGCGCAACCGGGCGGCACGCTCGTAGTCGACGTCGATTTCGGGTCGATCGATGTCGCCCCGGGCGACAACGACAAGGTGGTCATTAACGCCCAGCGCAAGGTCGAGGCGTCGTCGAAAGAGAAAGAGGAAGAATACTTCAAGGCCGTACCGGTCCGGGTCACGACCGAGGGGAACAAAGTGATCGTGCGCGCGATTCGGAAACACGACTCCTTCGGCAGTCAGCTGTGGAAAATGTTCGGGCGACTATCGACCGAGGCGCAGTACACCGTCCGGGTTCCGGCGAACTTCAGCGTGGACCTCGACACGGCCGGTGGCGACATCGACGCCAGCGGCCTCACCGGTTCGGTGAAGGCCGACACCAGCGGCGGCGATCTCACCTTTCAGAAAATCCACGGCGAGATCCACGCCGACACGAGCGGCGGCGGGATCAAGCTGAGCGGCTGCGATGGGCACGCGCATCTCGACACCAGCGGCGGCCACATTGAAGTGACCGACGGCCGCGGCAATCTCAGCGCCGACACTTCCGGCGGGAACATCACGGTCATGAACCTCGCGGGGAGCGCGAAGGTCGAGAGCAGCGGCGGCAAACTCCGCCTCGCCAATATCAGCGGAAAACTCACCGCGGAAACCTCCGGCGGCGCGATCTCGGCGATCCTGCCGGCGAACGTCACCGAAGACATTCACCTCGAAACTTCGGCCGGCGCGATCACCGTGCTCACCCCGCCGAAAGCCAGCCTGACCATCGATGCCCAGACGAGCGCGGGCAGCGTCCACAGCGATCTGCCGATGGCGAACGTGCGCTCCGACGACGACTCGCTCAAGGCCACGCTCAACGGCGGCGGCAAAAAACTCGTCCTGCGGAGCGGCGCGGGCTCGATCGAGATCGTTTCCGCCCAACGCGAGACCGCGCAGCAATGATCGCAAATCCTGGAGGGCGACGCTCTGTCGTCGCGAGTCTCACACCCGCGATCACGGGAGGAGCGCGCTCCAGCCTAACGAGCCTTGGAATCTCATGACCGACCTGCGCCACGCCTTTCGCCTGCTCCTGAAGTCGCCCGGTTTTACGATCACGGCGCTGGCGACGATTGCGCTCTGTCTCGGCGCGAACCTCGCGATTTTCGCGATCATCCATTCGGTCTTGTTGCAGCCGCTGCCCTTTCCGCAGTCCGATCGGCTGGTCACCATCTTCAACACCTACCCAAAAGCGGGCGTCGAAAATGATGGCTCCTCCCTAACGAACTACTACGAACGCCGCGGCCACATTCCGGCCTTAGAGAGCGTGTCCATTTACATGGAGAGAGCCGAAACCGTCGGTGATCCGGGTTCGATGCAACAGGAGGAAATCGTGCGCAGCTCGCCGGAATTTTTCACGACCCTTGGGGTGAGCCCCGCAATCGGTCGCAATTTCACCGAGGAGGAAGCGGACGATCAGAAGAACGTCATTATTCTGTCGAACGCCTTTTGGCGTCAGCAGTTTGATTCCGATCCAAACATTCTGGGGCGTGAGACCCGCATCAATGGGATCCCGCGAAAGGTCGTGGGCGTGCTGCCTCCTGCTTTTCGCTTTCTCTCGTCCGAGGCGCGCGTTTTTCTCCCGATAAAATCGGGGGCGGAACAGCGTGGGCCGAAAGCGCGCCACTCGGGCGGCGGCGGCACGCACATGATCGCGCGCTTAAAACCGGGCGCGACGATCGCGGAGGCGCAATCCCAGATCGACGCCCATAACGCCGCGGTCGAGCAGGACGATCCGCAGGCGAAGATGATGGCCGAGGCCGGGTTCCGGTCGCGGGTGGTTTCGCTCCACGCGGAGCAGGTGCGGTCGATTCGGCCGACCCTTCTCTTGCTCCAGGCGGGCGTGTTTTTCCTCCTCCTCATTGGCGCGGTCAATCTCGTCAATCTTCTGCTCATCCGCGCGAGCGACCGGTCGAAGGAAATGGCCATCCGCCAGGCGATGGGCGCGACGCGCTGGCATGTCGTTAGGCAAGTCGTGACGGAAACCCTTCTCCTGGCCGCGGCCGGCGGTTCGCTCGGGGTGGTGCTGGGCGCGTGGGGAACTCAACTACTCCAGTTCCTGGGCGCAAATCGGCTACCGCTCGGCGCCCAGATCGCGTTTGATGGTCGACTCGCGGCGATCGGCCTCGCGGGCGCGGTCTTTCTGGGAATCGCGATCGCTGTGCCGATCGCCTGGTTCAACCTCCGCAGTCATCTGGCGAACGCGTTGCAATCGGAGTCGCGCGCCGGCACGATCAGCCGCGCGACCCAACGCCTGCGCCACGGCTTCATCATCGCGCAGATCGCCCTCGCTTTCGTCTTGCTCGCGGGCGCGGCACTCCTCGGATTAAGCCTGAAAAAGGCGATGGCCGTTCCTGCCGGTTTTCGCGCCGAGCATGTCCTCACCGGCGAGTGCACCATCTCATGGGAGAAAATTCCAAACCGCGTCGGCCTCATTGATCGCTTGCTGGAATCCATTCGGCAGCAACCCGGAATCGTCGCCGCGGGCACGATCACAAACATTCCGCTGAGCGGCGACAACGGTAAAACCGTGGCCGCACCGAAAGGCTACGTGCCGCCGCCCGGTCAATCGCCACACGGTCATTATTCCTATGCGGTCCACGGCGACTACTTCTCGGCCCTCGGCATTCCTCTCCGCGCAGGACGCTATCTCACCTCGGAAGATTCTCATCGCGCAGAACGCGTCTGCGTGGTGGACGAAGATTTCGCGCAGCGGTATTGGCCCCGCGGCGGCGGGGGCGTCGCGATCGGTCAACGCCTCGCCCACGGGGGCGAAACAGATGACGCAAAGCTCTTCACCATTGTCGGCGTCGTCGGCGCGGTAAAACAGGCAGAGCTGACCGAACCGCAGGGACAAGGCGCGGTTTACCTGCCCTACGCTTATCGGGAAAACAATAGTGTGTTCGTCGTCGCGCGGACGACGCAGCGTCCGGAAGCGTTTGCCGAAACGCTGCGCAAACTCGTGCGCGCGACCGATCCCGAGTTGGCGATCGACGATGTCCGCTCCATGGACACGCGGATCGACGACAGCTTGATCGCGCGTCGTTCGCCCGCGCTACTCGCGGGAATTTTTGCCGGCGTCGCGTTGTTGCTTGCGGCCATCGGGACGTATGGCGTGCTCAGTTACGCGGTCGCGCAGCGTCGCCGCGAGATCGGCATTCGCATGGCGCTAGGCGCGCAGAAGCAACAGATCGGCGCGCAATTTCTCTCGTTAGGCCTGCGTCTCCTCGCCGCCGGCAGCGCGCTCGGTCTGCTCGGTGCATGGCTCGCCGGGCGAGCGATGCAGAGCGTTCTTTTCGACGTGCCAGCGCTGCCCATCGCCGCGCTGCTCGACACTGCGCTCGTCATGGCCATCGTCTCCCTGACCGCCTGCCTCATTCCCGCCCGACGCGCCACCAAAGTCGATCCCATGGAGGCGCTTCGCCATGAGTAGCGGCCTTTCCCTTCCGGGTAGCGCACACGTCTCGTGTGCTGGTCGCGGTGTTCCACCGCGACGAACTTTCCATTCGCTCGCGCTCCCGAGAGAAATCGCGATTCCAGAAAAGTTCGCGACAGCGGAACGCCGTCGCCAGCCCGCGAGACGCGTGCGCTACCCGGAGAGCCCTTGCGCCGCGCTCTCAGAGAAAATTCTGCCTAGCGAATGCTTTTTACTATGAACGACTTCCGCTTCGCTCTCCGCCAGCTCCGCAAATCGCCGGGTTTCACCTTCATCGCCGTCCTCACCCTCGCGCTCGGGATTGGCGCGAACACCGCGATCTTCAGCGTGGTCAACGCCGTCCTCCTGAAGCCGCTGCCGTTTCCGCAACCGGATCGACTCGTGCGGGCGCACTGGCGCTGGAACGCGACGAACGAGGGAAGTTACGTGACCGCGAAGGAGTACGCGTTTTGGCAGGAGAATAGCCGTTCGTTTTCCGAGCTGGCCGCATTGTCGCCCGTCAGCTCGGGATTTAATCTCGCGGCCGGGGCGGAACCAGAACGGGTGCGGGGCTTCCGCGTTTCCGCAAACTTTTTCCAGACTCTGGGAATTCGCCCCGTCCTTGGTCGTGACTTTCTGGCGGAAGAAGATGCGCCCAAGGCGGCGCCGGTCGCGGTCATTTCCGACGGTCTCTGGCGCAGCGCCTTCGGCAGCGATCCGCGGATCGTGGGCAAAGAAGTCATCTTAAACGGACAAGCCTGCCGGATCGTCGGAGTCTTGCCGGGCAACTTTCGATTGGCGGAGCCGGCCGATCTTTTTGTGCCTCTCCAACTCGTCGCCGATCCGCGCGACCAAGGGCACAACACGGAGACGATCGGCCGGCTGAAACCGGGCGTGAGCCCGCAGCAGGCCGACGCGGAGGCCGTCAGCCTAACGAATGCGTTGCGCCGGGAATTGCCCGAGCACGTCGGTCCCCGGGAGCTTGGGATGATCTTTGCGCCTTTGCGCGACGCGATCGTGACTCCGGTCAAAGGGACGCTCTGGCTGCTTTTCGGAGCGGTTGCGTTCGTCCTCATGATCGCTTGCGCGAACGTGGCGAATCTCCTCCTCGCTCGGGCAGCCGATCGGCGGAGCGAATTTGCCATTCGCGCTGCCTTGGGCGCGGGACGCTGGAGAATATTGCGCCAAGTGATGGTGGAAAGTCTGGTTCTGGCGCTAGCCGCGGGGGTGGCCGGGATCGCTCTCGCGGCGTGGAGTGTTCCGCTTCTCGTCGCGCTGATCCCCGCGGGTCTGCCACGCGCGGCGGAGATTCATCTGGATGCCAGCACCGTTCTTTTTGCTCTCGCGGCTTCGGCGTTCACCTGTCTGCTCTTCGGCGCTGTGCCGGCGCTGCAATCGGCGCGAGCGAACGTCAACGAAACCTTGAAAGCTTCCGGCGCGCGCAACGGCGGCCAGAGCAAGGGGCGCACGCGCGGGGCGTTGATCATCGGGGAGGCCGCGTTTTCGCTCGTCCTGCTCGTGGGTGCGGCGTTGCTCATCGCCAGTTTCGCCAAACTCCGGAGCGTCCATTTCGGATTCGAACCGGCAAACCTGCTCACCATGCAAGCCTCGCTCAGCGCGAAGAAGTACGCCCAGACCGCGCCGTCTGGGAGGCTCCAGGAGCAGGTGACTGAACGGCTCACCGTCATCCCCGGGGTCGTCTCCGCCGCGAGTGTGCCGGGCCTGCCGCTCGAGCAAGGGTTGAACAGCAACGTCAGCGTCCCCGGGCGGCCCGAGCTCAAAGATCTGCTCGTCCAGTATCGCGCGATCAGCCCGGAATATTTCGCTACCCTCGGAATCCCGGTCTTGCGCGGGCGCGCCTTCACGCGGGCGGACGCGGAGAAGGCCCAGCCGGTCGTCGCGATTAATCAAACTCTGGCGCGCCAGATCGGGGCGAAAGAGAGTTCGTTAGGCAGCGCGCTCGCGGACGGACCGATTTCCCGGCAGATCGTCGGCGTCGTCGCAGACATCAAGGAGATGGGGTTGAATCTCCCCGCCGAACCGACGGTTTACGTGCCCGCCGCGCAGGTGCCTAACGAACTCACGGCGGCGACGAACGAATGGTTTCTCGTTTCCTGGCTCGTGCGCATCCGCGGGACGGTTGACCAGAACGCGCTCCGCAGCGCGGTCGGGCAGGTCGACCCGCAGTTGCCGGTGGTCAACATCCGACCCATGACCGAGGTCGCCGCTTTATCGATTTCGACGGAGCGCTTTGTCACGACGTTAATGAGCATCTTCGCCCTCCTCGCGGTGGTGTTGACGGTCGTTGGTCTGTACGGCGTGATCAGTTATCATGTCAGCCAGAGCACCCACGAGATTGGCGTTCGCATCGCCCTCGGTGCGCAAAACGGCGATATCTTTCGCCAAGTCATTGGTCAGGGCTTGGTCTGGACGTTAATCGGCGTGGCACTTGGTCTGGCGGGTGCGTTCGGGCTCACCAAGCTCATCAGAAGTTTCCTCTTCGGCGTGAGCACGACCGAGCCTGCGATTTTCGTTGCTGTTGCCTTTCTCCTCTTAGCGGCGGCGGCGCTCGCCAGTTACATCCCGGCGCGCCGCGCCACCCGCGTCGATCCGATGGAGGCGCTTCGTTACGAGTGAACTCTGCGCTCGCGGCCGACACGGCCGCCTCTACATCAATCAGCACTCAACAATCATAAATCAGCAATCCTATGAACGACTTCCGCTTCGCCCTTCGCCAGCTCCGCAAATCGCCGGGCTTCACCTTCGTCGCCGTCCTCACCCTCGCCCTCGGGATCGGCGCGAACACCGCCATCTTCAGCGTCGTCAACGCCGTCCTCCTGAAGCCGCTGCCTTTCCCCGCGCCGCAACAGCTCGTCGCGCTCGGGAGCACGAACTTTCACGATGACGCCCGGCGCGACTCGCTTAGTTCCCTGTCCTATCCGGATTATTTCGATTTCCGGAAAGAGAACCACACCCTCGCGAACAGCGCAGTTTACCACGAGGAGAACGTCGCCTTTAGCGACGCGGAGGGCGCGCAGAGTCTCCTCGGCGTGAAGGCAACCGGCGAGTTCTTCGACGTCCTCGGAGTGCAGCCGTTTCTCGGCCACGGCTTCGTCCGCGCCGACGAACAAGCTGGCGGCGGGCCCGGCGGCTACAAGGTCGTGCTCGGTTACGAGTTTTGGCAGAAGCGATTCGGCGGCGACAAGCATATCCTCGGCCGCACGGTCCAGCTCGATCGCCGGCCTTACTCGGTCATCGGCGTGATGCCGACGCACTTTCAGTTCCCCATCCAGACCGACGCGATCGATCTCTACACCACGATCGCCGAGGACGCCTCGAACGCGGAGGGCTTCAAGCCGGTGACGGAAGAGCGCGGCAGCCACAGCGTGGTCGGCATTGCGCGCCTGAAATCGGGCGTCGCCCTCGCCCAGGCGCAGGCGGATCTCTCGACCATCGCGGCACGGCTGGAGAAACAATATCCCGACACCAACACCGCCTTCGGCGTTCTCCTGAAACCATTGCGCGAAGAGATGGTCGGCAACGTCCGGACGGCGCTCTATGTTTTGTTCGGCGCGGTCCTTTGCGTCCTCCTGATCGCGAACGCGAACGTCGCCAACCTCCTCCTCGCTCGTGCCTCCGTGCGCGGGAAAGAGATCGCGCTCCGCGCCGCGCTCGGGGCGAGTCGCGCCCGCATCGTTAGGCAATTGCTCACCGAAAGCGTCCTCCTCTCCGCGCTCGGCGGCGTCTTCGGTTTGCTCCTCGCGGAATGGGGCACGGCGGCGCTGATCAAAGCCGTCCCCCAGAACATTCCGCGCATCGGCGACATCCAGCTCGATGCCTCGGTGCTCGCCTTCACTCTCGTCGTTTCACTCGCCACCGGCGTGATCTTCGGACTCGTCCCGGCCTGGCAGGCCTCGCACGTCGATCTCAACAGTTCGCTCAAAAGCGGCATGCGCACCGGCGGCGACGGCGGCCACAAAGGCCGGCTTCGCAATGGCCTCGTCATGGCGGAAATCGCGCTCGCGCTCGTCCTCCTGATCAGCGCCGGCCTGCTCATCCAGAGCTTCGCGCGGCTCGGCCACGTGCCGACCGGGTTGCGCCCCGATCGCTTGCTCACCGCGCGCATTACTCTGCCGTCGTCGGCTTACCCGAAAAACGAAAACATCATCAGTTTCTTCGCGCAATTCCTGCCCAAGGTCCGCGCGCTCCCTGGGGTGGAAGCGGCGAGCACCATCATCCCGCTGCCGCTGAGCACGAGCAACATGGTGACCGATTTCGACGACGCGGATCATCCGTTGCCGGAAGGTCAGCGCGCCACCGCGCCCGCGCGCATTATCGCGACGGATTATTTCAAGACCGTCGGCGTGCCCGTGGCCAAGGGCCGGATTTTCGACGAGCACGACACGTTTACATCTGCGCCGGTGGTAGTCGTGAACGAGTTCTTTGCGAACAAGTTTTTTCCGGGACAAAACGCGGTCGGGAAGCGGATCGTGCCCGGCTTCAGCGCGGGCGATGACAAGCCGCTCATGCGCCAGATCATCGGCGTGGTCGGGAATGTGAAACACCGTTCGCTCCGGCACGACTATACGCCGGAGATGTACCTGCCGATCACGCAGATTCCCTTCAGCGAAACTTCGCTCGTTGTGCGCACGCGAGTCGCCAGTGCCGCGAGTCTCACTTCCGCTGTCCGCACGCAACTCGCCGCGGTCGATCCGAACATTCCCCTAACGAGTGTAAAAGTGTTCGACGACTACATCTCGCAGTCGCTCGCCCGACCGCGCTTTAACGCGCTCCTTCTCACCATCTTCGCCGCGACCGCGCTCCTTCTCACCGCCATCGGCATCTACGGAGTGATGGCTTACTCGGTGGCGCAACGGACGAATGAGATCGGCATTCGCATGGCACTGGGCGCGGCGCAGTCGTCGATCTTCCGGCTCATCGTCGGCCAGGCGATGGCGCTGGTGGGAATCAGCGTCGTCGTGGGCGTGCTCGGCGCCTTCGCCGCCACGCGCTTGCTCAACAGCCTCCTCTTCGGAGTGGGCGCGGCCGATCCCGTCACTTTTGTCGCCATCGTGCTCCTGATTTCCGCGGTCGCTTTTCTCGCCGCCTGGCTCCCCGCGCGCCGGGCCGCGCAGGTGGATCCGATCGTCGCGCTCCGGACCGAATGACACTATCTCTGCCTAACGAATAAAGGATTAACCCATGCTCACCGATTTCAAATACGCCTGCCGCATGCTCCTGAAGTCCCCGGGCTTCACCCTCGTCGCGATCCTCACCCTCGCCCTCGGGATCGGGGCGAACAGCGCCATCTTTAGTGTCATCGACACCGTGCTGCTGCGGCCGTTGCCGTTCCCGCACCCCGAGCAACTGGTCATGATCTGGGGCCACGCAAAGGAAGAGCCGGAAGGGAAATACACCCAGTCGTTCCCGGACTTCTTCGATTACCGCGCGCAAAGCCGGAGCTTCAGCGCGATGGCGGCCTACACCGGCGCGGGCGGCATCCTCGGCGGGCGCGGTGAGGCGCAGGAAATGACCGGCGTGGCCGTGGACGGCGACTTCTTCGAAGTCCTCGGCGTGAAACCGCTGCTCGGTCGCGGCTTCACCGCGGCGGAGGCGAAAGTCGGCGCGCCGAATGTGATCCTCTTCAGTTACGCCCTTTGGCAGCGCGCCCTCGGCGGCAATCCGGGCGTCGTCGGGCAACAGGTCATGGTCTCGGGCCGGCCTTACACCGTGCTCGGGATCATGCCGCCGGGCATTAAGTTTCCCGTCGAACACCAAATGAGCGATTACATTTCGCCACTGCAATCGCTCGTCGCCCCGCAACTGCAAAATCGCGGCTCGCATTCGCTGCGGATCATCGGCCGTTTGAAAACCGGCGTAAGCGCACAGCAGGCGGAGAGCGAGTTAAAGGCGATCGCCGCGCGGCTCGAGAAGCAATATCCCGACACGAATACCGGCGCCGGCGTCCGCGTTTTGCCCCTGCTCGAAGATGTGGTCGGCGACGTGCGACCGGCGCTTTTGATCCTCACCGGTGCCGTCGCGCTCGTGCTCCTGATCGCCTGCGCGAATGTCGCCAATCTCCTGCTCGCCCGCGCCGCCGGGCGCAGCCGCGAGATCGGCATCCGCACCGCGCTCGGCGCGAGTCACGCGGCGATTGTGCGGCAACTGCTCGCGGAAAGTCTCGTCCTCGCCCTGGTCGGGGCGACCGCGGGGCTTTTGCTCGCGTGGTGGGGCGTGGATTTGCTCGGGAAATTTGGCCCGCGCGACGTGCCGCGCATCGCCGAGGTCAGGATCAACCTCACGGTCTGCGCCTTTACCTTCGCGCTCGCTCTCCTGAGCACGCTGGCGTTTGGATTGATTCCCGCGCTCCAACTTTCGCGCAGCGACGTGAACGAAGCGCTCCAGCAAGGCGCGAAGGGTTCGACTGGCGGACTGCATGGCACGCGGGTGCGCGCGTTGCTCGTCATCTCGCAGGTCTCGCTTTCTCTCCTCCTCCTCGCGGGCGCCGGTTTACTGATCAAGAGCTTCTACAATTTGCGCGCGACCGATCCCGGCTTCGAGGCCGCGCGCGTGCAAGTGCTCGAGATGGTGGTGCCGCGCGTGACCTACGCCGAGCCGGAACGGCAGCGCCGTTTCTTCCGCGAACTCCTGCCGAAGCTGGCCACGATCCCCGGGGTCGAAGCCATCGGCGGCGCGGACCCGCTGCCCTTCAGCGGGAATGATTCGTCCACGAGCTTCTACATCGCGGGCCAGCCGCCGATCGCGCGCGGCAATCGCCCGGACGCTTCGCATCTCAAGGTCGCGCCCGGTTATTTCGAAGCGATGCGCATCCAGCTCCGCGCCGGCCGCGATTTCACCATGCGGGATAACGAGCAAGCGCCCAACGTCGTGATCGTGAACGAGACGTTCGCGCGCCGTTTTTTGACGAAGACGAACCCGATCGGCCAGCGCGTCGTGCTCGACCAGGATGAAGGCGACGTGCCGCTCGAAATCGTCGGCGTGGTTTCCGATTCGAAACACGAAGAGCTGAGCGAAATGATGCGGCCGGAATTTTATCGGCCGATCGCGCAGGAGCCGACACGTCGCGTCTGGATCACGATGCGGGTGGCGAGCGCGAACCTCACCGGACTGAACGCGAGCGTGCGGCGCATCATCCTGGGCATGGATGGCGATCTCTTTGTGCCCCAACTCGAGTCGATGACCGGGATGATCGGCGAGGGCCTGGCGCGGCCGAAGTTCAACATGATGCTGCTCGGGATTTTCGCGGGCGTCGCGCTGGCCCTGGCCGCGATCGGCATCTACGGCGTCATCGCGTATAGCGTCGCGCAGCGCACGCGTGAGATCGGCATCCGCATGGCCCTCGGCGCGCAGCGCACGGACATGCTTGGGATGGTTTTGCGGCAAAGCCTGAGCGTGGTCGCGATCGGGCTCGGCTGCGGATTGCTCACGACGTTCGCGGCCACGCGCCTGCTCGCGAGCCTGCTCTTCGGCGTGGGCGCAAACGATCTGCTCACGTATGCGAGCGTCGTCTTTTTGTTAGGCGGGACGGCCTTGCTCGCCAGCTATATCCCGGCGCGCCGCGCCATGAAAATCGATCCCATGGTCGCGCTTCGTTATGAGTAACTCAGCCGTCTCGGCTGATTCGTCGCGCAGGCGTCTCGCCTGCACGCCAAACCACCCTGCGGGCGAGACGCCCGCTCTACCGATCAGGCGAGACGCCTGAGTTACGATGAACGACCTCCGCTTCGCCATCCGCCAACTCCGGAAATCGCCGGGCTTCACCCTCATCGCGATCGTCACGCTCGCCCTCGGGATCGGCGCGAACACCGCCATCTTTAGCGTGATCAACGCTGTCCTTCTCCAGCCGCTCCCGTATCCCGACTCCGGGCGGATCATGACCCTGCACGAACGGGATCCGTTAGGCAATGATTTCGCCATTTCCTTGCCGGATTACCTCGATTGGAAACGCGACAACACCGTCTTCGAAAATCTCGCGCTCTATCGCTCTTACTCGCTCAACTTGAGCGGGCTGCGCGGTTACGCGGCCGAGCCGATTTCCTCCGCGCTCGTGACGTCGAATTTTTTCCAAGTCGCCGGGATCGCTCCCCAGCTCGGCCGCACTTTTACGAAGGAAGAAGATCGCAAAGGCGCGCCCGCCCTGGTCGTGCTCAGCGACCGGCTCTGGACGCGTGCGTTCAACCGCGACCCGGCGGTGCTCGGGCGCGCGGTCGATTTCCACGGGCGCGCCTACACAGTGATTGGGGTGATGCCGCCGGGAATGCGCGCACCGACCGAGACCGACGCATGGTTCGCGCTCATGCCCCGCAATAACGAGGCGTGGGAGACGCGGATGAATCACCCGCTCATGTACGGCTGGGGTAGGTTGAAGCCCGGTGTGACCGAGGAGCAGGCGCGGACGCAATTGGCCGCGATCGCGGCGCGGCTCGAGAAACTGTATCCGGACTCGAACCACGACGTCCATGCAGTCGTCACGCCGTTGCTCGAGAATCTCGTCGGAAAGTATCGGACGAATCTCACGCTCCTCCTGGGCGCGGTCGGGGTCGTTCTCCTCATCGCCTGCGCGAACCTGGCCAATCTGCTCGCAGCCCGCGGCGCCGCGCGGGCGCGGGAATTCGCCATTCGCGCCGCGGTCGGGGCTTCCCGCGGCCAGATCGTTAGGCAACTTCTCCTCGAAGGCGCCCTTATCGCGCTGGCTGGTGGCGCGCTCGGCTTTCTGGTCGCGCTCTGGGGACGCGACGCCATTGTCGCGCTCAGCCCGGCGAGCGTCGCGCGTTTTCAGCAGGTGCACTTCGACCTGCCGGTGCTCGGATTCACCTTTGTCCTGGCCAGCCTCACGACGTTTGTTTTCGCGCTTCTCCCGGCCTGGCAAAGTTCGCGCGTCGATCTCCAGCTGGCGCTCCAGGCCGGCGGTCAGGGCAGCTCGGAGGCCCGCTCTGCGGGTCGCGCGCGCGACTGGCTCGTCATCGGCGAGGTGGCGCTCACGCTCATCCTGCTCAGCGCGGCCGGCGTGGTGTTGAAAAGCTTCGGACGCATGCAGGCCGTTTCGTTAGGCTACGCCCCCCACGGTCTGCTGAGCGCGCGAATCGATCTCCCGGGAGCGCGCTACCAGACGGTCGAGCAGGCGGCGGGATTTTCCGCAGCGCTCCTGCAAAAAGTGCGCGCGCTCCCCGGAGTCGAACGGGCCGCCACCGGTGGAACGCCGCCGCTTTTCACGCCCTGGCTGATCCGCTTCGTGCGTGAAGGTGCGCCCGCGCCGCCCGTCGGGCAGGAGCCGAATACGGAAACTGAAACGATCTCACCGGATTATTTCACGACGATGGGCGCCACCCTGCTCCGCGGACGCAGCCTGAACGCGCGCGACGACGAAACCGCTCCCGCGGTCGTGATGATCGACGAGACGATGGCGGAACGTTTTTTCCCTCACGAGGACCCGCTCGCGAAACGTCTGCGCATGAACCCGGACGACCGCGGCGAGCGCTGGTTCGAGATCGTCGGCGTGGTCGCGCGCATGAAGTTTCGCGGTTTCGACGACGCCGTGACGCAACCGGTCACCTATTTCTCGCGCGGGCAGATGAATCGGCAGAGCCTCGTGCTCTTCGTCCGGAGCAGCCTGCCCGCCGGCGCGCTCGAGAAATCGATCCGCGGCCTCGTCGCTTCGATCGATCCCGACCAGCCGGTCTTCGATTTCCGCAGCATGTTCGACCGGGTCAGCGACACTTGGGCGGCTTCGCGTTTTCTGAGCATGCTGCTGCTTATTTTCGCCGCGCTCGCCCTGACTCTTTCCATGGTCGGGCTCTACGGCGTGCTCGCTTACACGACGGTGCGGCGCTCGCGCGAAATCGGCGTGCGCATGGCGCTGGGCGCGCGCCCGGGGCAGATCCTGACTTTGATCCTGCGCCACGGCGTGCGCTTGCTCGCCCTTGGCCTAACGATCGGTTTGGCGGGCGCGTTTCTTTTCTCGCAACTGCTGCGCGGCTTCCTCTTTCAAGTCAGCGCGCTCGATCCCGCGATCTATGCCGGCGTCAGCCTCCTGCTCGGTCTCGCCGCGCTCGTCGCCTGCTGGATTCCGGCCCGCCGCGCCGCCCGGGTCGATCCGATTGTCGCCCTTCGTTATGAGTGACCGCTGCGCGGAATGACGAAACCAGAAACCCGAAGCTCGAAACAATGACGAAACCCGATGTCCGAAACGAGCGCTCAGTTTTCCTCATTCCTCATTTGTCATTGATTCGGATTTCGAGCTTCGAGCTTCGTCATTCTCCTAAATCAGCAATCTCATGAACGACTTCCGCTTCGCCCTTCGCCAGCTCTGGAAAACTCCGGGCTTCACCTTCGCCGCCGTGACCGTGCTTGCCCTCGGGATCGGGGTGAACACCGCCATCTTCAGTCTCGTCAACGCGATGCTCTTCTCGCCGCCGCCCTACAAAAATCCGGCGGAGATCGTGCAGCTCTTTTCCCAGGATAAGAAAAACCCGAAGAGTTTCCGCGCGTTTTCCTACCCGACCTTTTCCGACATTCGCGCGCAGAACACTGTCTTCGCCGGGCTCATGGCCCACGCTGAAACGGTCGTCGGCCTGGGCGAAAAGGGGAATACGCATCGCGCGCCCGCCGATCTCGTGAGCTCGAATTACTTTTCCGTGCTTGGAGTCCGGCCCGCCTCCGGACGGACCTTCCTCCCCGAGGAGGAAAAGCCCGGGCGCGCTGAGCGGGTCGCGATCGTGAGTTATCGCTACTGGAAAAAATATTCGCGCGACCCGTCGCTCCTCGGCCACACGCTCCTGATCAACGGCCAGTCTTTCACCGTCATCGGAATCATGCCGAAGGGATTGACCGAGACGGAGAGCATTTTCTCCGCGGAAGTCTGGCTGCCGCTTGGCGTTTACGACGAGGTCATGAACGACTCGCGCCGCGCGCTCGCGCCATCGGCCCTCGCGGATCGAAGCCGGGAAGACCTGATCGTGATTGGCCGGCTGAAACCGGGGCAGACGGTCGCGACCGCGGAGCCGGCGCTGAAAGGACTCGCGGCCAATCTGGAAACCACGTTTCCGGTCGAACAGAAAGATCAGACGTTCATGACCGCGCCGCTCGATCGTTTCTCGAGCAGCACCGACCCCTCGGATCCGGGACCGATTTACGCCATCGGCATTCTCCTCTCGAGCATGGCCGGCGTGGTTCTGCTCGTGGCCTGTTTGAATCTGGCCAACATGCTCCTCGCGCGCAGCACCGCGCGGCGCAAAGAGATCGCCATTCGCCTCGCCCTCGGCGGGAGCCGGAAACGCATCGTTAGGCAACTGCTCACCGAAGGGTTCGTTCTCGCGCTTCTCGGCGGCGCGGGCGGACTCCTCCTCGGGTTGTGGTCGATCGATCTGCTGGCCGCGTCCTTCAGCAAGATCGCGCCGTTCGAAGTCGATTGGCTGGGCAAGCCCAATCCCGCGGTGATGGCGGCGACCCTCGGTTTTTGCGTGATCGGCACGCTCGGCTTTGCGCTCGGTCCCGCCCTCAAGCTCTCGCGCACGAGCGTGCTCGGCGATTTGAAACAGCACCCCGGCGAAGACGCCGGCCGGCGACGCTGGCGATTCCTGCCGCGCAATCCGCTGATCGTCGCGCAGATCGCTTTCTCGCTCGCGCTCCTCACAGCGGCGGCGCTCTTCATCCGGAGCGCGACGAAGGCTGCCTCTGTCGATTCCGGTTTGCATCCCGGCTCCA
The DNA here is from genome assembly GCA_038234295.1 of Chthoniobacterales bacterium. Taxonomy (GTDB): domain Bacteria; phylum Verrucomicrobiota; class Verrucomicrobiia; order Chthoniobacterales; family UBA10450; genus Palsa-1392. The sequence goes on from JBBSUP010000002.1 coordinate 40,744, forward strand.
GCTTCCTCGTCGAAACCGACGCCAGTCTGGGCGGCTTCAATCAACAGCGCGCGGAAGATCTGTATCGGAGGCTGCACGAGAAATTTGCCGCGCTCCCGGGCGTGGAACGCGCCAGCGTTTCGGCCACGGTTCCCTTCGGCACCAGTTCGATCCGGCGGAACGTGCAACGCGCCGGCACTCACGCCGCGGCCGGCACCGAGCCGGCGACCCCGCAGGAAGGACGCAGTTTTGCACCTTGGTGGAACAGCGTCGGGGCCGATTATTTCGCCACCGTCGGATTGCCGTTGCTGCGCGGCCGCGCTTTCAGCGAAGCGGAAGCGACTCAGCCGGGCGGGTCGGCGGTCGCGGTGATCGACGAAGTGCTCGCGAAAAAATTGTGGCCTAACGGGAACGCGCTCGGGCAACGGATCCAATTCCCAGTGCTCGAAATTCCAAGTGCTGAAGCGGCCAGGGAGACCGGCGAAATCAAACGCGGCGCGCCGATCGAGATCATCGGCATCGTGCCGGCGGTGAGAAACCGGCTCTTCGACCGGAATGGCGAAGGCACGCTTTATCTGCCCTTTGCGCGTGGCTTCAAGAACAACGTCTTCTTTTTCGTGCGCTTCGCCTCGCCGACGGCGGGGAGCGAAACCGCCATGGCCGATTTGCTCCGCCGAACTGTACAAAGCGTCGATCCGGTCCTGCCGGTTTTCGAGCTACGCAGCTTCACCAGCCACATGGAGAAAAATCCGCAGCTTTGGTTCGTGCGCGCGGCCGCGGCGCTCTTTTCCGTCTTCGGCGGACTCGCGCTTGGGCTCTCCGTTGTCGGACTCTACGGAATCAAAGCCTACTCCGTGGCGCGGCGGACCCGCGAGATCGGGATCCGCATGGCCCTGGGCGCGCGGCGCCGGGCGGTGCTCTGGATGTTCCTGCGCGAAGGCGTAACGATGATCGCAGCCGGGCTCACGCTCGGATTTCTTCTCGCGATTGGGACCGGCAAAATCGTAGGCAACATTTTGTTTGGAGTCAGTCCGCTCGATCCGATCGCCTTCACGCTCGCGCCGGCCCTCCTCGCTCTTGCGGCGCTGCTAGCGACCTGGCTGCCGGCGCGGCGAGCGACTCGCATCAGCCCGATGGAGGCCTTGCGCAATGAGTAATTTAGCCGTCCCGGCTGACCCGTCGTGCGGGCGTCTCGCCTGCACGCTGCAAACCCCACTGCGGGCAAGACGCCCGCGCTACCCATCAGGCGACACGCCTGAAATACTATGAACGACTTCCGCTTCGCCCTTCGCCAGCTCTGGAAAACTCCGGGCTTCACTTTCGCCGCCGTCACCGTGCTCGCGCTCGGGATCGGGGTGAACACCGCCATCTTCAGCCTCGTCAACGCGATGCTCTTCGCGCCACCGCCCTACCAGCGGCCGCACGAGATCGTGCAGCTCTTCTCCCAGGACACGAATAACCCGAAGAGTTTCCGACCTTTCTCCTACCCGATCTATCGCGATATCCGCGAACAAAACACGGTCTTCTCCGGCCTGCTCGCGCACGCCGACATGCTCGTGGGATTGGGCGAGAAGGGAAACATCCGTCGCGGGCTCGCGGACATCGTTAGCTCTAACTTTTTCTCGGTCCTTGGCGTCGAGCCGATTCTGGGCCGGACCTTTCTCCCCGAAGAAGAAAAGCCGGGGCGCAACCAGCAGGTCGCGATCGTGAGTTACCGCTATTGGCAGCAAGAGAAGCGCGATCCGGCGCTCCTCGGTGGCGCCCTCATCATTAACGGCCGCGCGTTTACTGTGATCGGGATCATGCCCGAAGGATTTACCGGAACGTCCGGCCTGGTCTCGCCGTCGGTCTGGCTGCCGCTCGGCGTCTATGACGAAATCAAGAATGAACAAGGCGGCGGGTCGGAGAAACCGCTGGCCGAACGGGGGAGCGACCGGTTGTTGCTGGTGGGCCGGCTCAAACCCGGGTTGACGGCCGCGGCCGCGGCGCCCGCACTCAAGAGTCTCGCGACTAATCTCCGCGCAGCCTATCCGCTCGAGCAAAAGGATCAGACGTTCATGACGGCGCCGCTCGACCGTTTCTCGACCAGCGACAACCCCGCGCAGGCTGGGCCGGAGAAGACCGTCGGCGCCCTGCTTTCCGCGATGGCCGCCGTGGTCCTGCTCGTGGCCTGCTTGAACCTGGCCAACATGCTCCTCGCCCGCGGGACGGCCCGGCGCAAAGAGATCGCGATCCGGCTGGCGCTCGGGGCGAGCCGGGCTCGCATCGTTAGGCAACTGCTCACCGAAGGCTTCGTCCTCGCCCTTCTCGGCGGCCTCGGCGGATTACTCCTGGGGCTGTGGTCCTCGGATCTGCTCGTCGCCGCGCTCGGCCGGACCGTCTCGATCGAGATCGCCTGGGTCGGCGGACCCAACCTCGCGATCCTGGGCGCCACGCTGCTTTTCTGCGTCTTCGGCACTTTTGTCTTTTCTCTTGGGCCAGCGCTCAAGCTCTCGCGCAGGGCTGTCCTCGGAGATTTGAAACAACAAGCTGGCGAGGATGTCGTTAGGCGCCGCGGGCGATTTCTCCCACGCAACCCGCTCGTGGTGGCGCAGCTCGCTTTCTCCCTCGCGCTCGTGACGGCCGCGGCGCTTTTCATCCGGGGCGCCGGGAAAGCGGGAGCAGTCGAATCGGGCTTGCACGCCGAGCACACTTTCCTGGTGGAAGTCGATGCGAGCCTCCGCGGCTTCGGGGCAAAGCGAGCCGAGGAGCTTTATCGCACCCTCGGTGACAAATTCGCGGCGCTCCCGGGTGTCGCGCACGCCAGCATCTCGGCGACGGTGCCGTTCGGCGCTCGCTTCGTCACGCGGTCGGTGCAACGCGCCGGGGTGGCGCCGGATCCTAAGGCCGAGTCGATCGATCCGTTTTGGAACAGCGTCGGCGCGGATTATTTCGCCGCCGCCGGTTTGCCGCTGCTGCGCGGTCGTTCTTTCACGCCCGCAGAGGCGACCGAGCCGGGTGGACCGCCGGTCGCCGTCATCGACGAAGTCCTCGCGAAAAAACTCTGGCCTAACGAGAACGCGCTTGGCCAGCACCTCCAGTTTCCGATTCGCACCGACGCACCGCCGGAGAAATTTGAACCCGGGAGCGGCCAGATTCGGCGCGGCCAGCCGATCGAGATCGTCGGGATCGTTCCACAGATAAACAACCGCCTCTTCGACCGTCGACCAGCGGGGGCGATTTTCCTGCCCTTCGCGCGCGGGTTTCAGAGCGACGTTTTCTTTTTCGTGCGCTTCGCTGCGCTGCCGGAGAAGAGCGAGTCCGCCGCCGCCGACCTGCTGCGGCGAACGGTACAGGGCGTGGATCCGGTCCTGCCGATTCTCGAACTGCGAACCTTCGCGAAACACATGGATCAGAACCCGCACCTCTGGATCGTGCGCACGGGTGCGGCCTTGTTCACAGTCTTCGGCGCGCTCGCGCTCGGTCTCGCGGTCGTCGGCATTTACGGCGTGAAGGCGTATTCCGTCGCGCGACGGACACGCGAGATTGGCATCCGCATGGCGCTGGGGGCGCGGCGCAAAACCGTTCTCTGGATGATTCTGCGCGAAGGCTTGACGATGGTCGCGGCTGGACTCCTCCTCGGATTTCTCCTCGCGGTCGGCACCGGGAAAATTGTCAGCAGCATCCTATTCCAGGTCAGTCCGCTCGATCCGTTCGCTTTCACGCTCGCGCCCGCACTGCTCGCGCTCGCCGCGTTGCTCGCGACTTGGCTGCCGGCGCGACGCGCCACTCGCATCAGCCCGATGGAGGCCTTACGCGATGAGTAAGGCGATGGTGTCGACCGCTGGCCCGGGTAGCGCGCACGTCTCGTGTGCTGGCGACGGCATCCTCGCCGTCGCGAACTTTCAGCGGTTGTCGCCGACCCCATTCGAATACGAAAGACCGTTTTGGCGAGGACGCCGAAACCAGCACGCGAGGCGCGCGCGCTACCCAGGCAAGAGCGAGACAGCTGTCCGTCTAGCAGACTCCTGAAATCTAATGATCGACTTCCGTTTCGCTTTTCGGAGTCTGCTGAATACGCCGGGTTCTAGCATCATCGTCCTCGCGACGCTGGCGCTTGCGAGCGTATCCGCGAATGTCGCAGCGTCGCCCCGCGTCTCTGATGCGGAAATAACTCAGATGCTGCGGACGCGCGTCGATCTGCAGAAGAAAGCGACCGGCATCGTCATCGGAGTGATCGATGCGCAGGGCCGCCACATCTCGTCCTACGGGACAATGTCGATGGAGAAGAAGCGACCCGTGGACGGGAAAACGATCTTCGAGATCGGCTCGATCACCAAGGTTTTCACCGCGCTGCTCCTCGCAGACATGGCGCAGCAGGGCGAAGTCGCGGTCGACGATCCGGTCGCGAAATATCTTCCGCCCGATGTGCACCTACCTGCCCTCCATGGCCGCGCGATCACCCTCGCCGATCTCGCGACGCACACTTCCGGTCTGCCGCTGCGTGCGACCAATCTCGTCTCCAAGAATCCGGACGATCCCTACGCTGGTTATACCGTCGAACTGCTCGATCGCTTCGTCGCTTCCTTCGTCCCGGAGCACGAAGCCGGCGCGCACTACGAATACTCCAACGTCGGCTACGGCCTGCTCGCTCAAGCGCTCTCGCGCCGTGCGGGAAAGAGTCTTGCCGAACTAATCCGGACGCGCATCTCTGCGCCACTGGAGATGGAAAATACCGGCCTCGCTTTGACGCCGGAAATCGAAGGACGATTGGCCACCGGCTACCGCGACGATCTCAAACCGGCGGCACGCTGGGATTTCGGAGCGCTGGCCGGCGCAGGCGCGCTTCACTCGACCGCGGACGATTTGCTGAATCTGCTCGAAGCATTCCTCGGCGAGTGTAAAACACCGCTGCGCCCGGCGATGGCAGCGATGCTGAAAACGCGCCGCCCCGGCGGAATGCAACCCGCCAACGAGATCGCCCTCGCGTGGAACGTCTTCTCAGATGAGGGCCGCGAGATCGCCTGGAAAAACGGCAGTGTCGGCGGCTACCGCGCGTTTCTCGGCTACGATGCGAAGGCGCACCGCGCAGTTGTCGCCCTAACGAACGCGCAAACTGCTCTCGGCGCTGACGACATCGGGTTGCACCTGCTCGACTCGAAGATCCCGGTCGATCTGAGCATTCCGAAACCGCATCACGAGATCGCCGTCGCGCCGGCGATCCTCGATCGTCTCACCGGCCGCTACCGTTATTCGCCCACCGACACGATCACGGTCACCCGCGCGGACGACCATCTCCTGGTGGTTCTCTCCACTGGCGAAAAGCTTGAGCTTTTCGCCGAGGGAGAGCGCGACTTTTTCGCGAAATCGATCGACGTGCAAATCACCTTCGAGGCCGCGCCTAACGAGCCCGCAAACGCCGCGATCTGGCAGCAGGCGGGCCAGTCGCAACGGGGCGAGCGCGTCCCAGGACCACCCACGGCACCCTAACGATGAACACCCTGCTCCAAGACCTCCGCTACGCCTTACGGCTTCTCATTAAATCGCCTGGCTTTAGCCTCATCGCCATCCTCACGCTCGCGCTCGGGATCGGCGCCAATACCGCCATCTTCAGCGTGGTCAATGCGGTCCTGCTCCGGCCGCTGCCGCTCGCTGAGCCCGCGCGGTTGGTCGAACTCTTCGAGAGCAAGCCGTTCCCGGCCGGGTTTCTCGGTTCGGTTTCCGCCGCGAACCTGCGGGACTGGCGCGAGCAGAACACGACGATGGAAGGACTGGCTGCGTCTCAAGGGCAAAGCTTCGCGCTCCAGGGAAAAAACAGTCCTGAGCGGGTCAGCGGCGAGGTCGTTTCCACGAATTACTTCCAAGTGCTCGGGGCCCGGCCGCTTCTCGGGCGCACTTTTCTTGAGGACGAAGATCGCGCCGGGGCGACCACGGTTTTCGTGATCAGCGAAGGCTTGTGGCGAGCCCGCTTTTCCGCCGATCCCGCAATCGTCGGGCGCTCCGTCTCGCTCGACGGTCGGGCCTGCACGGTCATCGGAGTCATGCCGGAGTCGTTTCGTTTTCCCTCCGCGCGTTGCCAGTTGTGGGCGCCACTCGTGCTCACGCCGCCGGAATGGGCCGCGCGCGGCAATCACGGGTTGCAGGTAATCGGGCGGCTGCGCGCCGGCGCCTCGCTGGCGCAGGCCCAAGCCAATCTCACGGCGGTCGCCCACTCGATCGCGCAGAAATTTCCCGACGAGCAAAGCGACCGCAGTGTGAAATTGATCCCGCTCCAGGAAGCGCTCACCCGCCAAAGCCGCACTTCGCTCCTCGTCCTTCTCGGCAGCGTCGCCTGCGTCCTGCTCATCGCGAGCGCCAATCTCGCCAACCTGCTCCTCGCGCGCAGCAGCGGGAGATCGCGCTGCGGCTCGCCCTCGGCGCGAGTCGGGGCCGTCTCCTCCGGCAGTTTCTGAGCGAGAGCGTGCTGCTCGCGGCGCTCGGTGGTTTTGCCGGAATCCTCAGCGCGGTCTGGGGCATCGATCTGCTCAAGACATGGCTAGGAGAGTCCTTGCTGGCGGCGGGCGCGATCCATCTCGACGGCACGGTGCTCTCCTTCACCGCCGGTCTTTCCTTACTCGTCGGCCTCGGCTGCGGATTAATCCCGGCCCGGCAATCGTTAGGCCAGGCCGCCACCGATCTGCAGACCGCCTTGCACGGGCAGACCGCGGTCGCGGGCGCGAATCGGCTGCGCAGCCTTCTGGTGATCGCGGAGATGGCGCTCGCAGTCGTGCTCCTCTGCGGAGCCGGCCTGCTCCTGCGCAGCTTCGCGCAACTGCAACAAACCGATTCCGGATTACTCCGACCCGAGCAGGTGCTGACGGCTCAGGTTTCTCTGCCCGCGGAGCGATACCCGGACGTGGCTCGAGTGCATGATTTCTACACGCGCACGGTTGCCCGATTGCAGGGGCTGCCGGGAGTAAAGGGCGCCGGGGTGATCAGTCTGCTTCCCCTGCAGGATTGGGGGATGAATGGCGACGTCGAGCTTGACGGCCATCCCCTGCCGCCCGCGCAGGCGCCGCTCGCGGAGTTCCGTTCGGTCGCGGGCGATTACTTCCGGACCATGGGCGTGTCGCTGCAAACGGGCCGGTTGATCGATGCGCGCGATAGCGCGAGCGCGCCCCCTGCGATCGTCATCAATCGCGCCCTCGTCCGCAGCTTCGGGCAAACCGAAAATGAAATCCTCGGCGGAAAAATCACCTTCGGGAGCCGGCATTTTACGATTGTCGGAGTCGTGGCGGACGTCCGGCAAAGCGGGCTCGATCGTCCGGCCCGGCCGGAAATTTATTTCCCGATCGCGCAGGCGCCGACCGGCGAAGGGCCCGGCCAGAATTTCGCGCAGACGGCCACGCTCGTACTGCGGGCGCAGGCGGTGGATCCGGCGTCGCTCGCGCAGGCGATGCGTCGCGTCGTGCAAGGCGTCGATCCGGGACTGCCGCTCTATCACATCGAGACGTTGCGCTCGGTCATCTCTGCATCGGTCGCGGACAGTCGCACGAACACTCTCCTGCTCGGCTGTTTCGCGGCGGTGGCCCTGGCGCTGGCGGCGCTCGGCCTTTACGGCGTGGTCTCATATGCGGTCACGCAACGCACGCGCGAACTGGGCATCCGCATGGCGCTGGGCGCGCAACGCGGTGATCTTTTTCGCCTGATCGTGGGCAGCGGGATGAAGCTCGCGCTCATCGGCCTGGGCGCGGGTCTGCTCGCGGCTTTCGGCCTAACGAGATTTCTGGCGAGCCTGCTCCACGAGGTCAAACCGATCGACCCGGTCACTTTTGCCGGCGTCATCGTCGTGCTCGGGCTGGTCGCGCTGCTGGCGAATTATCTCCCGGCGCGCCGCGCCACGAGCGTGAATCCCACCGAGGCCTTGCGCGCCGAATGATCTCAGACTTTCGCTATGCCTAACGGGCTTTGCGGACCGAGCCCGGTGCGCGGTTGCGCGCTGCGTGGAAACGGCAATCCCGCCCGGCAGGAATTTGAATCCAAGGGACGCTCGCGCCGCATCAAACCTGCATGCTTCACGATTTGCACTTCGCTTTCCGTTCGCTGCTCAAGCGGCCCGGGTTCACCTGTGTCGCCATCGCTACGCTCGCGCTCGGGATCGGCGCTTCCGTTGCCATCTTCAGCGTCGTCGATGCCGTCCTCTTGCGACCGCTGCCGTTTCCGCAGCAGGAACGGATCGTCGAGCTGCGCGAGCTGGATGAAACCGGCCGCGGGATGCCGGTGGCGGAAGCGAACTTCGACGACCTGCGCCGGCAGAGCCGCAGCTTCGCCGCGATCGCACGCTATAACGATTGGCCGGAAGCGATCGCGGGCGGGAGCGAGCCGGTGCGCACCACAGCCTGCAGCGCTTCGGAGGATTTCTTCCGCGTGCTCGGAGTGCAGCCGCATCTCGGGCGATTCTTTTTGAGTTCTGATGAAGCTAATGTCGCGGTCGTCAGCTACGGCTTTTGGAAACAGTCGTTAGGCGGACGTAGCAGTTTCGAAGGAATGGTGCTGCGGATGGAGGGGAAAAGCTTCACCGTCATCGGCGTCCTCCCGCCGGGCGTGGAATTTCCGCCGAACGTCAGCGTCTGGTTTCCCGCTTCGATTTATCCCAAGGTTCCCTCGCGCACGGCGCACAACTGGAGCGTGGCGGCGCGCCTGCGCGAGGGCGTCACGAGCGCGCAGGCGCAGGCAGAAGTCGCTGGCATCGGGCAGCAACTGAAACGCGAATATGGAAACCAGATCGACGCCAGCAGCTTCGGGCTGACGCCGTTGCGCGAACGGATGGTGAAAAATGTTCGCGGGCTCCTCTGGGTGCTTTGCGGCGCGGTCGGGCTCCTTCTGGTCATCGCCTGTTCGAATGTGGCTAATCTCCTTCTCGTTAGGGCGACGACCCGCCGGAAGGAGATCGCGTTGCGCGCCGCGCTCGGCGCATCGCGCTGGCAACTGACCCGGCAATTTCTCGCCGAGACGCTCCTGCTCACGCTCGTGGCCGGAACGCTGGGGGTGCTCTTCGCCTACTGGGGCGTCTCCCTGATCGTGGGTTTGTATCACGGAAACCTGCCCCGGATCGGGGCGATTGGAGTCGACTCGACCGTGGCGGTTTTCGCGCTCGTCGTTTCACTCCTCGTTGGCGTGCTGCTCGGACTCGTGCCCTCCTTCCAAGTCTCGAACCGACAACTGCAAACCGATTTGCAGGAAGGCGGGCGGGGCACTGCCGGCGCTTCGAGCTCGCGGGTGCGCAACGGGCTCATCGTCGCGCAGGTCGCAATCACCCTCATCTTGCTGGTGGGCGCGGGATTGTTAGGCCGCAGCTTTCAACGGCTGCTCGAGGTGAGTCCAGGTTTTGAACCGGAGAGCGCGGTCGCGATGACGGTTTCACAACCCGATCCGGAAACGCCTGCCGCGCAGCGTCATCTCGCGCAATTTTATCAGCAGTTGCTCGAGCGGTTGCAGACACTGCCGGGCGCGATCGGCGCGGGAGGAATCAACGCGCTGCCGATGAGCGGCGATGGCGCGAATGGCAGCTTCATCATCGAAACGGGCGGTGAGACCGCGAAAACCAATGAAGACCTGGGCAAGGAATTCTCGTCGCTCGCGGGAACTCCACGCCTGCGAGACGCAGAATTTCGCGTGGCGAGCGCTGGTTACTTCTCGACCATGCACATCCCGCTGCTCCGCGGGCGCTTCTTCGCTTCCTCCGACGGCCCGGACGCCGCGCAAGTCGCGCTCGTCAGTCAGGCGCTGGTGAAACGCTATTGGCCTAACGAGGACCCGATCGGGAAAGAGATTCAGTTTGGCAACATGGATGGCGACCTGCGTTTGCTCCACGTCGTCGGCGTGGTCGGCGATGTGCGCGACGACGGACTCGACGCCGATCTGCGCCCGACGGTTTACGTCGATTTCTTCCAGCGGCCACGTGCGGCGGCGCAGTTTTCCCTCGTGCTCCGCAGCCGGGGCGACGCCGCGAGCCTGATCGCGTCGATGCGGCGGGAAGCGCGCGCGCTTGATCCGGAAATGCCGACAGATTTTCAGACGCTCGATCAAGTGGTCTCGTCGTCGCTCGACAACCGCCGTTTTAGCATGGTCATGCTCGGCGTTTTCGCGGGCGCGGCGCTGCTCCTCGCGATGGTCGGGCTCTACGGCATCATGGCTTACATCACTTCGCAGCGGACGCGCGAGATCGGCATTCGCATGGCGCTCGGGGCGCAACGCGGGGACATGTTGCGGCTCATTTTGCGGCAAAGCCTCGTGCTCGTGTTCGCCGGGATCGCGCTCGGAATCCTCGGCGCGCTCGGCGGAACGCGCCTGCTCGCGACTCTCCTCTACGGCGTGAGCACGACCGACGTCGCGACTTATCTCCTCGTCATCGCGCTCCTCGGCGGCGCGGCCTTCCTGGCCAGTCTGATCCCGGCGCGGCGTGCGACCAAAATCAATCCGACTGAAGCGCTCCGCGCCGAATAGCCACTCAACCAACCACCAACCTCACCCTTCACTTCCATGATCAATGACCTTCGTTTCGCCTGCCGTCTGCTCCTGAAATCTCCGGGCTTCACCCTGATCGCGATCCTCACCTTGGCCCTCGGCATCGGCGTGAACACCGCCGTCTTCAGCCTCGTGCACGCGCTCCTCTTCCAACCGCCGGCCTACGAGCGGCCTAACGAAATCGCGCAGCTCTTCTCGCAGGACAACAAAAACCCGAAATCGTTCCGCGGCTTTTCCTACCCGACCTACCGCGACATCCGCGAGCAGAACACCGTCTTCTCCGGCCTCCTCGCCCACAACCTGGCCTTGATCGGGATTGGCGAAAATGGGGACACGCGGCGCGCCTTTGCCGATGTCGTGAGCTCGAATTATTTTTCCGTGCTCGGTCGCGCCCCCGCAAAGGGGCGCGCCTTTTTGCCTGAGGAAGAAACGCCCGGCGGCACCGCCCAGGTCGCGATCGTTAGTCACACCTATTGGAAGAAGCAGGGGTTCAATTCTGCGCTGCTCGGCTCGAAGATGCTGATCAATAGTCAGCCTTTCACCATCGTCGGGATCATGCCGGAAGACTTTGTCGGCACGACCCAGCTCTTCTCTCCTGACGTCTGGCTGCCTCTTGGCGTTTACGATCAGGTGGCGAACGATTTCGCCAAGGAAGGTCACAATTCGTTGACCGACCGCTTCGGGAAGCAGTTGCTCTTAATCGGCCGCTTCAAGGAAGGCATGACCGCCGCGGCCGCGCTGCCCGCCTTGCAGACGCTCGCAGCGAACCTGGAAAAGGCTTATCCGCTCGAACAAAAGAACCAGACCTTTTTGACCGGGCCGCTCTCGCGTTTCGCCACGGGGCCGAGCCCGCTGGGTCATCCGGTCGGCGCCGGGATCGCGCCCCTGCTCTTGGGGATGGCGTTCGTCGTCCTCTTCGTCGCTTGCCTCAATCTCGCGAACATGCTCCTGGCGCGCGGCACCGCGCGGCGCAAAGAAATCGCCATTCGGCTGGCCCTCGGCGGCACCCGCGGTCACATCGTTAGGCAACTGCTTATCGAAGGGTTCGTCCTCGCGCTCGCCGGTGGCGCGCTCGGTCTTCTGCTCGCCCTCTGGTCCACCGATCTGCTCGTCGCCTCGCTCGGCCACCTCGTTCCGCTCGACCTCGCCTGGAGCGGCGGGCTGAATCCGGGCTTGTTCGGCGCGACCCTCGCCTTCTGCATCGCGGGCACGGTTTCCTTCGCGCTCGGGCCGGCGCTCAAGCTCTCGCGTGGAGCCGTCATCGGCGATCTGAAAGAAAATGCCGCGGAAGATGTCGTTAGGCGATCGTGGCGCTTCCTTCCGCGCAGTCCGCTGGTCGTGGCGCAGATTGCTTTTTCGCTCGCGCTCCTAACCGCGGCCGTGCTTTTCATTCGCGGCGCGAACAAGGCGGCGGGCGTCGAGACGGGACTGCAAACCGATCGCAGCCTGCTCCTGGAAGTCGACGCCAGTCTCGGCGGGCACGATCAAAAACAGGCCGGACAAATTTATCGCAGCTTGCAGGAGCGGCTGGCGGCTATCCCCGGCGTCGAGCAAGCGGCGATCTCGGCCACGGTCCCCTTCGGCATGATTTCATTGGATAAAAAAGTGCAGCGCGCCGGCCGTTCTCCCGCGTCCGGCGCGGCTCCCACCACCTCGGCGGACGGTCTCGCTTTCGACGTCCGTTGGGACAGCGTGGGCGCGAATTATTTCTCCACCGTCGGGCTGCATTTCCTGCGCGGGCGCGCTTTTACTGCGGCGGAGGCCGAAAGCCCGGGCGGCCCTGCGGTCGCGATCATCGACGACGTGCTCGCGAAGAAGCTTTGGCCGGAAGGCGACGCGCTCGGGCGGCAGGTTCAGCTCGTCCGCGAAAACGCGCCCGCGGCGAATGGCGGCGACAGCGGGAAAGAGGCCAGCGGCGAGATTCGGCCTAACGAACCAATCGAAGTGGTCGGGATTGTGCCGACAACGCGCGGCGCGCTTTTCGAAGAGGAGCCACCGGGAACGCTCTATCTACCCTTCGCCCGCGGCTACCAGAGCAATGTCTTCTTCATCCTGAAATTTGCCGCGCTCAACTCCGCCAATGAAGTGGCCCTGGCCGATCTCGTGAGGCGGACCGTGCGCGAGGTCGATCCGGCCATGCCCGTGCTTTCGCTCAAGACTTTTTCTCAGCATCTCGAAAGCAATGTCGAGCTGTGGATTGTGCGAGCAGGCGCCGCCTTGTTCTCGGTCTTCGGCGGGCTCGCGCTCGCACTCGCCATCATCGGCATTTATGGAGTGAAAGCGTACGCGGTGGCGCGGCGGCGGCGGGAGATCGGTATCCGCATGGCGCTGGGCGCGCGACCGGGGACGGTGCAATGGATGTTCATGCGCGAGACCGCGGTGATGCTTCTCAGCGGCCTCGGGCTCGGGCTCCTCTTCGCGGTTTTTACCGGGCGGATCGTGAGTGGGATGCTCTACCAGGTCGGCGCGCTCGATCCGATCGCGTTCACGCTCGCGCCGTTGCTCCTCGCGACTGCGGCATTGCTCGCCACCTAAATCCCGGCGCGACGCGCCGCGCGAGTTGATCCGATGGTAGCGCTGCGCGCGGAGTAGTTCGTTAGGCCAAGCGACGTTCTTCTGCGTTGTAGCGTGCGCTGTCTCAGCCCATCTGGGAGGGAATCCGCTGAGACAGCGGATCCTACACCTTTTTTTCTCCGTCTTGCGAGCGGGCTCGGTAGTCTATCGGCAATATGAATCGCCTCTCGCTCTTGGCGCTCTCTCTTCTCTGCGCTGCGACCAGCTCTGGTCGGGCAGCGGACGAGTCGTTGCAAAAATTAGCCGCGGATTTCTGGACTTGGCGCGCGGAATTCGGTCCGTTCAGCGGCGATGACGTAAACCGCATCGAACGTCCTGGCGGCATGCGCGATTGGTCGCAACGCGCGATCGAGAAACGCCAGGCCGACCTCGCCGCGTTCGAAGTACGCTGGAAACAGATCTATCTCAAGGGTTGGCCGATCCCGCAGCAGGTCGACTACCGGCTCATCGGCTCCGCGCTCGCGCGCGTGCATTGGGAGCTGGAAGTGAATCCGCGCTGGCAACGCGATCCGAATTTTTACCTCGAGCAGACGCTCACGCCCGTCGCCGAAGCGCTCACCGTGCCCGCGCCCTTCGACGAAGCGCGCAGCCGCGAGGTGCTCACGCGGATCGAAAACATCCCCGCGATCCTCGAGAGCGCGAAAGCGAACCTGAAGAACCCGCCGGCTCCGTTCGCGAAGGTCGCGGCCAGCGCGCTCGAAGGCATTCGGCCGTCGCTCGAGAAAATGGCGAAGTCGCTGCAACCGGTGACGACGTTGAAGGTTGCGGTGTTGCAGGAGGCAACCGCGCGGGCCACGGCCGCGCTGGAGAATTTTCGCGCCCAACTGCTGAAGCAGCTGCCGTCGCTGCCCGAGCAGACCGCACTCGGGCGGGAGCCTTATCTTTATTTCCTGAAGAACGTCGCGCTGATCCCCTACTCGCCCGAGGAGCTGCTCGCGATGGGACGGCAGGAATGGAATCGCGCCGTTGCCTTTGAAGCTTTCGAGAAAAACCGGAACAAAGATGTGCCGCCGTTGCCGGTGGCGAAAGACGTCGACGCGTGGATCAAAGAAACCGCAGCGAAGGAGGCGGAGATTCGGAAGTTTCTCGTAACGCACGAAGTCCTGACCGTTCCGGATGCGCTTCCGCATTACACCTTCCGCGCGATGCCCGAGTATCTGCAAGCCATTGGTTTCACAGAAATCGACGACTTCACGTCGCCGTCGCGCCTAACGGACGACTCCATTCGCTACGTCAACGCGCCTTCCTTAAAGGCCGGCTATTTTCTCCGCGCGACCGCGCAGGATCCGCGACCGCTCACCGTGCATGAAGGAATCCCCGGTCACTATTTTCAGCTCTTCCTATCGTGGCACCACGAGGATCCGATCCGCCGCCACTACTACGACTCGGGGGTGAACGAAGGCATCGGCTTCTACGCGGAGGAGATGATGCTTCAAGCCGGGCTCTTCGACGACAGCCCACGCTCGCGCGAGATCATCTACAACTTCATGCGGCTGCGCGCGCTCCGGGTGGAAGTGGATGTGCGGCTCGCGCTCGGTGAGTTCACGCTCGAGCAGGCGGCGAAATATCTCGAGGAGAAGGTGCCGATGGATGCAGCGACGGCGCGCCAGGAGGCGATCGCTTTCTCGACCGGACCCGGACAGGCGCTGACCTACCAGATCGGCAAACTACAGATCCTGAAGATGCTCGCGGAAGCGCGGATCCAGCAGGGCGACAAATTCAGCCTGCGCGCCTTTCACGATTTCGTCTGGAAAAACGGCAACGTCCCCATCGCGCTGCAGCGCTGGGAATATCTCGGCGCCCATGACGGGCCGAATCACTAGATCGCTCGCGGCAGATCGCGACGCAGACCAAATTCGAAGAGATCCGGACGGCTGTAGTGGCCGGAGACGTCGAGGGTCATCTTCTCGCGGTCGATCGCGTGAAGATCCAGGTCGGCGATGAGGGTGACTTCCCGTTCGAAAACCGGTTCGACAATGTATTTTCCATCGGGGCCAATGATGCAGCTGCCGCCACGGAGCAGGAAATCGTCGGGAGTCGCAGCGAGCTCCGGTGCCGTGCGGAGCTCGTTAGGCAGATCCTTTACCTGCATGACTAACCCGAGCGCGAGAACGAAACAGCGGCCCTCAAAAGCGTAATGCCGGCTCGCGATCTGGTGCATCTCGTGCACCGTCGGCCAAACCGCGACGTGGATGTGCTCGCCTGAGTTGTGCAGAGCCTGGCGGGCGAGCGGCATCCAATGTTCCCAGCAAATCAGACCGCCGACGCGGCCCATCGGGGTGTCGACCGCCTCGAGCCCGCGGCCGTCCCCTTGTCCCCAGACCAGTCGCTCAGTGTAAGTAGGCATGAGTTTGCGGTGATGATTCGTGAGGCCGCGCTCCGCCGTGAACGTGAGCAGGCTGTTGTAGAGCGTGCCGTTGCCCGGGCCGCGCACGACCCGCTCGTTGACTCCGAGGACGAGGGTCAAATGATGATCGCGCGCAACTGCGCAAATTGCTCCGTCTCGGGGCCCGGGACGACGATGCTGTTCTGGCGTAGCCGCGCGAAAACTTCCTTGCTCGGCGCGTGATCCCAGAGCGCGGCATCGCCACAATAATCGAGCCAGGCCGGATAACCGGGCAGCCAGGTCTCACCAAAGGCGACCAATTGCGCGCCCTGCCGCGCGGCGTCTTCCGCGAGCCCGATCGCTTTCGCCACACTCGCCGCCAGGTCCATGAAGATGGGCGCGCACTGGATGAGGGCGACGCGGTTCATGCGCAGTTCTCAGGCATGACGCCAATTTTCGGGGTCATTGGAATCGTTAGGCGAAAGCCCCAGGACGTCGCCCTCCGTCGTCACGCCGAGACCGAGGACGGTACGGTTGACGTAGGCGAAGTAGCTGGTCACCTGGTTCACTTCCAGGATCTCGCCGTCGTCGAGGCCGGCGGCCCGCAGCCTCGAAATATCGGGTTCGTTCATCTCCCCCGGAGATTGCGTGAGCCGCCGGGCATAGCCGAAGATGGCTTCGAGCCGGGGGTCGAATCTCGACATGCCAGCGAACTCGCCGCGCTCCAGCAGACCACGCAAATCGCCGGCAGGCGCCGCCTCGCCGAGCAGTTTCTGCAGTCCGGCGAAGTGATGCTCCACGCAGTAGGCACAACCATTCAGGAGGCTGACGTAGATCCCGAGCGCTTCCAAAATCCATTTCGGCAGCCGGTTGCCGGAATGGTGCAGGACATTTTTGTAGAGCGCCATGTGCCCTTCGAGAGTGTGCGGACGCAGGCTGTGCGCCAGCAGAATCTGATCCAGCGGATCGTTAGGCGCTTTCAGCCGCTGGTAGATCGCACGCAAACGACCGGACGCTTTTTCGAAGGGGATGGTCTCGATCCAACTCACGTTTTCATCTTAGATAAAGGGAGCTGATCCCGCGACGAGCAAGCGCTCGCATCCCTGACGAAAACAGTGCTCACTCTTCCGGCGCGACTTTTTCGACGAAACGCGCGAGGAGCCAGCAGAGGTCGGAGAGGCGGTTGAGGTAGCGGAGGATTTCCGCATTGGAATGCTCCGCGACGTCGAGCGCGGCGACCCGGCGCTCGGCGCGGCGGCAGGTGGTGCGGGCAAGATCGAGCGCCGCGCCAAGCGGCGTGTTGCCGGGCATGACCCAGCCTTTGCCGTAGAGCGTCTTGTCTTTTTCGAGTTCGTCGATGGCACTCGTTAGGCGATCCACCATCGCGGAGCTCGTTAGGGCGAAGCCGTCCTTTTCGTAACGCACCAGATCCTGTGGCGCGGTCGCGAGCTCGCCCATGACCGTGACGAGCTCTTTCTGGATCGCGAGGATCTGCTCTGCAATCGGAGCCGCGCGAAGAGCCGAGCGGACCATTCCGAGCGCCGAGTTCACTTCATCGACGCAGCCGTAGGCATCGACGCGCTGATCGGTTTTCGATACGCGCCGGCCATACATGAGTGAAGTTTCGCCGGCGTCGCCGGTCTTGGTCGCGATTGACATGCTTTAAAAAAAGAGAGCCGCAACTTTCGTTGCGGCTCTCAGGGTTAACATTGGTTTTCGATTCGTTAGCCGAGCGCAGGCTGCGCTTCGGGCTCTTCCATGAGCGGCGCGCCGACCTGTTCGCCGAGCTCGACGAGTTTGATCTCGCGAACTGCGGGGAAGCCGGTGCCGGCCGGGATGAGGTGACCCATGATGACGTTTTCCTTGAAGCCGCGCAGCTTGTCCACCTTACCGAGCGTGGCCGCTTCCGTGAGCACGCGGGTCGTGTCTTGGAAGGATGCGGCGCTGATGAAGCTGTCGGTTTCGAGCGACGCTTTGGTGATGCCGAGCAGCACCGGAGTCGCTTCCGCGGGCTTGCCGCCCTGCTCCACGACCTTGTTGTTTTCGCGTTCGAAATCGAGCTTGTCGATCTGGTCGCCCCAGAGGAGCGAGGTGTCGCCCGGGTCGGTGATCTTCACCTTGCGGAGCATCTGCCGAACGATGATCTCGATGTGCTTGTCGTTAATCTCGACGCCTTGGAGGCGGTAGACTTCCTGCACTTCGTTCACGAGGTGCTCCTGCAAGTCCTGCGGTCCGCAAATCTCGAGAATCTCGTGCGGGACAACCGGACCGTCGGTGAGCTGCGAGCCCTTCTTCACGAAGTCGCCCTTGAAGACGATCATGTGCTTGTTCATCGGAATGAGGTGCTCTTCCTCGGCGCCGGTCTCGGCATCCTTGAGGATGAGTTTGCGTTTGCCGCGAACCGTTCCGCCGATTTCGACCACGCCGTCGATCTTCGCGATCTCGGCGTTGTCTTTGGGACGGCGCGCTTCGAAGAGCTCGGCCACACGCGGCAGACCGCCGGTGATGTCCTTCGTCTTCGCGACTTTCCGCGGCGTTTTCGCGAGGAGCGCGCCCGCGCGGATCTTCTGGTTCGCTTCCACGATGACGTGCGCGCCCGCGGGAATCGAGTAGCTCGCCGAGACCTCGCCGTCGTCGCCGACGATCACGATCTGCGGATGGAGATCTTCTTTGTGCTCGATGACGACCGTGCCCATGAGACCAGTCGCTTCATCGACATCACGCTTCATCGTCACGCCCGCGATCATGTCGCGGAACTCGATTTTGCCGGTTTTGTCCGTAAGGATCGGCACGTTATACGGATCCCATTGCACGAAGGTCTCGGCCTTCTTCACTTTCCCGCCGTCGGCGATCGAAATGACCGAGCCGATGACGATGTTGTAGCGCTCGATCTCGCGGCCCTCCGCGTTGTGGATGGTGATCGAGCCGTTTTTGTTCAGCGCGATCCAGTTGCCGTCGAGCGCCTGCACCGTGCGCAGGTCGTTGAATTGCAGGGTGCCGTCGTTCTTCGCCTTGATGATCGGCTGCTTGAAGGTCTGCGAGGCCGTGCCGCCAATGTGGAACGTGCGCATCGTCAACTGCGTGCCGGGTTCGCCGATCGATTGCGCGGCAATGATGCCGACCGCTTCGCCGAGTTTCACAAACTGCCCGGTGGCCAGATTGCGGCCATAACAAAGCGCGCAAACGCCGCGTCCGGTTTCGCAGGTGAGAACCGAGCGAATCTTGAGCTGTTCGACGCCGATCTTCTCGATCGCGGCCGCAGTCGGCTCGTCGATCATTTGATTGGCTTTGATGATTTTCTTCTTCGTCACCGGATCGACCACGGTCTCGCAACTGACGCGACCGATGATGCGAGTCGAGAGGTCGACGACTTCTTCGTCGCCTTCGTAGATCGACTTCACGACGATGCCGTTGACGGTGCCGCAATCGAGCTCGTTGATGATCACGTCCTGCGACGCGTCGACGAGTTTACGAGTGAGGTAACCGGAGTCCGCGGTCTTGAGCGCGGTGTCGGCCAGACCCTTGCGGGCGCCGTGGGTGGAGATGAAATACTCGAGCACGGTCAGACCTTCGCGGAAGTTCGAGGTGATCGGGCGCTCGATGATTTCGCCCGAAGGCTTGGCCATCAAACCGCGCATGCCGGCGAGCTGTTTCACCTGCTGGCGGTTACCGCGCGCACCGGAATCAACCATGAGGAAGACCGGGTTTAGTTCCTTGCGACCCTCGTTATGCTCGAGGGTGCGGAACATGACGTTGGAGATTTCGTCGCCAGCGTGGGTCCAGATGTCGATGATTTTGTTGTAGCGCTCGCCATCAGTGATGATGCCTTTGCGATACTGCTGCTCGACCTGCTTGATCGATTTGTAGGCGTTCGCGAGCTCGACTTCTTTTTCCTTCGGAATGATCATGTCCGAGATCCCGATGGAAACGCCGGCCTTGGTCGCTTCGCGGAAGCCGAGTTCTTTCAGCTTGTCGAGCGTCTCGACGGTGCCGTCCTGGCCGGACACCTGATAGCAACGCCAGATGATGTCGCTGAGCTGCTTTTTGCCCGCGGCTTTATTGAAGAAGCCCATGTCGGCTGGCCAGATTTCATTGAAGATGACGCGGCCTGCGGTCGTTTCCATGACGCGCGTTTCCTTGTCGCCGTAGATCGTGTCCTTGCCGAAATCCGGATTCCGATAGCGAATCCGATCGTGCGTTTTCACCGCGCCGTCGGCCATCGCGAATTCCACTTCCGTCGGGTTGTCGAAAAGCGGGAGCCGCGATTCGACAGCTACTCCCGCAGCGCGTCGCGGATTCTGCGTGAGGTAATAGCAGCCTAAGGTGATGTCCTGCGACGGAGTCGTGATCGGCTTGCCGCTCGAAGGCGAGAAGATGTTGTTCGGCGCGAGCATGAGCATGCGCGCTTCCATCTGCGCTTCGACCGAGAGCGGAACGTGCACGGCCATTTGGTCACCGTCGAAGTCCGCGTTGTAAGCGGTACAAACGAGCGGGTGAATCCGGATCGCTTCGCCTTCGATCAGGAGCGGCTCGAAAGCCTGGATCGAGAGACGGTGCAGAGTTGGCGCGCGGTTCAGGAGAACCGGGTGACCCTTGGTAACTTCCTCAAGGATGTCCCAGACTTCGGGCGTCTGACGCTCGATCATCTTCTTCGCGCTACGAACGGTGTGGACGTAGCCGAGGTCTTTGAGCCGGCGAATGATGAACGGCTCGAACAAGACGAGCGCCATTTTCTTGGGCAACCCGCACTGGTTCAGCTTCAGCTCTGGCCCGATGACGATGACGGAACGGCCCGAGTAATCGACGCGTTTGCCGAGCAAGTTCTGACGGAAACGTCCGCCTTTGCCCTTGAGCATATCGCTGAGCGACTTGAGCGGGCGATTGCCAGCGCCGGTGACGGCGCGGCCGTGACGGCCGTTGTCGAAAAGAGCGTCGACCGCTTCCTGCAACATGCGCTTTTCGTTGCGGATGATGACGTCGGGAGTCTTGAGCTGGAGCAGGTTTTTCAACCGGTTGTTCCGGTTGATGACGCGACGATAAAGGTCATTCAGATCCGAGGTCGCAAAGCGGCCGCCTTCCAGCGGAACGAGCGGACGCAGATCCGGCGGAATAACCGGCAGCACTTCGAGCACCATCCATTCGGGGCGCGAATGCGAGGAAGCAAAGCCCTGCACGAGCTTCAAACGCTTCGCGAGTTTCTTGCGAATCTGTTTGCTCTTCGTGTTCCCCATCGCCTCTTCGAGCTCTTTGTTTAGCTTCGCGAGGTCGATCTCGCCGAGGAGCACTTTCACGCCGTCGGCACCCATCCCGGCTTTGAATTCTTCGCCGTACTGTTCCTGCGCTTCGCGGTATTCCACCTCGGTTAGGAGCTGGCATTTCGTGAGGGGCGTGTTGCCCGGATCGATCACGATGTAGTCCTCGTAATAGATCACGCGCTCGAGCTGACGGGCGCTCATGTCGAGCATGAGGCCGAGCCGCGAGGGCATGCATTTGTAGAACCAAATGTGCGAAACAGGAACGGCGAGCTCGATATGGCCCATGCGTTCACGGCGGACGCGCGCCAGCGTCACTTCGACGCCGCAACGGTCGCAGATCACGCCCTTGTGCTTGATCCGCTTGTATTTTCCGCAGGAGCATTCCCAGTCCCGGGTCGGACCGAAAATACGTTCACAAAACAAGCCGCCTTTTTCCGGCTTGAAGGTGCGGTAGTTAATCGTCTCCGGATTTTTAACTTCGCCCTTGCTCCAGGAACGCATCGTATCGCTCGAAGCGACCCCGATCGCGACCTGATCAAAACCAACGGTGCGCTCTTCGCCCACCAATTCACGCCAAGAATGTTCGTTCATAATTTCTGCTTCTAAGACTCTGAATTAAAAATTTCGCTCACCACTTCGTGTCATTCCGAGCGAAGCCGAGGAATCCCGTGGCGAAAGCTTTAAGCTCGTTCCGCGGGATCCTTCGAGTTCGTTTCGCTGCGCTCCACTCCGCTCAGGATGACCGTGATATGTTCGTTAGGCTACGTTCTCCAGAAACGCGGGCGCCGAGCCGCCGACTTTGACGTCGAGGCCTAACGACTGCATTTCCTTGATCAAAACATTGAAAGATTCCGGGGTGCCGGCTTCGAGCGAGTTGTCGCCTTTCACGATCGACTCGTAGATGCGCGTGCGTCCCTGCACGTCGTCGGATTTAACCGTGAGGAGTTCCTGCAAGGTGTATGCCGCGCCGTAGGCTTCGAGCGCCCAGACCTCCATCTCGCCAAAACGCTGGCCGCCATACTGCGCCTTGCCGCCGAGCGGCTGCTGGGTGACGAGCGAGTAAGGGCCGACCGCGCGGGCGTGGATTTTGTCCGCGACCAAGTGACCGAGCTTCAGCATGTAGATGTAGCCGACCACGACTTCCTGATCGAACGGATCACCCGAGCGACCGTCGAACAAGCGCGCTTTCCCGTTCTCCTGCACCCAGTTAAAGCCGTCGACTTTTTTGGCTTCGTTCAGATACTCGCGGATTTTCGCCTCGGAAATACCGTCGAACACGGGAGTCGCGACCTTGAAGCCGAGTGCTTTCGCCGCGACACCCAAGTGCGTTTCGAGAACCTGGCCGACGTTCATACGGCTCGGCACGCCTAACGGATTGAGACAGATCTCAACCGGCGTTCCGTCGGCAAGGTAAGGCATGTCTTCTTCCGGCACGATCCGGGCCACAACGCCCTTGTTGCCGTGACGTCCGGCCATCTTGTCGCCGACGCTGAGCTTGCGCTTGCTCGCAACGAAAACTTTCACCTGCTTGATGATGCCCGGGTCGATGTCGTCGCCGCTTTCGACGCGGTCCATCGAGCGTTCCCGCTCGAGCTCGAGCTCGGCGAACTTGTGCTCGTACTGCGAGATGATCTCCCGGATTTTGTTTCGGATCGGACTCGGATCGATCTCGATGTGATCGTGCGCGACCGCGAGTTTGCGGAGCAGAGTTTTGGTGATCTTCCGGTTCGCCGGGATGATGATTTCGCCGCTCTGTGCATTGACCACGTCGAGCGGGACTTTCTCGCCTAACAAGAAGTTGCTCAGCGCGTCGGTGAGTTGCTCGGTTAGTTCCTCCTTCTTCTTGCGATTGTCTTCCGTGATCGACTTGAGCTGGCGCTTGGTTTCAGCCGGCGTCAGTTTCTCGCGCGAAACTTCGCGACGGGAAGAAACTTTCACGTCCATCACGATGCCGTAAGTGCCCGACGGAACGGTCAGCGACGTGTCTTTCACATCAGCTGCTTTTTCTCCGAAAATCGCGCGGAGGAGGCGCTCTTCCGGCGCGAGCTCGGTCTCGGATTTCGGCGTGATCTTGCCGACGAGAATGTCGCCCGGCTTCACTTCGGCGCCGACACGGATAACTCCGTCCGGCCCAAGATTGCGGAGCGCTTCTTCGCTCACGTTCGGAATGTCCCGCGTGATTTCTTCCGGCCCTAGCTTCGTGTCGCGCGCGCCGATTTCGAATTCGTCGATGTGAATGGAAGTGTAGATGTCTTCCTTCACGACCTTCTCTGAGATCATGATCGCGTCCTCGAAGTTGTAGCCGTTCCAAGGCATGAACGCGACGAGCACGTTGCGACCGAGCGCGAGCTCGCCCTGGTCGGTGTTTGGGCCGTCAGCGATGACCTGGCCTTTCTTCACGTGCTGGCCTTTCTTCACGATCGGCTTCTGGTTCACGCAGGTGCCGGCGTTCGAGCGCATGAATTTGCGGAGCTCGTAAACGTGCACGCCGGCTTCTTCGTCGGTCTTGAGTTTCTTCCGGCCCTCCGGCATGTGGCCGTCTTTCGTGACCACGATCTGGTCGGCAGTGACGGAAGCGACTTTGCCGGCCTCGGTCGAAACGATGACGGCGCGGGAATCGCGCGCGACTTTGCCTTCGAGACCGGTGCCGACGAGCGGCGACTCGGACACGATTAGCGGCACGCCCTGGCGTTGCATGTTCGAACCCATGAGCGCGCGGTTCGCGTCGTCATGTTCGAGGAACGGAATCAGGCCGGCCGCGACGGAGACGAGCTGCTTCGGCGAGACATCCATGTAGTGGACTTTCTCGGGCTCGACTTCGAGGAAGTCGCCCCGATAACGGACCGAAACTTTCTCGCCCGTGAAATGACCTTTCGCGTCCATCGGCGCATTCGCCTGCGCGACGATAAAATTCTCTTCGCGATCGCCCGTGAGATAATCGACTTGGTCGCTGACGCGGCCACCGTCGACTTTGCGATAAGGCGTTTCGATAAAACCGAATTCGTTGATCCGCGCAAAGGTGCTCATCGAGCTGATGAGACCGATGTTCGGACCTTCCGGCGTCTCGATCGGACAAATGCGGCCGTAGTGCGACGGATGAACGTCGCGCACTTCGAAGCCCGCGCGATCCCGCGAGAGACCGCCTGGCCCGAGAGCAGAGAGACGGCGCTTGTGCGTTAACTCCGCGAGCGGATTCGTCTGATCCATGAACTGCGAGAGCTGCGAGCGCCCGAAGAAATCGCGGATGACCGCGCTGAGCGCTTTCGGGTTGATCAACTTCTGCGGCGTCATGCCGTCGATGTTGATGTCGAACAACGTCATGCGCTCTTTCACGAGGCGTTCGGTGCGGGCGAGACCGACGCGGCACTGGTTGGCGAGCAATTCCCCAACCGTCCGGACGCGACGGCTCCCGAGATGATCGATATCATCGAGCGTGCCTTCGCCGCGGCGCAGGCTGATCAGATATTTGATCGCCGCGATGAAATCCTTGTCGGTGAGAATGCGCTCACCGAGATCGACATCGATGCTGAGTTTTTGGTTCAGCTTATAGCGACCGACGCGGCCGAGATCGTATTTCTTCGGGTCGAAGAAAAGACGTTTCAGAAGCGCACGAGCGTTCGCGACCGTGGGCGGATCGCCCGGGCGGAGTTTGCGGTAGATGTCCTTGAGCGCTTCTTCCTGGTCGTGCGCCGGATCTTTCTTCAGCGCTTTCACGACGGTGTCGTCGTTCGAGATGTCGATCACTTTCACCTCGGTCAACCCGAGCGCCATAATCTGGCCGACCGCCGCCAAAGTGAGCGGCTCGAAAGCACGCGCGACCGTGACTTCGCCATCGAGGACGTCGGCCGTGAGCACCTTGGTCGCGAGCTTCTCTTCGTCGAGCTTGTTGTTCAGCTTGAGGTCTTCGATCGTGTAGAAAAGCTTGATCACTTCCTCGTCCGGACCGTAGCCGAGAGCGCGGAGGAACGTCGTCGCGAGGAATTTCCGGCGGCGTTTGCGGCGATCGAGATAGATGTAAAGCAGGTCGCTGGTGTCGAACTGCACTTCGATCCAGGAGCCGCGGTCCGGGATAATCCGGAAGCTGTAGAGCACCTTGCCATTCAGATGGATCGACGACTCAAACGCGATGCCCGGCGACCGATGCAGCTGGGAGACGACGACGCGCTCGGCGCCATTGATCACGAACGTGCCCTGCGGCGTCATCAACGGGATTTCGCCCATATAAACTTTCTCCTCTTTCGTCCCCTTTTCCTCCTTGAGCTGGAAGGTGACGTGGAGCGGCGCGCTATAAGTCTGGCTTTCACGTTGCGCCTCGAGCGCGCTCAGCTTCGGCTCGCCGATTTCGTAGTGGCTGAAATCAAGCGTCGCCTTCTCGTCGTAGCTCTCGATCGGGAAGACTTCCTTGAACACGGTTTGCAAGCCGGTGTTCTTGCGTTTGGTCGGCGGGACGTCCTTTTGCAGGAAATCAACATACGAGTTGAGCTGCACCTCGATGAGGTTTGGCGGCTCGATGGCCTCTTTAATGCTGCCGAAGTGAATGCGCTCTACAGGACGTTCAGACATAACTAATCTCCAATGGGTTAACTACCGTTCGCGACCCAGGATGAAGGTCGCGCGGAGGCTGAGAATCAGGGTTTCAGCCGGGAATCGCGGGCAAAAAAAGTAGCAGCAAAACAGCGGCCGGTCAATGCGACCTCCGCTGTTTTGCTGCAAATCTTAAAACTGTTCCGACGAGCGCGGGTAAGAATAAAAATATTTCGGTCTGCGGTGCGGGGAAACGGGGGATGTCAATATGTGCATCCAGCGGAAAGGCGCAAACGCTTTTTTGCAAAGCGCTGCGCCTTTCGCTGAACGGAACTATTGGATTTCGACTTTGGCGCCGGCCGCTTCGACCTTTTTCTTGATCTCTTCGGCTTCTTCCTTGGTCACGCCTTCCTTCATCGTCTTGGGCGCGCCCTCGACGAGCGCCTTGGCTTCCGCCAGGCCGAGACCCGGAACCGCGGCGCGAACTTCCTTGATCACGCCGATTTTGTTCGAGCCCATTTCCTTGAGGATGACGTCAAAAGTCGTCTTCTCTTCGGCTGCCGGAGCCGCGGCACCGCCGCCTGCCGGAGCGGCCGCTGCGACCGGAGCAGCTGCGCTCACGCCCCATTTTTCTTCGAGTTGCTTCACCAGTCCAGCAACCTCGAGAACGGTCAAGCCGCTGAGTTGCTCCACGATTGCGTTTGTATCTGCCATAGTATTTTTCCTCCGATTGCCGCTCCCGAAAGCCTTCAGGAAATTACGCTCGGCAGCCGCCGAACCGGACAGTTGTTGTTTTTTCAGCTCCCCGCCAATCGCGGAGGGGAGAAATTTTTATCGCTTAGGAACGCTAGAAAGCAGGAAGAGAAACTCTTGATGTTTTGCTTCCCGACTTCCTCTTATTCCTGCGTTCCTGCTTTCCTTAGAAATTCTCCGTTTTGTTAGGCAGCGGCCTCGGCCGGCGCGCCATCCTTGTCGGCTTTCGCCTGTAAAAGTCGCGCGAGCGAAGCGCCCGGCTCGTTCAAAGTGCGCACCAGTTTCGTCGCCGGAGCGAGGAGCACGCCGAGCAATTGCGCGAGCAGTTGTTCGCGCGGCGGGAGATCGGCGAGCGATTCCACTTCCGCAGTCGTGAGAATCGCCTTGTCGACCACGCCGACCTTGAGCGCGGCGATCTTGAATTCCGCCGCAAAAGTCTTCAGCACCTTCGCGACCGGCGCGACGTCGCTCTTCCCGGTGACGACCGCAGTCTGGCCGCTTAATTCCTTCGCGACATCCGGCAATCCGCTCGCGCTCATCGCGCGCTTGAGGAAGCTATTTTTTACCACGTGCACTTCGGCGCCAGTCGGCGCGAGGCGGTTCCGGAGCTCGCCGAATTGCTCGACTTTCATCCGCTGGTAATCGGTCACCAGTAGGAAAGGCGAGCTGTTCAGCTTCTCGGAGAGATCGTCGACGATATTGGCTTTTTCAGGTCTCATGATGCGAAGAAAGTTAAATGCTCAGATACGGGGACGGATCGACCGGCAGACCGGGCGACATGGTGGCGGCGATCGAAAGTCCCTCGACGAAACGGCCTTTCGCGGTCGATGGCCGCGCTTTCACCACCGCTTCGATGATCGCGGTGCCGTTCTCGACGAGCTGCTCTTCCGCGAACGAAAATTTCCCGAGCGGCACGGCGATGTTGCCATTCTTGTCGAGCTTGAATTCCACCCGGCCCGCTTTCACTTCGGCGACGGCTTTTGCCGTGTCTTCGGTGACGGTGCCGATCTTCGGGTTCGGCATCAGGCCGCGAGGTCCGAGCACCTTGCCGAGCTTGCGCACTTCCGACATCGTCCCGGGCGTGGCGATTGCGACGTCGAAATCCTGAAAGCCTTCCTGGCATTTCTTGATCAAATCTTCGAAGCCGACGTATTCCGCGCCGGCATTTTTTGCCGCCGTGGCCGCCGCGCCTTGCGCGAAAACGAGCACGCGCACTTGCTTGCCGCTGCCGTGCGGGAGCGGACAGGTACCGCGGACCATTTGGTCGGATTGCTTCGGGTCGACCCCGAGGCGGAAAGACATCGTGACCGTCTGATCGAACTTCGTCGGCGGGATTTTCTTCAGCGCGCTGACCGCGTCCGCAAAGCTATAAGTCTTGTTGCGGTCGACCAATTCAGCGGCCGCGCGATAACGTTTAGAGCGATTTTTTTGCATAGATTTCAGTGTTAACGAGCCGTGAGACTCTCCTGAGCTTGCACCCGATTTGGGCGAAGGGACGGGCAAGCTAGCGGGATTTCCCCGCTTGTCAAAACCGCAGACCTCTCGGCTTGTCGACAGGGCGTGAGCGGCAAACGCCGTCGCCTGACCTCGACTCCGGTCGATCCGTGGAGATAGGGTTCAGGGGCCTGCCCTCCCGCGCTAACCTCCTTGTCGTCGCTCTTCTCTTCTGGGACCCTTTGCACGCCCGGGCCACCGCGGCGCCTTCGAGACCGCCGCGATCGAGGGCAGCGGGAATCTTGTCCCGATGCCGAAGCAAGTCATCACGCTCTAGAAGGAAACTCTCAACGTGTACCTCCACGGCAACGGGGGCGTTTACGTGACCTATCTCTTCCAGAACAACGAACCGGACGCCTCCGTCACTTTCGGCTTTCCCATCGACGTCGCCGGACGAACACCGTTTAGTGATCCGCGGACGGGACGGCGCCCGTCCCCTCCAGAGCTGGGTCAGGTCGCGCGATGCAGTTGCGGGGTCAGGCGCTCGGCTTCTCGTCGGTGGGCAGCCCGGCGGCCTGCCAGCCGCGGAAGCCGCCGGCCATCGAGCGGACGTGGCGGTATCCCATCTTCTGCAGGCTTTCGGTCACGAGCGCGCTGCGGCTGCCGCCTCCGCAGTAGCAAATGATCGGCTGGTCGAGATCGGGTGCGAGTTCCTCGATCTCAACCTCGACTTCGCCGCGTTCGAGATGTCGCGCACCCCGGGCATGCCCAGCCTCCCAAGCGTCGTCGGAGCGAACGTCGAGAAAGAGCGCGGTGCCGCCCGCAACTTCGTGAGCGGCGGCCTCCGGCAAAACCTCGGTGACGTTCTTTTTCGCCGTGGCGACGAGCTGCTGGAAACGGTTCAACTGGGTCATGTCTGTGGCTGGCGGGTTGTAGCGTGCGCTGTCTCAGCGCACTCCCCCAGCCGGCAATAGCACTGATCAGTCCGCGGGGGACAGCGGACGTTACAACTCACGCGCCGTAGCTCTTGGTGAACTTCTTCTTCGACTCGGACTCGCCCGCGCCGGCAGACGCGACCGAACTCTCGGGGTTGCTCGCCGGGGCCTCGGGCGCTGAAGCAGTTGCCGGTGCGGAGATTTCCGGCGCGGGGGCGCTGCTTGTCGGGCCGCCTTGGGAGGCTTCCACGAAAGCCATCTGCAGGCTCGAGAGCGCGTTTTTCAGGACGGTTTGCTCGTCGGTCGTGAGGTTGCCGCGCGTCTTCTCCTCGATCATCACGAGCTGGTCGATGAACATCCGCGCGACCTCGAGGTTGACCTCGGGCTGGCCGGTCTGCGGGTTCGGGATTTGCCCGAGAAAGATGGCGGCGTGCTGCGCCTGCATCATCACAAACTCGAGAAAGCGTTGCGTCATTTCTCCGGATTGGGTGGTTTTTTGAACTTCGGCCATATTGGTTATTCGTTATTGGTTATTCGTTAGGGGCGGTCGCACGGTGGCGAGCACGTAGGGTTGCTGAAAATATTTCGCGGCGACGCGGCGGATTTCCTCGACGGTCACCCGCTCCACTTCGCGCTCGAGCTCCTGGTGATGGTCGAAGCCGAGGCCGTAAAGCTCGTCGAGCGCGGCCATATAGCCGAAGCTGTCATTGCTCTGGTTCGAGATGCGCTGCTGGCCGATGAGTTTCTTCTTCGCCCGGATTAGTTCGTCGTGGGTAAGGCCGCCCGCGGCGAGGATGCCGATCTCGTCGAGTAGCTCCGCTTTGACCTGCTCGAGCTTTTGCGGGTCGGTCCCGAGATAAAACGCGAAGAGCCCCGGCACGAGTCCCTGCATCTGGCTCGCCCCGACATAGTAGGCGAGGCCCATCTGCTCGCGGATGCGCACGAAAAACCGTGAGCCGAGATCGCTGCTCGCTTCGTCGATCAACTCCAGCGCGTAACGATCCGGGCTGAACATGTCGGCGCCGCGAAAACCGACCATGAGGACGCCCTGCGCCTTGTCCCGGTTTTCCTCGACCGTGACGGTACGCTCGACCACGGGCGGCTGGGGCGCGGTCGCGAGCGCGAGCTCGCCGGCCGGGAAGCTCGCGAGCGATCGCTCGAAAATCTCGCGCACTTCCGCCGCGCGCACGTTTCCAAAAACCGAGACGACGCCATTGCGCCCGACGAGCAGCCGATCGCGAAACTCGAGCAGTTGTGCCTGGGTCAGCGCGGCGACGGAAGCGGGCGAACCCTTGGCCCGCAACGAGTAGGGATGACCGGGGAAAAGCGCGGTCCGCAGGATGTTGCGCGCGACGGTGGTGAGGCGTTCTTCCTCCGCGCGGAGGCCGGCGAGCTGCGCTTCTTTTTCGCGCGCGATCGCTTTCTCGGGGAACGTCGCGTGGAGCAGGATGTCGGCGAGAAGATCGGCGCCAAGATGGAGATCGGGCTCAGTGACGTCGAGCGAAACGCTGAGGCTGTTGTTTCCCGCATCGCTCCCGATGCCGCCGCCGACGGCTTCGATGAGATCGGCGATTTCCTCCGCGGTGCGCGTGGTCGTGCCCTTGAGCAACACCTTCGAGAACAGGCGCGTGATGCCGTTCGTCTCCGGCGTTTCCGCGAGCAGGCCGCCGCGAAAAACCGCCGCCATCGAGACCAGCGGCAGCCGCGGATCTTCGCGCACGAGCAGGCGCAGGCCGTTCGCGAGCGTGAACTTCTGGATCTCGCCCGCGGAGATCGCAACTGCCTCAGTGGTCTTGGCCGCGAGCGTGCCCTTCGGGTTGAGCGAGACGACGGTGAGATTTTCCTCCACCAGATACCGCGATGCGACGCGCTGGAGATCGGCGACGGTGACCTTCTGCATCGCCTCGAGGTAGTCGCGGGTGAAATTGAGATTGCGGCAGACGAGCCAATTCGCGCCGAGATCGGACGCCTGGCCGCGCATCGTGGTAAGGCCGCCTAACGAATGGCTAAGGACGATCTTTTTCGCCTTCGCCAGCTCCGCGGCGGAGGCGCCATGTTCGCGGATTTCCGCGACGATCTGCAAAATAAGTGCCTCAGCGGCGACGCGGTTTTCCGGTTCCAACGCGGCTTCGACCCCGAGAATCCCCGGGTCGCCCGGCGTGTAGGAGAAAGCGCCCACGCTGAACGCGAGCCCGGTTTCCTCGCGCACTCGCCGATAAAGCCGCGAGCTCCGGCCGTCGCCGAGAATGGTCGAGAGCAAATCGAGCGCGGGCACGTCGGGATGCGTGATCTCAGGGATGTGCCAGGCGAACGCGAGCCGCGTCAGCTCCGTCGCGAACTCTTCGTTCACCTCACGCCGCCCGAGCTGTGGCGGCTCGGCTGGGATGTAAACCGGCTGGAGCGACTGCTGGGGATGTTCCTGAAAGATCGCCGCCAATTGCGCGTAAACGTGGTCGGCGTCGACATCGCCAACGACCACAAAGGTGAGGTTGTTCGGCACGTAGCGCGCCTTGTAATAGTTGTAGACGTTCTCGCGGGTGAGCTGATCGAACACCTGGATGTCGCCGATCACCGGGAGCCGGTACGGATGCCGCTGATACGCCGTGCGGAACATGAGTTGGCCGATCATCCGGTCGGGATCGTCCATCCCCATCGCGAACTCGCGCCGGATCACTTCCTGTTCCTTGCCGTACTCCGTTTCCGGGAGCGTCGAGTTCATCATCGCATCGGCGAGCACATCGAGCGCGCTGTCGACGCCTTCGCGCGGGACATCGATCCAGTAGACCGTGCGATCGAACGACGTGTAGGCGTTGATGTAGCCGCCCTGGTCCTGCACGCTCTGCGCGATCGCGTTCGTCGTGCGCGTTTTCGTGCCTTTGAAAAGCATGTGCTCGAGGATGTGCGAAAGCCCCGCGCCGAGATGGCGATCCTCGTCCACACTCCCGGTCGCGCACCACGCCTGCACGCTCGCGACCGGCGCGCTCCGATCGATCTGCACGATGACCGTCAGCCCATTCGGCAGCGTCCACTTTTGCGCCGTGACCGGTGGAAAAGTGATCGCGGGCGAACCGGTGGCGGGCGCGGAATTCAGGTGAGCAGTCGGCAGCATGCGAGGCGACGGAAGCGCTAGGAAATTTTCGGCGCGGGCAGAGCAGGCGGCAACAGCTTCAAGGTCGCGGCCGGCTGCGGCAGATAAGGTTTCACGAATGCGTCCTCGAAGGTGTAGACCGACTTGAAATCATCGAGCGAATCCTGCTCGGTCTTCCCGAAAATGCCCGCGCCGATAAGGTTGAAAACCATGTGGCCGATGTCTTCGCAGCGATTGATTCCCCAATAGGAAAAAACCGTCAGCGCCATCGGGCCGAATTCCTTCAACGCGTAAAGGCGCACGCCCTCAAGCAGCTCCGGACCAGCGACGTGACGGACGGCAGCGCCGCGCGCTTTCTTCTGCTGCTTCGTAGTGTAATCGAGCGCGTCGCGCAGGAAAACATAGGCGTCCCGTTGATACCGATCGTCACTGGCGACGATGGAATCGAGAGCTTCTGCAAATCCGATTTTCTGCATGGAAAGAGGAGGCGCCGGGGCGAGCGCGAGCGCTATATTAAGCAGCAACCCCGCCCGAGCAAATTGTGTAGAGTGGGACATGCGCGTTGGGCTTCTGTTCATTTTGCTCGGGCTGCTCGCCGCGCCGGTGCGCGCCGACGATCGCGCGCTCGATGGCGCGGAGTTACGCGCGCGAGAGACTTTTGAGAAGCAGTTGCGCCAGGAGCCGGCGTCCGCCGCAGGGCACGCCGCTTATGCCAACTTCCTCGCGGATCATGGCCAAATGCGCGGCGCGATCTCGCATCTGCGTCTCGCGCAGATGATCGAACCGAAGAACGGCGCGGTCGCGAATTCGTTAGGCGGCATCTACCTGCGGATGGGGCGCGCGGCGCAGTCGGCGGAGCAATTCCAGCGCGCGGTCGACAACGCCGGCGACGTCGCGGCTTATCACTACAACCTCGGGAACGTCGAATACCTGCTTCGCCATGATCTTACTGCGGCCTGGCAAATCGATGACGCCGATCTACTCCGTCGCGCACTTGCGGAGTTTCGCGCCGCGACCCGTCTCTCACCGAACGAGATGGAATACGCGCGCGGCTACGCCGAGACATTTTACGCCATGCCCGACCCCGATTGGACGGAAGCGGCGGCGGCTTGGAAGCATGTGCTTGCGCTGGCGCCCGACAACGACTTCACGTTTCTACAATTGGCGCGCGTGAGCTTGAAGCTCCGCGACGGAGCGCAGGCGCGAGGTTTCCTCGATCAGATCAAGGACGCGCGGCACGATGGTTTGAAGCAGAAGCTGCGGCTCCAGGCCGACAAGCTGTAACGTCGTCGCACTTCCTTGTAGACGCTTCGCTCTGCGAAGCGCGGGCATCGGCTGACTAGCTGCTTACGCCCCCGCGATTTGCGCTCACTCCCGCGCTTCGCAGAGCGAAGCGTCTACAACGGAAGCGCAGCTGGAGCATCGCGCGGTTACAGACTCGCCTCGATCGAATCGAGATAGACCGAAATCGGATCGCGCCGGCGCGGCGGCGCGACTTCTTCCTCGCTTGCCGCTTTCAGGATCTCGGAGAACGCACCGCTCATCGTCTTTAGTTGCGTCGCTTCAAACCAATTCAGGTAATCATCCATGTCGCGGCTCTCGCTTTCGATGAGCGCTCGGGAGCTCGTCACTCGCATCATCCGCTGGTTAAGTTTTTTGGTCTTGCCGCGAATCAGCAGCGCCGCCACCTCAAAACACTCCTGCACGATTGGGCGATAGGTCGGATGCGCTCGCGCCGCGAGCAGGAGAAACTCCTGGCTCCGTTGCCGGAGCACGCCGCGGCTCCCGCGCAATTTCCGGTACTTCTCGAAACCGCTGAAGTCGTACTCGTGCATTTTCCCATCCGGCCCGCGGATGCTCAGTTGCGACAACTGATTGAGCCGCTTCGCGGTCTCCGCCGCCGAGAGCACCGCGAAGCGATCGGTCGCGGAAAGGCGCGCCACACTCAGCGTCCACCATTTGCTCGAGGAACGCCCGAGGGTGTTCGGAAAATGCGCGCGCAGGTCGGCGACGGAGTCGTTAGGCGCGTCGGGCAGGTCCTGGATGTACTCGAGTAGCTTCCTTTTTCCGTTGGGCGATTCGAGCAGCAACTGCACGAGCGCGAGCGCGTAGGCGTCGTGCATTTTGCGCGACGCCGGCTCGAGCAACTCGCGCTTTTCTTTCACGATCTCGTCGACCGGCGCGATCCGGTTCGCCTCGACCATCGTCTCGAGCAGTTGCGCCGCTTCGACCAGATCGTGACCAGGCGCGAGCTGAAGGACGCCGTCGAGCAGCCAATCGGGCGGAACCGCATAGCGGCTGCCCACGGCGACGTTTGTCCGCTCGCGATACATCATCTCGATGAGAATCGCGCGGAGCAGATCGCGCTGCACTTCCTGACCATCGAGGTCGCTCGTGATCAGCAGGTTGAGCTGCAGCTTCAGGCCGGAGCCGATCTGGCTGAAATCGAAACGCGACGCCGGCAGCTCCGGCAGGTTCGCCTGCGGGTAATCGAGATTGATCACCAGCGGCGTCTTCCAGTGATCGCGCAGGCCGAGCAGGCGGAGGAGGTTTGCCTTGGTCCGCTCCGCGAGATCGCACATCGCGCCGCGCACTCGGACCTCCGCGCCATAGACGATAAACTGCCGCGAGGTGCTCGTGCTGTGCGCTTTCCCCTCCGCGCCCTCAACTGCCTCAGAGCGCAAGAGCGCGAGGGAAAAGAGAATGAATATTCGGAGGCGCATGCCAGTCGATAGCTGCGTGAGAACCAGATGAATCTTCCGCAGGATGCGGCTGATTGTGCTATAATTTCGGAAGTTAAACAGAAAGAAAACTATGAAACTTGGAACAACTCTTTCAGTCACACTCGCGGCGGCCGGACTCCTCGTGCTCGCCGCTCCTGCGCAGGCGCAGCGGCGCGGCCACAGCGGCGGTAACGCCGGTGGCGCGGTAAACATGAATCACAGCCGGGGCAACACCGGCGGAATGACGATGAATCGCGGTGGCGGACGTCCAGGCGTAACCGCTGGCCGGGGCAATTTCCGCGGCGGCCATTACTACGGCAATCGCCACTACCGAGGCGGCGGTTACTATGGCAGCGGCGTCAACTTCTACTTCGGCGGCTTCGGCTATCCCTACTACGGGAGCCCGTATTATTACGGTTACCCCTATGGCTACGCCTACGCGCCTTACTACGGTTACTCGGCGACTTACGCTTACGACCCGCAGGGTGTCTATGAAGGGCGCGTCGTGAACGAAAGAGCCCGTCGAAACACCCGCGAGGTCGATCCCAAGGATCAATCCTCCGTGGAAGCACGGGTGCAGGAACAGCTCGCGCAATCGGGTTACTACCGGGGCGAGATTGACGGCGTGGTCGGCGAAGGGACGCGTCGCGCGATTCGGAGCTACGAGCGCGCGAATGGTTTACGCGTCGATGGCCGGATCGACAGTGAGTTACTCTCGACGATGGGTCTCGGCTAAAGCAGCCTACTCCCTCTTACGGTGTCGCAGGGTTAGCCCTGCGGCGCCGTGACCAGAGTGACTGACTCTGGATGAAACTCGATTCCGCTGCAGCGGGCGACTTGCTTCTGTTCCCGCTCCAGCGTGGCGGAGACTTTGTGCAGTAGGAACCCGAGGGAGTTCATCAGTGCCGGATGGATTGGCATCCGTCCGCAGTAACCGCGACGGCAGGTGCTCGACACCTTCCCGCCGGTCACGGCTACCTGATAAGACCCACCGGCGTAGAGGGGAAATCCCATGAAGGCATAACCAGCGTTCACGCCGCAGAGGCCTTCTTCAAGCTGGAGATAGATGCGCTGGAGCGGAAAGAAACCTTCCTTGGCCGGGCTGTTCGTGCGGCGAATCGACGACGCGACATAGCTATTGACCTGTTCCTGCGAGTAAGTCAGTCGCGACGGGTTAGGGTTCTCCAGCGCGGAGAGCAAATCCATGTTGATCATCGGAGCCATCGAATCACTCTTCACGACCTTCGGGAGGTCGGGAGGCAGGAGCAGCTGAATGACCACGGCCAAAGCGAAAGCCCCGCCCAAAATCTTCAGCGATTTCAGGACCAAGGCTTTGGTCTGCCCACGCCTCGGATCGAGCATCTTCTGGAGATGCTGCTGCGACTGGCTGTCCGTTTCGGCCTTGTCTTCTCGCGTTTTCGTCAGGCCGGTGCGGTCGAGCCGGCCGCCACAGTTATGGCAATAAATCCGTTCGGCCTCGTTCTCGTGACGGCAGTCCGCACAGATAAGTTTGGTCACTTGCTCTAGTCTTTCTTTTTCGGAGTCGCGGGGGCGGGAGTGGAACTCGGCGCCGTCTTCGTTTCCGGCTTGCTCGCGGTGCTTTCGGTTTTCTTTTCGCTGCTCGCGGGAGCTTCCTTCTTTGCGCCTTCCTTGTAGTTATTGCTCCGGTAGTCGGTGATGTAGAACCCAGAGCCCTTGAAGATCAGCCCGGCGCCGGTGCCGAGCAGCCGTTTCACTTTCCCTTTGCCCCACTTCGCCTGCTGGCAAAGCTCCTTCGGGCAGATTTTGTAGGCTTCGTCCCGCATCGACTGAAAGGCGTCGAAATTTTTGCCGCACTTCAGGCAGCTATATTCGTAGGTCGGCATGGGCTTGGCGTCGGCAGTCTCGACAAATCCAAGCTAAATTCAAGCCATCCGGTCCGGATATTGCTCCCCGAGCATCTTGACTTTGAGAATTCAGCCGCGTTAGTTGCGCTTCCCTTCGTCCCAAACACCATGGTTCGCTTCACATTTTCGCCCATTTTCCTGCTCTCGCTCCTCGCGCTTTTCTCGCTCGCGGGATGCGCGGGAGACGACCCGCGTTTGCTCGATGGGGAAACCCAATATCTGGGCGGGGTTTACGGGAACCAGCCGGTTTCCTCGAATGCGCCCACCGACACCGTCTCCTACTGGGACGGCGATGGCGTCCCGGGCAAACCCTCCATTCGGATCAGCCTCCTCGAGCAGCGCGCCTATTTTTTCAAAGACGGGCAACTTGTCGGTATCTCGCAGCTTTCCACCGGCCGCGAGGGCAAGGACACGCCGGTCGGCAAGTTTAAGGTTCTCGACCGGGACATCGATCACGCCTCCAGCCTTTACGGCGATTATGTCGATGCCGCGGATAACGTCGTCGTGCCCAATGTCGAGAGAGGCAAAGATCCGATGCCGCCGGGCACGCACTACAAAGGCGCGCCGATGCCTTACTACATGAAGATCGCGCCGGCGTTTGGCCTCCATGCCGGCTACCTCCCAGGCTACGCCGCGTCGCACGGCTGCATCCGCATGCCGGAGTTCATGGCCGAGAACTTCTACAACGCGGTCAGCGAGGGGACGCCGGTCGAGATTGGGCCGTAAGACTGCCTCAGCGGCAGGTTGCCCGACCGGGAGCAAAGCGTAAGCTCCTCCCCTTCGCGCAATGATCATCATCACCCAACCCGCCGTCACCGACGCGCAGATCGAACACATCGTTGGCCGGGTCGAGGAATTCGGGCTCGAAGCGCATGTCATGCGCGGCGCTCAGCGCGTGGTTATCGGCGTGATCGGCCCGGAAGAGGTGATCCGCGAGAAACCGCTCGCCGTCATTCCCGGGGTTGAGTCCGTCCACACCGTCCTTAAGCCTTACCGGCTCGTCGCGCGCAACGGCACCGCGCCGCCGCCGGTCACGATCGGCGACGTTCCCATCGGCACTGGCCAGAAAGTCGTCCTCATCTCCGGGCCCTGCTCGGTCGAAAGCCGCGAGCAACTTCTCGGCATCGCGAGTTCCGTGAAAAAATCCGGCGCCCGCGTCTTGCGCGGCGGCGCTTTCAAGCCGCGGACTTCGCCCTACAGCTTCCAGGGTTTGGGCGAAGACGGTCTCCGCTTCCTCGCCGACGCTCGCGCCGAAACCGGGCTCCCGATCATCACCGAGATCATGGACACCCGCGATCTAGCGATGGTCGAGCGATACGCCGATTGTCTCCAGATCGGTTCGCGCAACATGCAGAACTTCGCCCTGCTCAAGGAAGTCGGCCGCAGCCGGCTGCCGGTCATGCTCAAGCGCGGCTTTAGCGCCACGATCAACGACCTGCTCATGAGCGCCGAATACATCCTCAACGAAGGCAACCCGAACGTCCTCCTCTGCGAGCGCGGCATCCGCACCTTCGAGACGATGACGCGGAATACGCTCGACCTGAATGCGGTGCCGATTTTGAAAGCGAAAACGCGGCTCCCGGTCGTGGTTGATCCGACCCACGGAATCGGCCTGCGCGATTACATTCCGCAGATGGCGCTGGCTGCGGTCGCCGCGGGCGCTGATGCACTTATGATCGAGGTCCACGACGAGCCGGAACACGCGCGGAGCGACGGCGACCAGGCGCTCGTCCCGGAAGTTTTCGAGGACCTCGTGCGGCGAATTCGCGCCGTCGCGAACGCAGTGGGGCGGGACGTTTGAGCCTGTGGCGGAGTCGTTAGGCGCGGAACTGCTCGACGCGGTCGTGCGCAGCGCCCCGATCGCGGCGCGACTGCAGAAGATCGGGAAAGGCGCGGTGCCGGTCACCTTCGCGCACGTCATCGCGCCGGCGCAGCCGTTTCTGGTTGCCGCGCTCGCGCGGAAGTTGCGGCAAAATCTTTGGGTCGTCTGCCCGAATGTCCGCACCCAGGAGCTGCTCCACGAGAGCCTCGTGAACTGGCTGCCGGACGCGCTCTTTCTCCCGGAGATGGAATTCGTCGCGGCGGAGAATATTCTGCCGGACCAGGAGATCTCCGCGGAGCGCCTGGCGTTGCTCCATCGGCTGGAAGGGAAAGGCCGAAACGTCGTAGTCGCGACCCGCGCCAGCCTCGATCAACCCACACCCCCGCGCGGCGCGCTCACCCGCGGCGCGATTCGAATGGAGCGCGGCGCGACCGAACGGCTGGAACGGATCGTCGATTTGTTAGGCAAAGCCGGCTACGAGCGCGCGTCGCAGGTGACGACGCGCGGACAGTTCGCGGTGCGTGGCGGGATTCTGGACGTCTATTCGTGGCAGGCGCAGTTGCCTGTTCGCGTGGAGTTTTTCGGCGACGAAATCGAATCGCTCCGCGAATTCGATCTCGATACCCAGACCTCGGTGGGAAATCTGCCGGCGGTCGAGCTCTTCCTCGGCGCCGCCGAGGAACAGGGCGGAACGGTGCGCGATTACCTTTCGCCTAACGATCTCGAAATCGCGATCGAACCCGAGGAAGAAGAGGAAGCTGGTGACGCTGCGATCGTGATCACGGAAGGCTTTTACGGTCATCCCGAGCGAAGTGGAGCGAAGCGGAACGCAGTCGAGGGATCCCGCGGCGCTGCCGGGAAGCTCCGCGGCAAAAAGAACCGCGACGGGAGCTTCACAGAAACTCCACGGGATCCCTCGACTGCGCTGCGCTCCGCTCGGGATGACGGCAGCGGCGCACCCTCCTCCGTCGAAGGCGCGGAAGATTTCTCCGCCGCGTTTGTGGATTGCGAGATCGGCTCCTTCGACAGCGGCGAGTTCATTCTCGCGGAAGCGAAGCGCCAGCAGTTCTTCTCCCGCCTAACGAGTTGGCGCGACGACGGCGCGCGGATCGCGATCTACTTCCAGACCGAAGGCGAGATCGAGCGCTTCCGCGAGATCATGGCCGAAGCGAAGATCGACACGAGCCGTCTCGCGCTCCTCGAAGGAACGCTCGCGCACGGCTTCTGTTTCCCAGCGGCGAATCTCGTCGTCCTCGCGGCCGCGGAGCTTTTCGGCCGCGCGCCCACGCATGGGCGGCGGCGATTGCAGCGCACCTCGAAATTTGGAGCGCACCGCGCACAGATCGACTTCAGCGAGCTGAACGAGGACGACCTCGTGGTCCACCTCGAACACGGCATCGGCAGGTTCCTCGGCCTCCAAAAAATGGGCGACGCAGACGCCAACGAAGTGCTCGTGATCGAGTTTGCCGCGGAGGCAAAACTCTACGTCCCACTCGAACAGGCCTACATGGTGTCGCGTTACGTCGGCGTCGGGAAAAAATCGCCGCCGCTCAGTTCGCTCGCCGATGCGAAGTGGGCGCGCGCGCGCAAGAGCGCCGCGGCTTCCGTCTTCGATTACGCTGGGAAAATGCTCGCGCTTCAAGCTGAACGCGAAACGCAGATCGGTCACACTTTCGGCCCCGATACGAAATGGCAGGCGGAGTTCGAGCACTCGTTCCCGTTTCGCGAAACGCCGGATCAGCTGAAGGCGATCATCGACACGAAGACCGACATGGAAGCGCCGCGCTCGATGGATCGGCTCATCTGCGGCGACGTCGGTTATGGCAAGACCGAGGTCGCGATTCGGGCCGCGTTCAAGGCGGTGATGGCCGGCAAACAGGTCGCGATCCTCACGCCCACCACCGTCCTCGCGCAGCAGCATTTCGAGACCTTCCGCCAGCGCATGCTCGACTACCCGGTGCGGATCGAAATGCTGAGCCGCTTCCGCTCCCACGCAGAACAGCGGAAGGTGCTCGAGCAGCTCCGCGACGGCGGCGTCGATGTCGTCGTGGGCACGCACCGGCTGATTTCCGGGGACGTCGTTTTCAAGGATCTCGGTCTTGTCGTGATCGACGAGGAGCAGCGTTTCGGCGTGCTCCACAAGGAGAAATTCAAGGAGCTTTTCAAGCTCGTCGACGTGCTCACGCTCTCGGCCACGCCGATTCCGCGCACGCTTTATCTCTCCCTCGTCGGCGTGAAAGACATGTCCACGATCGAGACGCCACCGCTCAATCGCCTCCCGGTCGAGACCGTCGTCGCCGGCTACGACGAGCGCATCATCCGCGACGCGATCAACCGCGAACTCGAGCGCCAGGGCCAGGTTTACTTCCTCCACAATCGCGTGCAGTCGATTCAGAAAGTCCGCGACCGCATCGCCGAACTTTGCCCGCAGGCGCGCATCGACATCGGCCACGGGCAGATGAATGCCGATGAACTCGAAGCCGTGATGCAACGCTTCGTCGCCGGCAAA
Organism: Chthoniobacterales bacterium; assembly: GCA_038234295.1. Classification (GTDB taxonomy): domain Bacteria; phylum Verrucomicrobiota; class Verrucomicrobiia; order Chthoniobacterales; family UBA10450; genus Palsa-1392. Next base: position 81,037 of record JBBSUP010000002.1, read on the forward strand.
ACCGACGTGCTCGTCTGCACCACGATTATCGAGAGCGGCCTCGATATTCCGAACGCGAACACCATCGTCATCGATCGCGCCGATCGCTTCGGGCTCGCGGATCTTTATCAACTTCGCGGCCGCGTCGGCCGGGCCGAGCACAAGGCCTACGCCTACCTACTCCTCCCGCGCGAGATGATGACCGTCGGCGCCGCGCGCAAACGGATCAACGCGATCAAGCAATACAGTTCTTTAGGTGCGGGTTTCCGCATCGCCATGCGCGATCTCGAGATTCGCGGCGCCGGCAGCATCCTCGGCACCGCGCAGAGCGGACACATCGTGAACGTCGGGTTCGATCTCTATTGTCAGCTCCTCAAGCAGGCGGTCGCACAACTGAAAGGCGACAAGCTTCGGCCACGGCTTGAGGTCGAAACGCGCTTCGATTTCCTCGCCACGAACGAAGGCGAGTTTGTCGCTGCCGGTCCCGCGCGGCTCGTCCCGGCCTTCATCCCGACGGCTTACATCGGCGACTCCGCGCTCCGCATTCAGGCCTACCGCGCGCTCGCGGAAATCGCCACCCAGGCGCAACTTCACCGACTGCGCCGCGAGTGGCGCGACCGCTTCGGACCGACCCCGCCGGCGGTTGACAATTTACTCCTCCTCACCGACATCAAGCTTTCCGCCGCCCGCGCTCGCCTTAGCCGAGTCGAGGTGCGCGACGGCAAATTGATGCTCAGTCGTCGCGGCGACTTTATTCTTGTGGGAGGCAAATTTCCCCGCTTAACATCAAGTAGCATCAATCTCCACCTGACTGAGATATGGCAATTAATAAAGCAACTCTGAGCCGCCGGCAGCATCCGGCGATGGTTCTGCTCGCCCTCTTTTCGCTGGCGCTCGCGGCCACAGCTTCGCCGACGCACGGCGCCGAAACCGTCAACGGCATCGCCGCGATCGTGAACAACGACGTCATCACCTACTCGGAGGTGCGTCAGCTCGTCGAACCGCGCGAGCGCCTGCTCCGCTCGCAGTATTCCGGCCAGCAGTTGAACCAGAAAATTATCGAGCTGCGGAAAGCGGCGCTCCAGGATTTGATCGACCGCCAGCTCATCATCCAGCAGTTCGAGAAGGACAAGCTCGACATCCCCGGTTTCTTCGTCGACGAGCGCGTGAAGGAGATCATCAAGGATTCCTTTGGCGGCGATCGCAACGCCTTCATCAAGACGATGGAAGCGCAGAATTTTTCGCTCTCGAAATTCCGCACCCTCGAACGCGAGAAGATCATCGTGCAGGCGATGCGCTCGAAGAATGTGAAGTCGAACCTGATGGTCCCGCCGGCGAAGGTGGAAAAATATTATCACGAACATCGCGAGCTCTTCTCGAGCAAAGCGCAGGTGAAACTGCGGATGATCATGATCCCGGGGAAAGGCGACGCGAGCGCGAACGATCCGCAAAAATCGATGGCGGAAGAGATCCGCGGGAAGCTCATCACCGGCGCCGATTTCGACAAAATGGCGCAGATGTACTCCGAAGACAGCACGCGCGAGCTCGGCGGTGACTGGGGTTGGGTCGACGACAAGACGCTTTCGCCGGAACTCTCCGAGGTCGCCTTCAAGCTAAAGCCAGGCGAGATCAGCAGGGTCGTGAACCTGTCGAACAATTACTACATCCTCAAAGTCGAAGCGCGCCAGGGCGGCGACCTTCGTCCGCTCAAGGATGTGCGCACCGAGATCGAAGCGCGGCTCCGCCAGGAACAGGCGCAGGAGCTCCAGAAACACTGGATCGCCAGCCTGCGGTCGAAGGCTTACATCAAGACTTTCTAAGCGGCCGCCGACGCGAGCGGCTCTTCGTGAAGCGCGACTCTTCTGTCGTCGCAAGTTTTAACACGCGATCACAGAGGATCGCGCTCCACCGCCAGCCACGCACCACCGCGATCGACGCTGTAGACGCTTCGCTCTGCGAAGCGCGGGTGTGTGCGACGCCATCTGTGCCAACCGCGCAACTCCCGCGCCTCCCAGGGAGGCGTCTACAACGCTTCGCTCTGCGAAGCGCGGGTGTGCGCAACACCGTCTTTGCCGACCGCGCAACCCCCGCGCCTCCCAGAGGGAGGCGTCTACAACGTTTCGCTCGGCGGAGCGCGCGCCACGCTATGCGCCGCGACCTCCAGAGTTGCCTGCGCGCTCTGCGCCGATGAAACTGAGCGCCATGCGTCCTCGGATCGGTATCACCACAGGCGATCCCGCCGGGATCGGCCCGGAAATCATCCGCGCCGCGCTCGATTCCGGCCAGCTGCCAGCGGGCGCTGCTTACGAAATCATCACCGGCAGCCCCGATCGTTTCTCGTTAGGCGAACCGACCGCCGCCAGCGCCCAGGCCGCGCAGACTGCTCTCGAGACCGCCGCCCGGCGAGCACTCGAGGGCGAGCTGGACGGGGTCGTCACCGGCCCGATTCACAAGGCCCGCATGTACGAAATCGGCTTCGAGTTTCCGGGCCAGACCGAGTTTTTCGCCGCGCGCTGCGGCGTCGAGGACTTTGCCATGCTCCTGACCGGCAACGGCCTCACCGTCGCGCTCGTGACCACGCACATTCCGTTAGGCAAGGTCACCGAAAACCTGCGCACGTCCGAGATCGTCCGAGTCGGCAAGTTGCTCGAGGCTTTTGTCGCGCAGCGTGGCGGCAGCCGCGTCGCCGTTGCCGGCCTCAACCCGCACGCCGGCGAATCCGGAGCCCTCGGCCGCGAAGAGATCGATCTCATCGCCCCCGCGATCGCAGAGCTGCAATCCGCATTCCGCAATTCGCGTTCCGCAATTTTCGCCGGCCCCTTCTCCCCCGACACGGTCTTCCACCGTGCGGTCGCGGGAGAATTCGACGCCGTGCTCTGCATGTATCACGACCAAGGTTTGATTCCGCTCAAGCTCCACGCTTTTCACGAAGGCGTGAACGTCACACTCGGTCTCCCCTTCCCCCGTACCAGTCCGGATCACGGCACCGCTTTCGAGATCGCCGGCCAAGGCAGCGCGCGCCCCGACAGTATGATCGCCGCGATCCGGCTCGCCGTAGAGCTGGCGCAACCCCGCCCGCGAACACTGTCATCCCGAGCGAAGCCGTTAGGCGAAGTCGAGGGATCCCGTGGCGCTGCCGAGAAGCGCCAACCCGAAAAAATCCAGCAGCGCAACAACTTCCCAGAAACCCCACGGGATCCTTCGACTCCTCCCGCTTCCGCGGGATCCGCTCAGGATGACACTGCGTCGGGGCGCTAGAAGCGGCGATCTATGAACCCGCGCATCTCCCCGCTCCACCTCCTCCTGCTCTTCGCGACCGCGCTCGTATTCGCTTGGTCGGCCTGGCAACCGTATGACCGCCTCACCTGGTGGCTCGAGACCATCCCCGGCATCATCGGCGCGGCGGTGCTCATCGCGACCTACAGCCGCTTCCGTTTCACTACGCTCGTTTACACCCTCATCGCGCTGCATATCTGCATCCTCTGCGTCGGCGGCCACTACACCTATGCGCGGGTGCCGCTCTTCGAATGGCTCAAACCGATCTTCGGCTGGCATCGCAACCACTACGATCGGCTCGGCCATTTCGCCCAAGGCTTCGTCCCGGCGCTGATCGCACGCGAGCTTTTCGTTAGGCGCGAGATCATCCCTTCGCGCGGCTGGATCTTTGCGATCGTGCTCTTTGTTTGTCTCGGAATCAGCGCGCTCTACGAGCTGATCGAATGGTGGACCGCGCTCGCTTCCGGCTCCGCCGCGAACGAATTCCTCGCGACGCAGGGCGACATCTGGGACACGCAGGAAGACATGTTCATGGCCCTGATCGGTGCGCTCTGCGCGCTGCTCTTCTTCGCCGGCTGGCAGAATCGCCAAATGCGAAAACTACCGAACCGGAACTTTTGACCGCGGATTGCGCGGATGACGCGGATCGGAAGGAGACAAACCAGGCAAGCTGGAAGCTCGCGCCACAAGAGCCAAGCTCGATGATCCCTCCTTTATACGATCCGTGAAATCCGCGTAATCCGCGGTTAAAATTCTTCGCGCATGTCCCCGCAAAAATATCTCACCGTCTTCAACCTCGGGATCCAGAACACCTTCGTGTATCGCTGGAATTACCTGCTCCGCGCGGTCTTCGGCGTGATCCCGCTGGTCGGCACGATCTTCCTCTGGCGCGCCGTCTTCCAGGAAAGCGGCGGCGGGATGCGCGGCTACGACTACGGCTCGATGATCTATTATTACCTGCTCACGATTCTGGTGAGCAACCTCGTCACCCCGACCGAGGACGAATGGCAGATCGCCGCCGACATCCGCGAGGGGCAGATCAACAGCTTCCTCACCAAACCGGTCAATTACCTCGGCTACCGCTTCAGCATTTTCCTGAGCGGGCGGCTCGTTTACACCTTCGTCACCGTCCTGCCGATCGCGGCGATCTTCTTTTATTTCCGGCACTTCATCGTCCTGCCTAACGAACCAGTGACCTGGCTCTGCGCCTTCGTCTCGCTCGTGATGTCGGCATTCATCCAGTTTTTTCTCACCTACACGCTCTCCATGATGGCGTTCTGGATTCTGGAAATCTCGACCATCGTTTTCATCGTCTACAGCTTCGAGTATTTCCTCGGCGGCCAAATGTTTCCGCTCGATATCATGCCGCCAGCGATCCAGGCGGTGATGAAATGGCTGCCGTTTTACTACGAGCTCTTCTGCCCGATCGCGATCTTCCAGGGACGGCTGCACGGCGCGGAGATATTTGGTGCACTTGCCATTCAATCTGGCTGGCTCCTCGCGATGTGGGCCGCGGCCAACCTGATGTGGAAACGCGGCCTCCGCCATTACCAGGCCGTCGGAGGTTAACGCCAAAAAAGGGCCGGCCAACGTTCGCGGCCGGCCGACCCTTTGCCTGTGGACTTTTCGGAGTGCGGCTACGAGATCGCGCCGTTCAGACCATTCGGGAAGAACAGCCCGCTGTGCGCGCCCGGCGCGCCGTAAAGGATCGCCAACACTTGGTCGGTGGTGCGAGCGTAGACGAGCGAATTCTCATCCGTCGGCGCGATGTTGGCGTGCCGGCCGATGGTGATGCCCTGATCGTCATCGCCAGCGCCATCGAGCGCATCGCGCAGATCGGAGATCGCCTGCACCGTCCGAACGACGTTGAAGTCAGCCAGCGAAATCAAGCTCGTGCGCACGGTGGCGGCATGGTACGCCTCGACCCCGAGGACGCCGGCCGCGGCGGAGACCACGGTTGGGTCGGTCAGCAGACCCGCACCGCCGCGATAAGCGGTCACGCCCACGTCCTCGAAGATGAAGGCGCCGAGCAGGAAGTTCACTTCGTTCGCAAACGGATCGAAGGAGGGTCCGATGCCGGCGGCCTGCGCGAGGGTGTTGAAGCTGTTGAGCAAATCAAGCGCCGGGCGCGCGACCGGAGTCACCCCGAGCGCGCTGAGGGTGGCGCGGAGGTATTCCACGTGGTTCTTCTCGTCGAAAGTGATCTCGCGAGCGTAGTCGGCGAAGATGCGGTTCTGGAAAGGCACCTTCGGATTGGCTTTGATGATCGTGTTCCCAAGGGCGCCGCTGCCCTCGATATCGCCCGCGGGCAAGCCGCGCCCGGTGAGGGCATAGAGGTAATACTCCGCCTCGAGATATTCGAGGTTCAGAGCGAACTGCAGGACGTCGGTGTTGATGTCGTTAGGGGAGCTGGTGCGCGTAGCGGCCCGGGACGTTCCCGAGAGCAGACGCAATCCAGCGAGGCCAATGGCGCCGGCGCCGAGACTTTTCAGCGCAGCCCGGCGCGAGGTGCCTTTGGCCGCGAGCGTTTCAGAGATACGATCTAGATTCATTAGTGATTCCTGTATTTAATTGGTTGGGGTTGATTGAGTGCCACGCGTCACGCGTGACTCTATTGATACGCCGACCACGCTTGAAACGGATGCACGTCCGGCGGTTGAATGTTCCGCTCGATATCAGGCCGCCGGCGGTGCAGGTGGTCGGAACGAAAATCTGGAGCGCGCTTTCGATCCAGTCCGGCTGGCTGCTCGGGATGTGGGCGGCAGCAAACTTCATGTGGAAGCGCGGGCTCGGGCACTACCAGGCGGTCGGCGGCTAGGACCGGCGCGTTTTTAACCGCAGAGAGCGCAGAGGTCGCAGAGCGGGGGAACGCAGAGGGGGGCAGGCCAGGATGAACAGGATTGTGCTGGATCGAATTTCACAGTCAGCAGAGCCATCAGCCCTTTCCTCCTCCGCGTCTCTCTCTGCGCCCTCTGCGCTCTCTGCGGTTAACTTCCCCGCCCCGTTGGTACTTCCGGGTTGCGCAGCGCCCCTGGCTTCCCAGATTCGCGCACTGTGGATTTGAAAAGCTATCTCCGGACGCGGCAACGGGAAGTGGATCGCGCGCTCGACCGTTTCCTCCCGAAGGAATCCGCCAAGCCCGCGACGATTCACAAGGCGATGCGCTATTCGCTTTTTGCCGGCGGGAAACGGCTTCGCCCGATTCTTTGTCTCGCCGCCGCGGAGGCCTGTGGCGGCCTCACGAAAAGCGCGCTCCCCCTCGCCTGCGCGATGGAGTGCATCCACACCTACTCGCTGATCCACGACGATCTCCCGAGCATGGATAACGACGATTTCCGCCGCGGTCGCGCGACATGTCATAAGGTCTTCGGTGACGGCATCGCGGTGCTCGCGGGCGATGCGTTGCTCACCATCGCTTTTGAGATCGCGGCGGAGGCGGATTGCTGGCCGCGCTACGACATGCGCGAGATTCTGCGCGAGATCGCGGTGGCCGCGGGCAGCCGCAAACTGATCGCCGGCCAAGTCGCCGATCTCGAAGGGGAAGGCGCGAAACACACCCGCGCGCAGCTCCGCTACATTCACGAGAACAAGACCGCCGCGCTGCTCACCACTTCCGTGCGACTCGGCGCGATGAGTGCGAATGCGACGCCCACGCAGCTCACGGCGGTGAGCGATTTCGGGCGCGCGCTTGGTCTGGCGTTCCAGGTCATCGACGACATTCTCGACGTGACGCAAACGAGCGAGAAGCTCGGCAAGAGCGCGGGGAAAGATGTCGCTGCGCAGAAGGCGACCTATCCCGCGGTCATCGGCCTGGAGAAATCGCGGATCGAAGCCGGCCGCCTCACGAAACTCGCGCACGATGCGCTGAAGCCGTTAGGGAAAAAACGCGAGATGCTGCACGAGCTCGCGAACTACTTGCTAGCGAGGGAATACTAATTCTACCGGCGTCACGCTGGCCGTGTAGCGCCCACGTTCCGTGGGCTGGCGACGGTGTTCCACCGTCGCGAACTTTTTTTGGTTCGACCTTCCGTGACGGTCCCACCTCTGGGAAAGTTCGTCGCGCTGGAACAGCGCGACCAGCCCACGGAACGTGGGCGCTACCCGGCAGAACACTCCCGCCACCCGCCGATCTCAACCGCTGCTGAGCTCCCCGGAAACGTAATCACGCTAACGCCAGATTCGGATCGATCTCGGTCGTGAGAGAAGTTGCTGCGCTGCTCTCGAAGCGCTGCATCGCCGCAAAGGCGATCATCGCGGCATTGTCGGTGCAGAGCCGGGGCTCGGCGAAGCGCAGTTCCACGCCCGCGCCCGCGCAGGCTGTCGCCATTTGCGCGCGGAGTTCGCCGTTACAACTGACTCCCCCACTCACAGTCACGAGCTGGCGCCCGGTCACACGCGAAGCGGCCAGGCTTTTCGCGACGAGAATTTCCACAACCGCGCGCTGGAACGACGCACAGACATCACACCGGTCATCCCGAGCGAAGCCGAGGGATCTCGTTGGGCTTCCCGGAAGCGCCGATTCGCCTGCGCTGCTTCTCGTTAGGCCGCGGGATCCCTCGACTCCGCCCCGCTCCCGCGGGGCTGCGCTCGGGATGACCGGGTGGTCGAGCTTCGGCAACAGGTAACGCACCGCCGTCTTCAACCCGCTGAAGCTGAAATTCAGGTCGCCTGAGTGAAGCATACTGCGCGGCAGATCGAACCGCGCTGGGTCGCCTGCGCGCGCACAGCGTTCGATCTCCGGCCCGCCCGGATAATCGAGCCCGAGCATTTTCGCGACTTTGTCGAAGGCTTCGCCGGCCGCGTCATCAACCGTCCGGCCGATCACTTCGTAATCGCCCACTCCCCGCACATCGATGAGCAACGTATGCCCGCCGCTCACGACGAGAGCGACGTTCGGTTGGATTTCTGGAGCGAGATCCTCCGTGATCGCGAGTCTGTCCTGAAGAGCCGACGACGCGACGACAGAGCGTCGCGCTCCAAAGAACGGCGAAAGCAGGTGCCCCTCGAGATGATTCACGGCGAGGTAAGGCTTGCCGAACCCGAGCGCGAGCCCCTTCGCGAGCGACGCCCCGATCATGAGCGAACTCGCCAAGCCCGGGCCGCTCGTGGCCGCGAACGCATCGATCTCGCCTAACGACACCGCGGCATCGGCGACCGCGCGCTCGAGCAGTCGCGGCGCGTGGCGCAGATGATTGCGCGAGGCAACTTCCGGAACCACGCCGCCATATTGCTGGTGCTCGGCGATCTGCGAAGCGACTACGCTCGCGAGCAACTCGCGGCCGCGCAGAATCGCGATCGCGGTTTCGTCGCATGAGGTCTCAATCGCGAGGAGCAGGGTTTTCATTTAACCGCAGAGGTCGCAGAGAGCGCAGAGGAAGACGCAGAGGAGGAAACCAAGAAAGACAGGATTTACAGGATTTCAGGAAAGGGATGATGGCTCGGCGGATTGCGAATTCGATCCTGCACAATCCTGTTCATCCTGTCCTTCCCCGTCTCTGCGTTTTCTCCCCTCTGCGGCCTCCGCGCTCTCTGCGGTTAACTTTCCGCAACGAACGACTACTTCTTCACCGCCTCGATTTTCGTCCCGGTCTGTTGCGCGTAGATCATCACCCCTTTAAGCGCATCGATCGCGCGCATGAGCTGCAGGTCCTTGGTTTTGATCAACGCGATCTCGTCGCCCGGCTTGATCTTGTCGTCGTTCCGCAACGAAGCCACCGCCCGCTCCTGTTCCGGCGTCAGCGGCACACGGATATTCGGAACCACGCCGTTCCCCTGGATCACCTGTTTGCTCGGCGTGAAATATTTCGCCGTCGTAAAACGCAGAGCCGATCCATCCGGCAGCTGCATCACGTTTTGGACCGAGCCTTTCCCGAAAGTCGTCTCGCCAACGATGATCGCGCGATGCAAATCCTTCAGCGCGCCCGCGACGATTTCCGATCCGCTCGCGCTACCTTGATTCACTAAAACTACGATCGGAAAATGCGGCCGTGCCTTCACGCCGACCGGCGTGGAATATTCGTGCTCCTGCGAGGAAGCACGCCCCTGCGTCGAGACGACTTTCGTGTTTGCAGGCAAAAATTGCGCGAGCACATCGACGGCACTGTTGAGCAGGCCGCCGGGGTTGTTGCGCAGGTCGAGCACGAGCGCCTGCATCCCCTGCTTCTGTAATTCGTCGAGCGTTTTCCCGAACTCTTCCGCGGTCGGCTCATTGAACTGCACGATGCGCGCGTACCCGACCTTGAACGGCCCGGTCAGTTCCGGCCCGAGCAGCCGGCCGCCTTTCACGCTGCGCACTTTGATCTCCTTGCGCTCGAGCACGAAATCCTTCAACTCCTTGCTCGAGGGCCGCAGAATCGTCAGCGTGATCTTCTGCCCGGACTCGCCGCGAAGCACGTCGACCGCGTCCTGCAGATTCAGCTTCTCGGTTGAGATACCGTTAATTTTTAAAATCTGATCGCCGGAAAGCACGCCCGCCTTCGCCGCGGGCGTGTCTTCCATCGGCGTGATCACGGTGAGGATGCCGTCTTTCATCGCGACCTCCACGCCGAGGCCGTTGAACCGGCTGCGGGTGTCGTCCTGCATGTCCTTAAAATCATCCGGGTCCATGAACTGGCTGTGCGGATCGAGCGATGAAAGCATGCCCTTCATCGCCGCAGAGATGAGGTCGTGATAGCTCACCTTGTCGCCATCGACGTAATCCTGCCGGATCAACTCGATCGCCTTCGCAAAAGTCGCGATCTCGCCGTAGCCGCTGTCCTCAGCCCGCGGCGGGGGCGACGGGTCGGCCGCAAAAAGCGCGCCGAGCGGGAGCACGAGGAAAAGCGCGGCGCAGAAGGCGCTGAAAAATCGATGAAGCGAAGAACCCGGCATAGTGATGAGTGCTTGGACGCGGACCGGGCGATTCTCGTTCATTCTCGCCGTTTTTGCCAACCGGCCCGCATGACAAGGCCGGACGCCGCTCTTAAGATTGGCGCCATGAAATCGCCCGTGCTCTGGCTTCTCGCTCTCCTCTTTTCGTTAGGCTGCGCGCTCCCCCTGGCCGCGGAAACGCCGAAGCCGGGCAAGGGCGACGCCGACTTCGACAAGATGGCGCTCGACTTCATGGGCGGCTATCTCGCCGCGCGTCCGCTTACCGGCGTCGCGCTCGGGCTGCATCAATATGACGGCAAGATCGGCGACTACAGCCGGCTCGCGATCGATGCCGAGGTCGAGCGGCTCCGGCGTTTCCAAGGGCAGTTCCAGAAAATCGACGCGAGCACTTTGAGCAAGCGCGCCGATCTCGACCGTCGCCTTCTCCTCTGCACGATCGCCGGCGAGCTTACGCAGTACGTCGATCTCGCCGTCTTCGAGAAGAACCCGATGACCTACGCGCGCGCCATCGACGTGAACATTTACATCAAGCGCGACTTCAAGCCGCTCGCGGATCGGGTGCGCGACATCGTGAACATCGAGGATCAAACCGGCAACGTCATGACCGCCGCGAAGACGAATCTCGGCGCGACCTTGCCGAAGCCGTATGTCGAGCTCGCGATCCAAATCGCGAAAGGCTCGGCCGATTTTCTCGAGAAAGATCTCGCGGGTGCGATCAAGGATTTGAACGACGGGCCGCTCCAGGCTGCGTTCAATGACGCGAACAAGAAAGCGGCCGCCGCGCTCCGCGACTACGCGAGTTGGTTACAGAAGGAGAAGCTGCCGAAAGCGACCGCCGACTTCGCGCTCGGGGCGGATAAGTATCAGAAGTTTCTCGCCGGCACGGAGCTCGTCGATCTGCCACCGACAAAGCTGCTCGCACTCGGTTTGCAGCGTTTAAAAGAAGAGCAGGCAGCCTTCGCCGCCGCCGCGAAAATCGTCGACCCGAAGAAGTCGCCGATCGACGTGTTCCGGCAGGTGCAGCAGGAGCATCCGAAACCGGGCGAGCTCATCGCCGAAGTCGCGAAGGACCTCGATCAGATCCGGCAATACGTGCTCGATCATCACCTCGTCACGATCCCGTCGGAGGTGCGCGCGAACGTGCTCGCGACGCCCTCCTTCGATCGCGCCACGACCTTCGCCTCGATGGATACGCCCGGGCCGTTCGAGACCAAGGCAGACCAGGCCTATTACTACATCACACCGACCGAGAGCGAATGGAGCGAGCAGCAGAAGAACGAATGGCTCACGTCATTTAACTACTACACCGCGGACGTGGTCTCGATTCACGAGGCCTACCCCGGGCATTACGTGCAGTTCCTTCATCTTAACGCCTCGTCCGCGAGCAAGGTCGAGAAGGTCTTCGGCAGTTACGCCTTTGTCGAAGGCTGGGCCCATTATACGGAAAAGATGATGCTCGATGAAGGCTTCGGCAGCGTCGCAAATTCCACGCCCGAACAGAAAATCCGCGCCGCGAAATATCGGATGGCGCAAGCCGACGAAGCGCTCCTCCGGCTTTGCCGCCTCTGCGTCTCCATCAAGATGCACACGCTCGGGATGTCAGTGGCGGATGGCGCGAAGTTCTTCCACGAGAACTGCTACTACGAGCCGAAGCCGTCCATGTCCGAAGCGATGCGCGGGACCTTCGATCCGGGTTATTTGAATTATTCGTTAGGCAAGCTCGAAATCCTCAAGCTGCGCGACGATTACAAGGCGCAGGAAGGTGCGAATTTCTCGCTCGAGAAATTCCACGATGAAGTCCTGAACCACGGCGCACCGCCGATCCGTCTCCTGCGCGAGATCATGCTGAAAGATTCGAAGCAATGGGACGCGGTCCTCTAACCGGCCGACCCCCAAAACCTTGTCATCCCGAGCCGGCGCAGCGCGGCGAGGGATCTCCCAAGCGTCGCGCGACGTCAATATGTAGAACGAGCCCGAGAAACGCTTGCGAGATCCCTCGCTCCGCTCGGGATGACAACAGTGGGGGCGAACCGCGCCCGAAGCCCGTCAGGCCTTCCCGCCAAATGTCACAAAGTCATCGAGATCCAGCAGCTCCGCCCAGCGCCGTGCTGTAAGCGGCGCGGGTTCTTCTGTAGACGCTTCGCTCTGCGAAGCGCGGGTGTAAGCGCCGATTGCATATGACGCAACCCCCGCGCCTCCCAGAGGGAGGCGTCTACAGCGCGTCGTCAGGCTTTCCCGCCAAACGTCACAAAGTCATCCAGATCGAGCAGCTCCGCCCAGCTTTTGATGTCTTCGCGCGTTTTCGAAAACTTCCCCACCGCTTCGGCGAAGTACTCCAGCGTCTCCGCATCGCTGTCCGGGCCGCGCCGTTGCATGTAGTCACTCCAGGTTTCGATCTCCCACGGCGTGCGCTTGTGCTGCGCGTTCTCGTTCATCCACGCCAGGATCTCACCGTCACCGTTGCCTGCCGCGAGTTGTTCGCGCAACGCCGCCGGGTCGAAGCCGATGAAGTTCACGACGTGCTGATCGAGCGGGCAGTTGTAATTAAACTCGCCGTTCTTGCCCGCGATCTCGGCGCGCCCCTTATCGATCATGCGCGGCAGAATTGCGTAGCCGCCGAGGCGGCAGCGGACACTCCGCGGTGGGCGTTGGGTCAGGTCCGGGGCGGAAATGTTTTCATTGCTCATAATTATGATTCCTTTGTTCGTTAGGCCGCGGACTGCGCCCCGGCCAGCGCTTCGAGTTTCTCGACAATTTGTTTCTTCGGCGCCATGCCCACGATCTGGTCGCGCAGCTCGCCCCCCTGAAAGAAGAGCAGCGCCGGCACCCCGCGAATCTGAAATTTCTGCATCAGCCCCGGATCGTCGTCGATGTTCACTTTCGCGATCCGGAAACGGTCCCCGTTCTCCTTTGCGATCTCGGCCAGGACCGGCGCGATCATCTTGCACGGCCCGCACCATTCCGCCCAAAAATCCACCAGCACCGGGAGCGGTGATTGCAGGACGACTTTCTCGAAGCTCGCTTCGTTGATGTTGATCGGTTCGTTCATTTATTCTCCTTTTGTTCGTTAGGTTACTTACGCTGAGGGTCCGCCAGCATGTCATCCCGAGCGGAGCGCAGCGTAGCCGAGGGATCCCGTCGCGAAAGCTTTAAGCTCAATCCACGCGATCCCTCGACTGCGCTCCGCTCCGCTCGGGATGACGGCACGTTTTGGCCTTGTTTGAAAACAACGGCGGTAATTCCCGCGGCACCACCATCGCGAAACGCTTCTCCGTTTCGCGCAAATACATGATCGGTGAAGGCACTCCGATCTCCGCGGCCACGAGCTGCTTTTGCAGGTCGTCGATCGTCGCGATCGGCTGCCCTTTAAAACCGACAATCGTGTCGCCTTCCTTGATTCCCGCGAGCGCCGACGGGCTGCTCGGTTCCACTTCCAGCACGAGCACGCCGCGATCCGCTGCAAGTTTGTGAAAACGCACCACGCGCGGGTGGAGTGGCACGTTTTGCCCGCCAATGCCGATCGAGCTGCGGCGAATCCGCCCTTCCTTGATCAGCCATCCGGCCACGAAATGCGCCGTGTTACTCGCGATCGCGAAACAAATTCCCTGCGCCGGCAGGATCACCGCGGTGTTGACGCCGATGACTTCACCCGCGCTATTCAGGAGCGGTCCGCCGGAGTTGCCGGGATTCAGCGCCGCGTCCGTCTGGATGATTTCGTCCATCAAACGCCCCGACTCTGAGCGCATGGAACGACCGAGCGCGCTGACGATGCCCGCCGTCACCGTTTGCTGAAAACCGTAGGGCGAGCCGACCGCAATCGCGATCTGCCCGACTCGGATCGCCGACGAATCGGCCAATCGCGCGTGCTGGATATCAGGTGCATCAATCCTGACCACGCCGAGATCGGTTTCGGGATCGGTGCCGATCAGGTCGGCGGGATATATGCGCCCATCATGCAGCGTGACCTCGAGCGTATGCGCGCCCTGCACGACGTGACTATTCGTGAGGATGAAGCCGTCGCGAGCGATGATGAAACCGGAGCCGCCGCCGGCGCCGCGCTCCGATTCCACGCGGATATTCACCACACTCGAGGCGACGCGGTTTACGACCGCCGAGACGGTCTGCGAGTAGGAATCGAGCAACTGGCCGTCGCGGTCGGGTTCTTGCCTAACGAACTCAGGGACACCGCCCTCGTGCCAGTCGGCGACCGGAAAAGGAATGATCTGGCTCATTGCGTTTTACCAGGGCAGCTCTTCGCCGTCGTGTTCGTAGATTCCGTTCGGACCGTCGGCACCGACCGTCGCGAGTTGCACGCTCGTCTTCGCGCCCTCGGAGATTTCGAGCAGCGCGCCGTCGCCGCCCAGGTCGGTTTTCACCCAGCCGGGATGGGCCGCGTTCACCTTGATCCTGGTGCCCTTGAGCTCGTGCGCGAGCTGCACGGTGAAGGCGTTCACGGCCGATTTCGAGACGTTGTAACAGGGCGTGTCCTTCGCGTCGTAAACCGGTGAACCTTGCTTCGCGTGAAAGGTAATCGAGCCCAGAATGCTCGAGAGATTCACGATTCGGCCGGCTTCGCTCTCGCGCAGCAGCGGGAGAAACGCCTGGGTCGTATCGATCAACCCGAAGAAATTCGTATCGAAAGTTTTGCGCCACGTATCGAGCGACTGCTCGCTGACCTTCGCTTCCTTGTCGTCGATCATGATACCAGCGTTGTTCACCAAAACGTCGAGGTGCCCGAACTCCTTCTCGACCTCGGCCGCGGCGTTTTTGATACTCGTGGAATTGCTGACGTCGATCGTGATCGCGCGTGCTTCGAGACCGTCTTTTTTTAGCTCAGCCACGGCTTCCGCCCCTTTCGCTTCATCGCGGGCGCCGATCAGGACAGTCAAGCCTTTTTGCGCGAGCTGCCGCGCGGTTTCGAGGCCGATCCCTTTGTTCGCGCCGGTGATTAATGCAATTTTTTGTCTACTCATATTCGCTGTCTTTTTCTTTCTGTAATTAATACAATTACAGTTTCGAGCGGATCGTCAAACGGCTTTTGTGCTCTTGGTCATCCCGAGCGGAGCCGAAGGCGCAGTCGAGGGATCCCGCCGGGCTGCGGTGAAGCTCCGCCGCGGTTTTCTGGCGCGCGGGAGAGGCGCGAGCGGAGCTTCACGACTGCTCCACGGGATCCCTCGACTCCGTTTCGCTTCGCTCCACTCCGCTCGGGATGACAACGCCGAGGGGCGCTATTCCTCCTCGAGCTCGTCTCCATCGCCTTCGTCCCCATTCTCCCCGAGCAGCTCGGGGAGTAACGGCTGCGGATTCTCCGGCAGCTCTTCCACGTCGCTCAGCTTGCGCGTGATCACCCGCGACCGAGTCGCGACCTTGTCCATCTCGCTCGACGCCTGGTCCAGCTTCTTTTTCACCCCCTCGAGAATGCCGCCAAATTTCCCGAACTCCGTCTTCACCGCGGCGAGCAAATTCCAGACTTCGCTCGAGCGCTTCTGGATCGCGAGGGTGCGGAAACCCATCTGCAGGCTGTTCAGGAGCGCGGCCAGCGTCGTCGGTCCGGCAAAAATGACGCGGCAATCGCGCTGCACTTGCTCGACCAAACCCACGCGCCGAATCGCTTCCGCGTAGAGTCCTTCGTTAGGCAAAAACAACACCGCGAAATCGGTCGTGCGCGGCGGATTGATGTATTTCGAACAAATCTCTTTGGCGCTCTTTCTTAGCTGCGCTTCGAGCTGCTTCATCGCCTCTTCGGTCGCCGGCAGATCCGCTTTTTCCTGCGCATTCTGGAGCCGGTTGTAATCCTCGATCGGAAACTTCGCGTCGATCGGCAGCCAGACCGGCGAATCTTTCTCCTCGCCCGGGAGCTTGATAGCGAACTCGACCATCTCGCCGCTGCTCTCGCGCGTCTTCACGTTGCGCGCGAACTGCTCCGGCGTGAGCACCTGCTCGAGGAGATTCCCGAGTTGCACTTCGCCCCAGCCGCCGCGCGTTTTCACATTCGTGAGCACGCGCTGTAACCCGCCGACGTCGCTCGCGAGTTGCTGCATCGCGCCGAGGCCCTGGTGCACGCGCTCGAGGCGTTCGCTCACGAGTTGGAACGATTCGCCGAGACGTTTCTCGAGCGTGCCCTGCAGCTTCTCGTCGACCGTCGCGCGCATCCGGTCGATCTGCTTCGCGTTGTCTTCCTGGAGTGCTTTCAGGCGAACGTCGACGATCGCGCGCATGCTCTCGAGTCGCGCTTCGTTCGACTCGGTGAGCTTGCCGGTTTGCTGCGCGACGTTCTCGAGCTGCCCTTTCAGGATCGCGCCGATTTCGGTGATCGATTGCAGATTCGATTCACCCAGTTTTTGCAGAGCGCCGCTGAGCTCTTCCCGTTGCGCTTTCGCCGCCGCCGCGGCTTCCTCGCGATTCCGCGCCGCCTCTTCCCGATGCGCGCGCTCGGCCCGTTCCTGCGCGCGATGCAGTTCCGCGAAGTGCTCGTCGTCGTTCGGCGCCTCCGGCGGTTTCCGTCGCAGCAGGAAGAGCGCAGCAACGACCACCACGCCGGCGATCAAGCCGAGCAGAGCGGAGAGAACGGGATCCACGTCTAGCGATTAACAGTCGCGCGCCGCCCTTTCAAGCGGAGCGCGGGCTGCGCTGGGGGAGAGTGTCATCCCGAGCCGCGCAGACGGCGAGGGATCTCGCAAGCGTTTCGCGATGTGATTTTGCCTAACCACGCCGCAAAACGCCTGTGAGATCCCTCGCCGCGCTGCGCCGGTTCGGGATGACAGGTGCGAAGCATCAGAACGATACCCGCACCCCGCCATACGCCGCCCGGCCGAGCGCGGGGAAGCCGAAGACTTCGGAGTAATGCTCGTTCGTCAGGTTATCGACGCGGCCGAAGACCGTGCAGTGCGCGTTGACCGCGTACTCCGCCGCGAAGTTCGCGAAGGAGTAATCCTCAATGTCGAAATTCGGCCCACCGAAATTTAGTTCCTCACGCGCGTTCACCCATTTCGCCTCGGCAGTGGTGCGCAGTTTCTCGAACCACAAATACGAAACCGAGACGTAGACTTCATTCCGCGGCCGGCGCGGGAGCCGCGCGCCGGGCAACTGCGAGATGTCGCGGCTGCCGGTGTTTTGCGCGTCGAGATAGGTGTAGCTGGCGCTGAAAACCAGATCGGTGAGCGGCCGCACCTGCATCTCCGTCTCGATGCCCTGCGTCCGCGCAGACCCGAGATTCAGCGTGTCGAAGAGGCCGTTAAACCCAATCAGGTTCGTGAGGTCGTTGTGGAAATAAGTCGCCGACGCGCGGATGCGATCGTCCCACGCGCGCTGCTCGACGCCGATCTCCCAGCCGAGATCTTCCTCCGGATCAAGCGCGAAGTTGTTTCCGAAAATCTTATCCTGCGGCGTCGGCGGACTGAACCCGGTCGCGACGCTCGCGTGCACGACCGTGTTCGTCGGCGCGATCCGGTAACTGCCCGCAAAACGGTAGGTAAAAATTCCGCCGAACTGGTTGAAGTGATCGTAGCGACCGCCGGCGACGAGATTCAGTCCCGTGAACGGTGTCGCGCTCGCCTGGAGAAAAACCGCACGCTCTTCGGTGCGGTCGCTCAGGAAAGTCGGCAGCGATCCAAACGCTTGTGAGATAAACGGCCGCTCCTGGCCGGCGTCGATGTCGCTGAAAAAGAAACCGGAAGTGAACGTGAGCCAGTTCACCGGCCGGAAGTCATTTTCGTAATCGATCGTTAGGCGCGTGAAGAGCGCGCGGGTCGGCCCGACGAAACCGTCTTCGTTCGGATCGTTCACCTGCCGCTCGTGATCGTAGGAGAAGATGAGTTTGTGCTCCCACTGGTCGGAGAGTTTCCAGTCGAGATGCGGCGCGATCAGCCAGCGCTCGGTGAGGAAGTTGTCGATCGGCTTCGGATCGAAAATCGTGTTCGGATTACCCGTATCGGCGAGGGAATACGTCACGAGCGTGCTCAACCGGAGCGACTCGTTAGGCGACCAGCCGACCGTGGCCACGCCACTGGTGAGCCGGTATTGATTGTTCGGCCGCGCGTTATCGGTATCGAGCCGGCTCCCGCCTAACGAATAATCGAAGTCGCCGACTTTTCCGGAACTGTTCAGGGTTTCACGAAAAGTGTCGTAGCTCCCGCCCTCGACGCTCACGGAAGTTTCCGGAGTTTCCGCGCCCTGTTTCGTGAAAAGCTGGATCACGCCCGCGAGAGCGCGCGGTCCGTAGACCGTGCTTTGCGGCCCGCGCACGACTTCGATCCGAGCGATGTCGTCGATCGTGAGATCGGCGAAATTAAACGCGCCCTGTAAACCTTGATTGATCGGCACACCGTCGATCAGCACTTGCGTGTGCTCGCTCCGGAGCCCACGCGTGAAGACGGAAGTGAGCTGACCGGCCGTGCCGCTTTGCACCACGGAAAGTCCCGGCACCTGCCGCAAAACGTCGCCGACGCGCTCGGTTTGTTTG
>JBBSUP010000003.1:0-89710 GCA_038234295.1 Chthoniobacterales bacterium
AGTGATCTCGCGGCTCGCGCAGGAGCGCGGCAACGTCATGTTCGACCTGCTCGACGCGGGGTTTAACGGCGTCTACGACGACCCGACCGACAAGTTGCTCAAGGGAATTTACGAGGGCGGGAAGTGGGCGAACGACCTCGACACGCTCTCGCGCGAGCCGTTCATCTTCGAGAACTCGCTGCGCTACGCCGAGAATCACGACGAGGTGCGGCTCGCCTCGCCGAGCCAGTGGGGTGGGGCGGTCTCGGGATGAATGTCGGGCGGCCGGTTTCCGCGATTCTTTTTGGTCTCTCGCGCGGGCCGGTGATGGTCTACAGCGGCCAGGAAGTGGGCGAACCGGCGGAGGGGGCGGAAGGCTTCGGTGGCGAGGATTCGCGCACGTCGATTTTCGATTATTGGTCGATGTCGGAAATGGGCCGCTGGGTCGGCGACCACACCTACGACGGCGCGAAGCTTTCGCCGGAGCAACAGGAGCTGCGCGACTTTTACGGCCGACTCGTTAGGCTAAACGGCGAGCCGGCGTTCCGCGACGGCGGCCTCTTCCCGTTGAACCCGGCGAATAGGACAACGCGGCGTTTGGCCGGGTCGGTGAGGAAGCTGCGAGCGGTCATTGGTGCTACGCTTTTCTCCGCCACGACCCCAAATCGCAGCAGCGTTTCCTGGTCATCGCGAATCTGCATCCGAAAGAAACGCTGCGGAAAGTGCGCGTCCGCTTTTCGCCGGAGGCGATGAGGTTCCTGCAACTCAGCGAGGGTGCGGCCAAACTGCAGCTGACCGATCGCCTCGCCGCGGAACCTGCGACGCTCGCGAGCACGAGCGCGGAGCTTTCTGCGCAGGGGCTCGAAATTCCCAAGATCGCGCCGCTCTCGGCGCAGTATCTGGAGTTCGTGCCTAACGAATCGAAGTAGCCGCACCTGGGTCATTCCGAGCGGAGCGGAGCGCAGTCGAGGAATCCCGTGGAGTGAGCTTTCAGGTTTCGCCACGGGATCCCTCGACTCCGCCCCGCGGCCGCGGGGCTCCGCTCGGGATGACACGACTTTTTAGACGCCTCCCGGAGGCAGCTATTCTGCCTTCGCTTGGGAGCGTTTCGTATCGAGATAAAGCACTACGAAAATCGCCGCGAGCCATCCGCGCAGGAAGGCGCCAAAAAGTGAGCTGACCACCGTGGTGAGCGCGTCGATCCAATCGAAGCCAGTGTTCGTAGCCGTCGCCTGCAAGAGCGGCAGCAACTGCTCCACGGTGGTGATCCCGCGCAGCCGCAGCGCCGGGATTTCCAGCGCGGCATTCAGGACGAGAACGAGGAGCAGCCAGAGCGCAGCGATCAGCGCCCCGCGATGGAGCGGGCGCTCGAGGCGCGGCCGGTCGCGCCCGCTGCGCGCCAGCGTCTTGCTTTCCCGCAACGCCTCCATCGAGCCCCCGCCGCCGAGCGCACCGGCCTGTTGCCAGAAGAGGAAGTTGATGAAGAGCCGCGCCACCATGTAGGCGACGAAAATAAGCAGCAGGAGCACGAGCAAGATCGCGCCCCCGGACCCCGAGGAGACCAGCGAGAGGGCAACCAGCAACGGGATCGTCGTCCAGATAAAATAACTGCCGTAAACCGTCAGCCCAAGGATGAACATGCGCGTCCAAAGCGGCTTGGCGCGACCGAGCAGATCGCGCACGCCCGGATCGCGCCCGGCGAAAAGATCGGCCGCCAGCAGTTGCAAGCCGGCGAGGGAAAACGGCCACGCGACCACGAGAAGCGCGAGCATCAAAAAGGCGACCGCCGCGCCGGTGACGACGACGGATAGTTGCTCTTTTGCGGAAGGCGTCTGGAGGAGCGGCGCGACAATTTGGAGAACGCAGAACGGCACTGAAAAGAGCAGCGCGAGAACAAAAAACCGCCAGAAACCCTGGCGATAAATCCGCCAACTCGCGGTGAAGAGTTCGCCGAGGCTCATCCGCCTGACGACTGGAGGACTCTCACTTATTTCCGCAGGCTCATCGGCAAAGACTTCCGGCAATTCCCCCGCGGGAAACCAACGGTCGCCGCTCGCTTCGCGGACTTCATTTTCGCGGATCAACCGACCATCCTGGCGCCATGAGCGCAGCTCCTCGGCGTCGACGGGTCCATATTCCTTCCCGTGCACACGCACGATCCATTCTTCCGGCATCGGGGCACTAAACCGCGAATCACGCGAAAGACCAGTGAGGGGCTCGGGGCGGGGGGATTTAACCGCAGAGGTCGCAGAGGGCGCAGAGGAAGAGGGGGAATTTGAGGCACTAAATTTTCCTCCCCCTCTGCGCTCTGTGCGTTCTCTGCGGTTAATTTTCCCGCGCGAGTGCCGCGAAATTTCTCTAGAGTCACCGCGTGAAGCTTCTCCTCGTCGACGGCCATTACTACGTTTACCGCTCCTATTTCGCGATCCTCCATCTCTCGAACTCCCGCGGCGAACCGACGAACGCGATCTTCGGTTTCACGAAAACGCTGCGGCTCATGCTCAAGCATCTCCAGCCCGACCTCGCCGCGGTGATGTGGGACATGGGACTGCCGCAGCGCCGCACCGAGCTCCAGCCGGCCTACAAAACCACGCGCAAGGAAATGCCTGAGCGCATGATCCCGCAGCTCGATTACATCCAGAAGCTCACGCCGATTCTCGGCTTCCAAAGCGTCGCGGTGCCGAACACGGAGGCCGACGACATGATGGGTTGCTACGCGATGCAGGCGGCCGCGCGCGGGATGGAAGTCGTCCTCGCCACGAATGACAAGGACCTCTACCAACTCGTTGATCCGCAGGTGAAAATTTACAGCACCGCGAAGGCTGATCTCGCTGCGCCGAAGGATGCCTTCGCATTGTTAGGCGAAGAAGAAGTCACCAGGAAATGGGACGTCCCGCCAAAAGGAATCGGCGACGTGCTCGCGATCGCCGGCGACAGCGTCGACAACATTCCCGGCGCCGGCATCGGCCGAAAAAGCGCGGCGAAATTGATCAGCGAATTCGGCAGTCTCGAGAACCTGTTTGCGAATCTCGACCAGGTGAAGGCGCCGAAGACCCGCGAGAAGCTCGAGTCCAACCGCGACCGCATCCTGCAGAATCGCAAGATGGTCGAGCTCGATTGCCATCTGCCGCTCCCGACGCCGATCGACGATCTGCGGATCACGCCCGATTACCCGCGGATGATCGAGGCGATGGAGAAATGCGAGTTCAAGTCGCTCCTCCAGGAAGCGCGCGACGACGCCACCCGGGCCGGGACGCAGGAGCAGAGCGAGTTGCTGTTCTGAGGCAGGAAAATTTCACCGCAGAGAGCGCAGAGGACGCGGAGGGGAAGTCGAGACCCGACTCAGTCATCCCGAGCGGAGCGCAGCGCAGTCGAGGGATCCCGGCGGGTTTCTGGAAAGCTCCGCCGCGCCTCTCTTCACAGAAGCTCCACGGGATCCCTCGACTCCGCCCCGCAGCCGCGGGGCTCCGCTCGGGATGACAACTTTACCGGACCCTTCCCCCTCTCTGCGGTAAATAATTTCCTCCTCGCCAGAAATCCTTTGAACGACGCCTAACGTTCTCTGTCTAATTGCTTCGGTTAAGGCGATTCGGGCGGCGGCACGGCCTCGCATTCGAAGTTTCTCCGCGGCGTGCCCTGCCCGGATCTTTTTTTGCCCGGGCGGCCTTGTCCGCCCCGCCTTTTGCCCGCATCCTGTGCGCTCGTGCGGCACTTCGC
This sequence comes from Chthoniobacterales bacterium, assembly GCA_038234295.1. Taxonomy (GTDB): domain Bacteria; phylum Verrucomicrobiota; class Verrucomicrobiia; order Chthoniobacterales; family UBA10450; genus Palsa-1392. Next base: position 3,697 of record JBBSUP010000003.1, read on the forward strand.
CCGCGATTTCAACTCTGCGCACAGCCATGGATTTCTCTGCTGACGACCTCCTTCTCATCGATCTCGCCCTGCGCGAGGACGTCGGCAGCGGCGACATCACAACGGAATATCTGGTCGCCGAGAACGAGCAGGCTTCCGCGCGGATTGTCGCGAAAGAACGAGCCATCGTGGCCGGTGTCGAAGTCGCTGCCGAGGTCTTTCGCCGGATCGATCCGAGCCTGCGCCTCGCATTGGTGCAGCCGGATGGCGCGGTCGTCGCGGGCGGCACGGCCGTGCTTGAAATTCGCGGAAGCGCGCGCTCGATTCTCACCGGCGAACGGGTCGCATTGAATTTCCTCCAGCGCCTCAGCGGCATCGCCACGCTCACGCGGGAATTCGTCGATGCGGCCGGCAAGAGCGGCGCGAAAATTCTCGATACCCGCAAGACCACGCCGGGCCTGCGCCGGTTTGAGAAAGCGGCCGTCGCGTCCGGGGGCGGGGTGAATCACCGGCTCGGCCTTTACGACATGGTGCTGGTGAAAGATAACCACCTGCTCGCCCGTCCCGGGATCGCGCGCCTGACTGCGGCGATCGCGCGCGTCCGCGAGGAGCGGCCGGGTGTCCGCATCGAAGTGGAAGCAGATAATCTCGATCAGGTCCGCGCCTTTCTTGAGATCGAGGGCGTCGAAGTGATCCTGCTCGACAACATGCGCGGCACGGAGATGCGCGAAGCGGTGGCGATCGGGAAAGGGAAAGTAAAGTTCGAGGCGAGCGGGGGAATCAACCTCCGCAACATCCGGCAGGTCGCGGCGACCGGCGTCGATTACGTCTCGATTGGCGCGCTCACGCATTCGGCGCGGGCGGTTGATTATTCGCTCGAGCTGACCCACCTCGCGGCCTGAACGCTTCTTCCTTTAATCCTGCACCTACACTTGCACTTACACCTCTTCCCCTCCGGCTGAGTGTAAGTGCAGGTGTAAGTGTAGGATTAAAGTAATGGAAGCTGACCGACTGATCGCGCGCGAGCTGACCGCGTCGTTAGGCGACGAGGCAATCATCGGCCGGCGCATTCTCGTGCTCGAGTCGACCCGCTCAACGAACGATTTCCTGCGGCAGATGCTCACCCCGGAACAGCCCGAGGGCGTGGTCGTCTTCGCCGAAGAACAGACCGCCGGGCGCGGACAGCGGGCAAATCAATGGCACTCGGCGCCGCATCGGGGCCTCTGGTTCTCAGTCCTGCTCCGGCCGGAAATTCCGCTCACGGAAACCGCGCGGCTGACCGACTGGGCGGCCGAATCCGTCGCGACAACGATCCGTGAGGAACTAAAACTCAACCCAATGATCAAACCGCCTAACGACGTCTATCTCGACGCCCGCAAAGTCTGCGGCGTGCTGGTCGAAACCGTCGCGGGCAAGAGTGCGCAATTCGCCGCGATCGCCGGCATCGGCGTGAACATCAATCAGCCGCTCGAAGCCTTTCCCGAAGAGCTCCAGGAACGCGCCGGCTCGCTCGCGATGGCCGCCGGGCGGCCGATCGATCGCGCAGGTTTCGCGGTCGCGCTGCTGCGTGAGCTCGACCGCAGCTACGCCCGGAAATTCTGAAGCGCGCGCAACTTCTCGAGCGCGCGACCGCTGTCGATCTGCTCGCGCGCCAGCTCCACCCCGGCCGCCAAATCGTCGGCCAAACCCGCCACGACGAACCCGGCCGCGGCGTTAAGCAAAGTCATCTCGCGTTTAGTGCCTCGCACCTCGCCGCGGAGCAGACCTTGGAGGGTCGTGGCATTTTCTTCGGGGCCATCGCCGCGCAGCTCGGAGAGTTTGCCTAACGACATTCCGGCTGCTTCGGGCGTCAGTTCCCAGGTCGTGACCGCGCCATCGCGCAGTTCGCTGACCTGGCTGGAGCCGCAGACCGAAAGGTCGTCCATACTCGCGCCGTTCTCGGCCACGCCATGCACCGCCCAGGCGCGCTCGCGCCCGAGATTCTGCAGCACCTCCGCGAAGATCTTCGTGAGGTGCGGCGCGTAAACGCCGATCAACTGCCGCCTCGGCCGCGCCGGGTTCAGGAGCGGTCCGACGAGATTAAAAACCGTCCGCGTATTCTCGCGCGCGAGCCGGGCGCGGGTCGCGGCCAGGGCGCGGAAGACCGGGTGGTAATGGCGCGCGAAAAGAAAACCCATGCCGGTTTCGTCCACGCAATTCCGCAGTACGGCCGGCTCCATGATCAGACTGATGCCGAGTTCTTCGAGCACATCCGCGCTCCCGCAACGGGAGGTCACGCGGCGGTTGCCATGTTTCAAAACCACCGCGCCGCCCGCCGCGAGGATGAACATGATCGTGGTCGAGACGTTAAAAAGGTCGAGCCCGTCACCGCCGGTCCCGCAGACGTCGATCGTGGGTCCGGGCAAATCCCGGAAGTCGATCATGGGATCGGTCGCGCGATCGAGCAGCGCGCGCACGAACGCGGAGATCTCGGCCGCGGTCTCGCCCCGCCGATGCAGTTGCGCGAGGAAAGTCGCCTTTTGCTCGTCGTCAACGGTCTCGGAGGCGAGCTGCGCGGTGGCAATCGCGATATCGCCATCGTCGAGCTCGGCGCCTCCTTCGACCTTTTCGATCAGGTTCTGCATTTGGATGAAATTAGTGTGACTCCCCAGTCATGATCCGAGCGCCGGACGCAAAGAGAGACAGAACTGTCTCAACTCTCGCGCCTGCGCCGGGCTCAGGAAGCCTGGGCGCCGACCTCTTCGAGCCAGCGGCGGTAGATCTGCGGCGAGATTTCCGAGGGCTTGATTTCGCTCCGGCCGCCCCAGAAAGCATTGGTGTAATTCACCGGAATTCCGCAGGTCGCGAGATGCCGATCGATCGCCGCCTTGTGCTCGAGCAGGCGTGCTTTGTCGGTGCCGTGGGCGACGGCCATGATGTTGACGTTGCGAAATTCCGGCCCCGCTTCGCGCCAGTAACAGTGCGTCAGAATCTCGTGCCGCCCCGCTTCGCCGCCCGCTTCCATCTCGCGGCCCGGCGGCACCGCCCAATGGAAGAGCGCATTGAAACGCGTCACGCGCACGCCGCCTAACGACGGTTTCACGTGCTCGAGAAAAGTGGAGAAACGCCCGATGATTTTGCGCTGCGTCAGGTCCTCCGCGACGGCGAAAAATTCGCCTAACGAGACCCCGGCTTCCGCCGCGCGCGCTTTCCACGGCGAGTTCCGGATTTCCTCCGGCATAAACTCGCGTTTCAGCGCGGTCAGGATCGTCCATTCGCGTTCGCTCAACTTCGCGGGCTGAACTTTGATCATCGTCGCGGGCTCGGGCGCGCGGCTTCCCGGCTCAACGTTTTTCCGGCGCACGTGCCCGACGCCGAGGGTGAAAATGCCTTCCGCGGGCATGAGCCGGAAATGTTCCGCGCCGACGAGGTCGGTGAGAATCTCGCCGTGGCGCTGGAGGGAAAATCCGTGCGGGACCTTCAACGTCGTCCAGAGTTTGTATTCGGAGCCGGGGGTCACGGCATCGGTCGAACGCAGGACGACGTGGCCGGAAAACGGATCGCGTTGCGACATGTAATCGAAAGCGTCGTCGAGTTTTTCCGGCGGCACTTTCCAGGCGACGAGCGCGCCGTCGGCGAGATTGGTCGCGAGCAAAGTCTGCCGCACCCGCCGCACCGTGCCGGCGCGGAGCATGGCGGTGATGCGTTCCAAAACGGTCTCGACTGCCACCCCCGAGCGCTCCGCGATTTCCGCAAAGGGCTCGCGCACGAAGCCGCTGATTTTATCCTCGGAGATTGCCAGGATGCGGGCGTTCGTTGGGTCGTTGTGCTCGACCGGCAGGGTTTCGTTAGGCAAAGAATTCACGCGAGGCAGGAGAAGATCGCGAGAAAATGGCAGGCCGTACCCAAAAGCACAAATAGATGCCAGACGAAATGGGTGTAGCGCCGGCGTTTGTTCACGAAAAAATAAATGCCGCCGGTGTAGGCGAGTCCGCCCGCGAGCAACCAAAGCAACCCGGCGAGCGGAACGCTCGCGAGCAGCGGTCGCGTCGCGACGACCACGAGCCAGCCCATCGCGAGATAAAGGGCGAGGGAAAAGCCGCGGCGGCGTTGCGTGCCGCCCACCGTCTTCAGGATCACGCCGAAAATCGCGAGCGACCAGATGAACGTCAGAATCGTCCAGCCCCACGGGCCGCGGAGCGGGCCGAGCGCGAACGGCGTGTAGGTGCCCGCGATGAGAACGAAAATCGCCGAGTGATCGATCACCTGGAAGATTGATTTTACTGCGCTGCGTGGCCACGCGTGATAGAGCGTGGAGCCGCAATAAACGAGCAACATCGCGGTGGTGAAAACCGCCGTGCCGACGAACAGAAATCGATCGCCATGGCGCCACGCCGCGAGCAGGAGGATCGGCGCGCCGATCAGCGCCGCGAGCAGGCCCACGCCGTGGCTGATGCTGTTGGCAAGTTCCTCGCCGGGGGATTGATCCCACTTCGGATCGTCGGCGGGGTGAGGCGGAAGAGGCATCGGTGCTCGTTTATTTCTCGTCGCGGCGCGCGCAGCGTAAAGGGAAATTAGTTGCGTCAGCCGCCGAGACCCTCTCGAATCTTTAGGATGACGAAAGCGATTTTCTTCGACGCCGCCGGCACCCTGATTCGCCTAACGAAAAGCGTCGGGACGCATTATGCGCTCGTGGCGGAGCGGCAGGGTTTGCGGCTCGATGCCGGGGAACTCGACCGGGCTTTCGGCGCGGTCTGGCGGGAAATGCCCGGTCGGCCCGCGACCGGTCAGCCGCGGCCGGACGACGACAAAGGCTGGTGGCGCGAACTCTTGGCGCGCGTTGTCGTCCGCACGTCCACGCCGCTCGCTCCGCTCGACTTCGACACGTTTTTTGAGGCGGCGTACGGGCATTTCGCTGAGGCGGGTGTCTGGGAGCTTTTTCCCGAGGTCAGGGAAGTGCTCGACGCGCTTGCGCCTCGGTTCGAGTTGTCGGTCGTCTCGAATTTCGATGGCCGGTTGCGCATGATTTTCGAGCACCTGTCGATCAGCAGCAGCTTCCGCCACGTCTTCCTCTCGAGCGAACTCGGGGCGGATAAACCGGACCCGCAGATCTACCGTCGCGCGCTCGAGATATCCGGGTTTGAAGCGAACGAAGTGATGCATGCCGGCGACGATCCGGAGCGTGACTGGGCGGCAGCCGCAGCGTCGGGTCTACAGGTTTTCCAGCTCGATCGGCCGCGAAACTCGCTGCGCGGTTTGCTCGGTGATCTTGCGCCGGGCGTCGAACCGTCGTAAAAGCTGAGGCTCCCGCCGGGTTGGTAGCTCAATGGTAGAGCAGCGCCCTTTTAAGGCGTTGGTTGTGGGTTCGAGTCCCACCCGACCCACCACCCCCTCTCGCTCCAAAGTCCTCGGATTTAATCGTCTTGCCACGCCACGGGACCCACCGTTTGGCCGGGCCGCAGCTGCCCTCCGAGCATCGTATATAGCGGCGGATCGAATGGCGTCTGCGCCAGTTCCAGCAGGCGCCGGCATCCGGCCAGCCCGATCTCCCGGAAGGGCGCCTGCACCGTGGTCACCGGCGGCAACACTTCGGGCGGCACGATCCCGTCAAAGCCGGTCACCGAGATATCCTCCGGCACCCGCACGCCGCGCCTCTGGAGATGAGCGGTCACGGCGTAGGCGGCGTAATCGGTCGAGCAAACCCAGGCCGTCACCCCGGCATCAGTCTGCGCGTCCATCTGCGCGAGCGCCCGATCTGCGGGCACCCCCGAGACCGGTCGGATATTGATCACATCTTCGGTTCGACAATTGAGCCCGAGCGCGGCCAGCTTCTCGAGATAGGCGGAGAACCGATGCATCGTCCAGTAGCTCTCCGGTCGGTTCACCGGCGAGAAAAACCCGATGCGCCGATGCCCGGCGGCAAGTAACAGGTCCATCAGTTGGGCGATCCCGCGGTAGTGATCCACATCCACGCAATTCACCGCGAGGCGCCCATATTCCTCGAGCAGCGAGACACAGGGGAACTTTGCGCGCAGGGTCTCGACCACCGGCTCTGGGAAAGCATACATCAGCAGCGCTCCTCCCCAGATGCCCCGGTGCAGCCCGATCACCCGCCGGTAGGAAGGCTCTCCAGCGTCATCTCGGCCGAGTCCACATAGTTAATATCGAGGTGCACCCCGCGCAGTTGCGCCAGTTGCGAGATGCCGTCGAGCAGCTCCGGGCCCGGGCTCTCCAACACCTCGTTCTTCGGGAGCGTCCCCGCGTAACTGATCAACACCCCCACCGTGGGGCTCGGCTTGCGCCCGCGCCGCGGCGTCGTGCGCTGATCGAGATAGCGGCCCAGTTGCGCCGCGAGCTCGAAAACACGCGCCCGGGTCGCGGGATTGATCGCGCGGTGATTCGTGAAACAGCGTGAAATCGTGGCTCGCGAAATGCCAAGACGATCCGCCAGAGTCTGTTGATTCACCGGTTCCACCTCACCGCGATTTTGAATATCGGGGAGCTGATGGGCAACAGGGAATCCAGAGAGGTCTAAAACCTCGGGTCATCCCGAGCGAAGCCCCCGCGGAGGCGGGGCGGAGTCGAGGGATCCCGTGGCGTTACCTTAAAGCTCACTCCACGGGATTCCTCGACTGCGCTCCGCTCCGCTCGGAATGACTCGAGTTTCGTCATTCTTCGAAAAGTGGAAGAACGAGCACACCTTGTGCTTGTGAAGATTATAGAAAATCGAGTCAGAACTGCCTCTTCCTATGGTCTCTCTTCCCTTACCGCGCCCGTTTCTCGCCCTCTGTGTTGCCGTCGGTTTCGCGATCTCTACCACTCACGCCTACAGCTACGCCCTCGAAAACAAGCATTGGCCCGACGGCACCACCGTTAAATTGCAGATGGGCCTTGGCTCGCCCGGGCATGCGCTCCGGGATGGCAACACTTCCTGGAATGTCGCCGCCGCTCCCGCGACCGATCAATGGAATGCCCAGATGGCGCGCGTCCAATTTTCCTACGTCCTGAATTCTTCCGTGCCAGTTTCGAGCGATGACGGCGTCAACTCCGTCGTCTTCACCAACGACATTTTCGGCGATTCCTTCCCGAGCGGCGTGCTCGCGGTCACCTATTATTGGTCAGGCGGCGACGGCGTCCTCACCGAAGCCGACGTGCTCTTTAATAAGGCGCAACCGTTCGATTCCTATCGCGGTAAACTGATCTTCGGCACCGATGGCCGCGCGATCTGCGACATTCGCCGCGTTCTGCTGCACGAACTCGGACACGCGCTCGGGTTGAATCACCCCGATGAAGCCGGACAGGATGTCACAGCCGTGATGAATTCCGTCGTCAGCAACACCTCCAATCTCAGTGCCGACGACATCGCCGGCATCCAGTCCATCTACGGGGCCCCGACTCCCGCGGGCACGCCGCCGCCGACCCCGACACCCACGCCGGCGCCCGACGATGCGCCGAGTCGTTTGGTGAATCTCTCCACGCGCCTGCAGGTCGGCACCGGTGATAACGTCCTCATCGGCGGGTTCATCATCCAGGGCGACAAGCGTAAGAAGGTGCTCCTCCGCGGCCTCGGGCCATCGCTCGGCGCGAATGGCGTGCAGGGCGCTCTCCAAGACCCGCGCATGACTTTGCTCGACGCGATCGGCGCGGTCATCGAGACGAACGACAACTGGCAGGACAGCCCGGAAATTGACGACATCGTCGCGAGCACGATTCCGCCGACCGATCCGCGGGAATCCGCGATCGTCCGCAAGCTCGATCCCGGCAGTTACACCGTGATCGTTGAAGGCGTAAACGGCACCACCGGCGTCGGTCTCGTGGAGAATTACACCCTCGACACCTACTACGGCTCGCGCGCCGCGAACATCTCGACCCGCGGTCAGGTTGGCACCGCTGACAACGCCCTCATCGGCGGCTTCATCATCCGCGGCAATACCACCAAACAAGTCATCATCCGCGCGCTCGGGCCGTCGTTAGGCGCGACCACAAATTCCCGCGTCCTCGCGAATCCGCTCGTGGAATTGCGCGACGGCGACGGCCAGCTCGTGGCCATGAACGACGATTGGGAGAGCAGCCCGCAGGTCAACGACATCGTCGCGAGCGGCATCCCGCCGACCGATTCCCGCGAGGCCGCAATCGTGACCACGCTTGGGCCGGGTAATTACACCGCAGTCGAGCGCGGCGCCGATGGCGGCCAAGGCATCGGCCTCGTGGAAATCTACGACGTCGATCCGTAACCATTCGCGCAATTGAAAATCAGCCTTCGCCTCTTAAGTTATCGACGCATGAAAAACCTCCCCGTTCGCACCATGAAAAATCGCCTCGCGCTTCTCGCGCTCCCGCTCGTCGCCTGGGCGGTCCAGGCTCACGCCACCACCGTCATCCCGCCGGATTTCGATCATCTCGTGAGCCGCGCGGAAGCGATCTTTGAGGGCGAAGTGACCGGGGTGCAATCGCAGTGGATTGGCGAAGGCGCGCAACATCGCATCGTCACCTTCGTCACCTTCAAAGTGGATGATGCGATCAAGGGCAACCTCGGAGCGAGCTACACGATTCGCATGCTCGGCGGGACCGTCGACGGCCGCACCATGCAGGTCACTGATGCACCTCGATTCGCGGTCGGCGATCACGACCTGCTCTTCGTCGAGAACAACGGCCGCCAGTTCATCCCGCTCGTCGGGATCCAGCACGGCCGGATTCGGATTCAAAAAGACGAGGCCGGCGCGGACGAGCTTGTGACCGGGGAAGATCAGCCGCTCGCCGATGTGAATCAGCTCGGCGCGGCGAATGAAAGAGAAGTCGCGCAAAACCGGCGTTCGCTTTCGCTGCAGGATTTCAAGGGGAAGCTGCGCGCGCGAATGCAGCAGCAAAAGAGCGGGGCGAACACGCCGTAACGGTGGGAATTGTAGGGCGACCGCTTCGGTTGCCCCGGTTGAATCGGGGCAGGCGGAGCGCCCGCCCTACAATTTAGCTTTCCGCACGTTCGTTAGGCGAACGGGTCGAGAGGAAATAAACGGGTAGCCCACTGAGCACGATTACGCATCCAATGCCGCAGGTCGCCGGCGCGAGGAACGCGAGGTCGACGATGAGGATTACCGCGACCGCGATCGAAACCAGGGGCACGACCGGGTAACCCCAAGCGCGATAAGGCCGCGGCATTTCCGGATTTTTCCGGCGCAAAACCAGGACCGCGGCGACCAGCAACACATAAAAGATCAGATCTGCCGCGACGATGTATTCGAGCAGTTGCGTGTAGACGTTGCCGTAAAGGACCGCGCCGTTTGCGGGACCGACACTTACCGTCCGCGGCAGGGTGAGAAACGCCGCCCAAATTCCCTGGACGGCCAACGCGACCGCGGGGACGTGGCGCGCATTCGTCCGCCCGATCGCGCCGAAAAACAGCCGGTCCCGCGCCATCGCGTAATAGACCCGCGCCCCCGCCAGGATGAGCCCGTTCTCGCAGCCAAAAGTAGAGACGATAATTGCCGCCGCCATCGCACTGGCTCCGGGCGCGCCGAGGATCGCGCGGAGCGACGCCACGGCCACGCGGTGCTGCGGCGCCTCCGCGATCTCGCCTAACGATAAGGTGGCGACGTAAGCGAGGTTCGCGAGCACATAGAGCACCACGACCACGCCGCAGCCGAGAAGGAGCGCGCGCGGCAAGTTCCGCCCCGGCTCGCGGATTTCGCTGCCGGTAAAAGTGACATTCGTCCACGCCGTCTGCGCGAAGATCGGCCCGATCATCGCCTTCCCGAAAATGATCGCGAGCGCGAGCCCGCCGGTCATCGTTAGGCCAGGCTGCGCGAGCTGCGGCGTCCAGCCGTTCGCCCACGGATTCCACCAATCGGCCGCGCGCGCCGCGCTCCCGCTTTTCCAGCCTAACGAAAAGCCGAGCACGATGAGCGCGAGCAGCGCTGCCGTTTTCGCGAAGGTGAACGTGTTTTGCACCCACTTCCCGACCTCCAGCCCGCGCGTGTTGACCCAGGTAAGAAAGAAAATCAGCGCCACCGCGACGAACTGCTCCGACGAAAGGCTGATCGCATAGCCGGGAAACAGGTGGATCGGCCTGACGAGATAGTTTTCCGTCGCGATCGCGGGAAAAAAGACGCCGGTGAACTTCGCGAACGCGATCGCCACGGCCGCGATTGTCCCGGTTTGGATCACGAGAAAGAACGTCCAGCCAAAGAGAAAACCGACCGTCGGACCATAGGCCTGGCGCAGGAAAACGTACTGGCCACCGGCCCGCGGCAGCATCGCCGCCAGCTCCGCGCAACAAAGCGCGCCGGTGATCGTAAGGACACCAGCCATCACCCACGCGAGCACGAGCCAGCCGGGCGCGCCGAGCAGGCGGGTCGATTCCGCGGAGGTGATGAAAATGCCGGAGCCGATCATCGACCCGATCACGATCATCGTCGCGTCGAGCGGGCCGAGACCGCGCCGCAGATTTTGGTCAGGCATGGTCATAAGGGCATCAGTCGTTCAGATGGAAGTCAGGCTTCCAGCCTGACTCGGCCGACAGGCATCTTGCCTGTCGTGTAGCGGCGCCGACAGGCTGGAAGCCTATCGGCCGAGTCAGGCAAGATGCCTGACCTCCCATCGATGCGTCACGCATCTTCATGCCGTTTCCGGAGCCGCCACGTGAATCCCCGCGCCGGTGAGTTCGGCCCGCAACTCCCGCGCAAACGCGATCGCTTCCGGTGTGTCGCCGTGCACGCAGATCGTGTCCGCGGAAATCTTGAGGTCGTTGCTATCGACGGTGCGGACGACACCTTCACGCAGCATGCGCAGCACGCGCGTCGCTGCTTCATCCGCGTCATGCAGGAGCGCGTCCGGCCGGGTGCGCGGGACGAGCGCGCCATCGCTGAGGTAGTTGCGATCCGCGAAAACTTCCCGCGCGACTGCGAGACCGAGCGCGTTCGCGGCTGCCGCGAGCGCGCTGCCACCCGGCGCGAAGACAACGAGCGCTGGACTCACCGCGAGAACAGCGTGCGCCACGGCCTCGGCCAGCGCTCGGTCCCGCGCCGCCATATTGTAGAGCGCGCCGTGCGGCTTCACGTGCTTCGTGGTCGCGCCTAACGATTTCGCCACTGCGGAAAATGCGCCCACCTGATAGGCGACGAGCGAGAAGACCTCCTTTGGCGTCACCGGCAGCTCGACGCGGCCGAAATTTTTTCGATCGTCCAGGCTCGGGTGGGCGCCCACTGCGACGCCGGCCGCAAGTGCGTCGGAGATCGACGACGCGATCGAAGTAGGATCGCCGGCGTGAAATCCGCAGGCGATACTCGCGGAAGAAACGAGCCCGAGCAGTTCTTGTTCGCCGCTCATGTCTTCGCCGAGATCGGCGTTGAGATCGATCTTCACGCTTCCCTCCGCAGCTGCAGTCCGATGCGAAAACGCGCGAGATCTTTTTCGCGGGCAACGAAGAGCGTCTGCGCTTTTTCGAGGGTGACGAGTTGGAAACGCACCGTGTCGGTTGGCCGAAGTTGCGCGGCGACCGGTAGATCGACGGTGATCACGTGCGCGATCTTTGGATAGCCGCCCAGGGTTTGGCAATCTCCGAGGAGAAGGATCGGCTGCTGATCGTTCGCGACTTGTATCGTGCCCGGCGCGACGGCTTCGGAAGTCAGCTCGACCTCACGAATGCGTGCGAGTTTCTCGCCTACTAGCCGCGCGCCCATGCGATCGGCTTGCGCGCTCACGGTGAAGCTCTGCTCGAAGAATGCCGCGCGCGCGTCCGCGGTGAAGGCTTCCCATTCCGCGCCCCGGACGACGCGCAAAACCGGATGCGGCGACGCGGGACGTGCCCACTCGTTAGGCGCGCACCATCCGCTGCCAGGGTTGAGGTAGTTGTCATTCAGGGGAATTTCGTCGCCGTCTCTCAGGGCGCGCCCTTCCCATCCGCCGAATTTTCCGCGCAAATCGGTCGAGCGACTTCCGAGCACTTCGGGAATGTCGAGCCCGCCGGAAATGGCGAGCCACGCGCGGCAGCCGCGCTCCGGCGCGGCGAGCGCGAGCGGTTCGTTAGGCAAAACTCGGATCGGTTTTCCGGAAGCCACGCCTAAGTCGGCGCCGCAGAGCGCGACCACTGTTTCGTCAGTGAAGGCGAAGCGTGAGGGACCTAACGTGATTTCGAAAACGGCGGCGCCCTCAACATTCCCGACCACCAGATTCGCCACGCGCGCAGCGAGCAGATCGAGCGCGCCGCCGGGAGAAATTCCCGCGCGGCGCTGCTGCGGCCGTCCGAGATCCTGCACGGTCAGGAGCGGGCCGGCGCGGAGAACGGTCACGCTTCCCATCGTCGAAATTCCTCAGCCGTGATCGCGACGAAACGGACGCGATCATCCGTCGCGCAAAGCGCCGCCGGCTCGCGCGCGGCGTCGAAAAGCCGGAGCGGTGTGCGGCCAATAATGTTCCAGCCGCCGGGCGAGGGGAGCGGGTAAATACCGGTCTGCGCGCCGCCGATCGCGACCGAGCCGGCGGGGATGGTGACGCGGGGCGACGCGCGCCGCGGCGTCGCGAGAATCTTGGGCAGGCCTGCGAGATAGGGAAACCCCGGCGAGAAACCGACGCAGCGAACGCGATAACTCGCCGCGGCATGACGCAGCGCAATCTCGCGCGACGAGAGCTGGGAAACCTGCGCAACCGCTGCGAGGTCGAGGCCGTACGCCGCTTCATAACAGACCGGAATTTCGAGCAAGCGCGGCTTCCGCTCCGTGCGTCGCTTCGGATTTCGTCCGCGCAGGATGGAGTGCACGGTGTTCGTGCCCCGCGCCAATTTCTCGGGCGAAGCGAAGAAAACCGCGACGCTGGCAAAGGCCGGCGCGATGTCGACGACGCCGCGGATGTGCGCGGCCTCGAGTTTGCGCGCGGTCGTGAGGATACTGCCTAACGAGTCGCCGACGCGGATGAGCAGAGCGGCATCGCCGAGCGGCGTCAGTTCCCAAGGCACGCCGGATTCTGGGCACAGCGCGCGGGCTTTGGGAAGTCCGGAGAAGGCGGTCATCCCGAGCGGAGCGCAGCGGAGCCGAGGGATCCCGTGGAGTTTCTGGGAAGCGTTTGTGCGAAATCTTCCAGAAAACCCGACGGGATCCCTCGACTTCGCCTTCGGCTCCGCTCGGGATGACTGGGGGCGACGTCGTAGAGGCGGCGCGCTGCCGCTTCCCTCAGAAGCTGAAGGTCAACCCGGCGACGAGATTGTGCGTGATCGGGGTGATCTCGATCGAGCCGCCGGGGATTTCGAGCGAGTCGAGGTTTGCGTAGGCAAGCTTGTATTCGAAAAGGAGGCCGACGTGCTTCGTGAGGCTGACGTTGACGCCGGCGAGACCCTGCATGCCCCGGCCGTGCAGTTGAAATTCTTCGTGGAATCGCCCGTTTACTTCCGATTCGACATGCGGGATCGCCGCGTCGAGACCGAGGCCGACGTAGGGTTCCAGGTGCCCGAGAAAATTCTCGCCGTGCCGGCCGGGTTGCCAGCGATAAACGACGTCGGCGAGCGCGTAGTTGAGCCCGTGCGAGAGGCTGAACTGCTGGAGCGTGCGGTCGATGCGCTCGTTCGTGTCGACGGGCGCGAAGTTGCGCGTGCCGGTGACGTGCGCGGTTTCATCGGTCTGCGCGTAAAGCTTGATGTGGAAAAATTCCGCGCCGAATCCCCAGTGCGCTTCATCATTAGGAACCAGAGCAGCCGCGTGCCGTAGAAGGGCGGGGTCTCGAAATCGCCGCCCTCGAACGAGACGTCGCGATAGGTGAGATCGGTGCCGCCGGTTTGGTGCAGCTCGAGGTCGCTGTCCTGCGAAAGCGCGACGCCGGTGAAGACGGAGAGGTCAAACTCGGCGCGCGCCGGTTTGACCAGAAACGCGGTGGTGAAAACAAGCGCGGCGATAAGCGCGAGGAGCCTATTCATGGTGCAGCGGGAGCGGGAGTCGCGCGCGGGAGCGGCTGCTCGATGTTCGCGAGGCCGTAAGCGAGGACGGCGTTAATCGCGGCGGTCTCGGCGAGATGGCGCGGGTCGATTTTGTCGAGCGTGTCAGCAGCGGTGTGGTGGTAGTTGAAATAGAGGCGGCTGTCCTGGATCGGGCTGAAACTGGGAACGCCGAGATCCGTCAGCGGCCCGACATCGGAGCCCGCGTGATTCCGTGGATTGAGCAGACCGGCGCCGGAAGATTCGAGGACGTTCGCGATCGGCCCGAGGAACGACGGCAGCTCCGGCTGCCCGACGACGTTGATCCCGATCGGGTGATCGGCGCCGAGGTCGGTCTCGATCGCCGCGAATTGGTGCCCGATCTCGTCGTGATGATCTTTCACGTAACCTTCGCCCCCGCGGTTGCCGTTTTCTTCGTTCATCCAGGCGATGACGCGGATCGTGCGCTTCGGCTTGAGACCGAGTTGGTGCACGAGGTTGGCGGTTTGCATCGCGACCGCGACGCCGGCGCCATCGTCGATCGCGCCCGTGCCGAGATCCCAGGAATCGAGATGCCCCGAGACAATCACAACTTCCTCAGGATGCTCGCTGCCCTTGAGATCGGCGATGACGTTCGCGCTCGGCGCGTCCGGCAACGTCTGCGGTGTGAGCACGAGCTGGAGGCGCACTTTGCCTTCCGCAGCGAGTGCGGCCATGAGCTCGGCGTCTTCTTCCGCGACTGCTGCGGTCGGGATTTGGCGAGCGTCCTTTTCGTAGTGCATCACGCCAGTGTGCGGGAGGCGATAGGCAGCTCCACCGACCGAGCGCACGAGCGCGGCGACCGCGCCGAGTTTCGCGGCAGCGCTCGCGCCTTTACCGCGATAAACGACGGACTCACCGTAGGCTTCGCCGCCATGTCCCGTCGCGGCCATCTCGCGATCGAAGGGATGATTGAAGACCACGATTTTGCCGCGCACTTTTGCTTCGCCTAACGAAGTGAGCTCAGCGAAATCGCGCGCGACTACTACTTCAGCGGTCAAACCCGCGGCCGGCGTGGCGACGCTGCCGCCGAGCGCGGTGAGGACGATTTTCTGCGTCGTGCCGGCGGCCTGACCGGGATACTCGACCAGCGCCGCGGTCTCTTCGCCGCGAACCCAATGCGGCACCATCACTTTCTCGAGCTGCACTTCGAGACCGAGCTTCTTCATTTCGTCAGCGACATATTCGACCGCCTTCTGCGCCTGCGCGGAACCGCTCAGGCGCGGGCCGATGTTGTCCGCGAGATGCGCGACCTCGCGATAGGCGTAGTCGCTTTCGAGCGCGGCTTTTTGCAATTGCTTCATCTCGGAAATCGTCTGCGCGGAGTAAAGCTCCGGCGTGGGGGCGGGCGTCGGCGTCGCTTCCTGCGCGCGACCAGGGAGGGTCGTTAGGCAGAGGGTGAGCGCAGCGAGCAGGTAACAACGGGACCGAATCATGTGGCAGCATCCCGAGAAAAGGTGGCGGCGGCAAACGGGGTCGCCTGCGATTGGGCTTTCCCTCGCGCTTCGCAGAGCGAAGCGTCTACAGCGGGTGCGGCTTGGCGCGCCCGAGGGAGGCACGCTATGGTGAGCGCGATGTCGCGTCTGCCGATCACTTCTCTGGAACTTCCGGGCTTGAAAAAACTGCGCAGCGGCAAGGTGCGCGAGGTGTTTGATCTCGGCGACACTCTGCTCTTCGTCGCGACGGATCGGCTCTCGGCGTTCGACGTGATTTTGCCCGACCCAATCCCGGGGAAAGGCGCGGTCTTAAATCAGCTCTCGGCGTTTTGGTTCGATCGGCTTTCGTTAGGACAGAATCATTTTGTGACCGCGGATTTCGCGCAGTTCCCGCCAGAGCTGCAACCTTTCCGAGCGGAGTTGAGCGGCCGCTCGATGATCGTGCGCAACGCGGAGCCGCTGCCGGTGGAGTGCGTGGTGCGCGGCTATCTCGCGGGCTCGGGCTGGAAGGATTACCAGGCCACCGGCGAAGTCTGCGGACATAAATTGCCGCCGGGTTTGCGCCTCGCCTCCGAGCTGTCCGAGCCGCTCTTCACGCCCTCGACGAAGAACAACGACGGGCACGACCAAAACATCGACTGGGCGAAATGCTGCGAACTGCTCGGCGAGGAGGTGGCGCGCGAGGCGAAAGAGCGCAGTCTGGAGATTTATCTCGCCGGGAAAAAGCACGCGGCGAGCTGCGGCATCATCGTCGCGGACACGAAGTTTGAGTTTGGCCTAACGAGCGACGGACTGATCCTGATCGATGAATGCCTGACCCCCGATTCCTCGCGTTTCTGGCCCGCGCAAAGTTACGCTCCCGGGAAAAGTCCGCCGAGCTTCGATAAGCAGTTCGTGCGCGATTACCTGGAGATACTCGAGTGGAACAAAACCGCCCCGGGACCATCGCTGCCTAGGGGAGTCATCGCCAGAACTTCGGCCAAATACCGCGAAGCGTTTTGCCGGCTTACCGGCCACGAACTGAATTCAACCCACATTTAAGATACGTCAGGGAACCGAAGGCAGCTTCTTTACCTGAAGTAACGCGTATTCGGAATTGCGGAACACCTCTACGAAGTTAGCCGGGAGCGCCAATGGCATTCCGTCCAGTCGTTTATCAAAGACGATGTAGCTGACATTGGCCTCGCGCACGATGGCACTGACGACCTCGCCCTGTTTCCAAGCCTTCCAGAAAACGGCCTCTGCTGTCTGCCGCGTCGTGAAATCCTCATGTGAGACAAGGAAATTCGAGAAGAAGCCCAACGGCACCCGACACTTCGTAAGTGCCAGAACCGGCCCGAGGAGCGTTTCATCGGCCAGCACGACGTCGCCAGGTTGGGCGTGTCTATTGATTGAATCAACCACTTCGAGCGTCGCCCTACTATATCTTTGCACAGAGTTGGCCGATTTTCCGTAGACTCGTTGGGGATTAAGTTCGAGGGCGAAGTGTTGGACGGTTGCGGGAATGGTTAGTGCCAGCGTCGCTGCAGTCACGCCCAAGCCAATCAAAACAGGCCGTTCGCTTTGAAGCGCAACCCGGCCATAGAATCGCTGAATGAGTTCCGCCGCGAAGAGCCAGGCGACATACTTACTCTGCGCGAAGAACCACACGCTGTTGTTGTAGGAGTTGACCGAAGAAGCAGGCACGATCCGGCAGAGCAACGTAATAATTGCCCCGAGCACCACAAAGATTGCCAGGATGAAGCGCAAAGGTGATTCCGGGTTGGGCCGAAAGGTTGTACGGACGATACTCGGGACCGCAATCACGCGCAGACCGAGACAACCAATGAGATAAATGGGCAAAGCGACCAGGGTGAAAGCGAATACGCCGCTGAACCAGCCCTTCAAACCGAACCTGGTCATCGCGAGAGAGACGAAGGGCCATGGAGAGAAAGTTGTAATAAGGTCCGCCCCGCTCCGATTATGCAGGAAGACGGACAGAACGAGTGGCGCGGTGAGAATTGCAGTTAGCGCCGCAACTTTCAATAACTCGGTCTTTCGGAAAATGAGGAGGTAGGCTATGGCCCCGATCCCTAGGGAGCACATGATATGAACCGCGGTGAAGAGCTTTACTTCGACCAGGCCGACGAAAAGAAAGGCGGAGAGAAAAAGCCACGACCGAGAGCGCTCTCGGAGGTAGTTGCGCAGACAAAACAGCCCGGCGTAAAGAAGTCCCACCGCGGGAAGCATCGCATTCGTAAAGAACAGGGAGAGGACGGTAGGGACGTTGAAAAAACGGACTGACCAATCTCCCTTTTCACCAAGCAGCAGCCCGGGGAAAAAAGAGAAGTCTTCCCCGAAGAAAACCAGAAATGCGACGAGAGCGCCGAAATAGCCGGAGTTAAGCCAGGCTCGCGCGAAGCAATAGACACTGACGATCGAAAGAACGAGAAAAAGCGTGGGGATCAGGCGAAGGAGAAGATCCTGTGTCGTCAAGCCGGTGGCGCTCTCGAACATGGCGACTGTGAGGTCCATTCCGTAGTGATAATTTAGCGGCCGTCCCGCGAAGATGGGTGCTTGGGGAGGAATCGAGTGAGTCAGCTCATTCGCGATGGCCAAGTGAAAGAAGACATCGGGAACGGCGTGCACCTTCATCGTGCCGTCCTTCTGCAAGGTAAGATTAGTGTAATACTGGGGGAGGAGAGCCAGCATCGTCACCCCTAGTGCAACAACGACACCAAGGAACATGACAGACCAGTCCCGTTCGTGCCGGCGGACTGGATCATCCGATTCCTCGGAGGTTCGGCGTCGAACGGACCGCTTTCCAGGTGCCCGCACGCAGAGGTAGACAAGGACCGCCGCCATCGTCAGAGGCCAGAGGACGTAAAAGTGTTCCCGGTTAAAAAAAGCGAGCACCCAGTAGACGAGACCGCTGATCAGCAGCCCGGCCGAACAAGCGAGACTGGCCTCTTCGAGCGGACTTACTCTTCGGTTTAGGAGGAGCAGAAGGAGCTTCCCCGGCACATAAGCCAATCCAAGGATGGCCACGACGAAGAGGCACGAGGCAAGGAAAATTTGCATTTCAAGAACGAGCTTATTCCGCCAGTGCCCTGGTCGGTGGAGAGGTGCTGATCAAGCGAATCGCTGAACTTTCTTACTTGTAGCGCAAAACGGGCACTTGCATATTTCGACGATCATGAAATCGACCCGAAGCATTTCCGCGATCGTGCCGGTTTACAATAGTCAAAATTCACTGCGCTCCTTGATTGGTCGTCTGAAGGCCGTTCTCCTGCAGGTCAGTAATGATTTTGAAATCATCCTCGTGAATGATGGAAGCCGGGATGGAAGTTGGGAGATAATCGCTGGGCTCGCGCAAGACGATCCGAATGTTCGAGGTCTAAACATGATGCGAAACTATGGCCAGCATAACGCGCTGCTCGCCGGCATTCGCGTCGCCCGAAAAGAGTTGGTCGTAACGCTGGATGACGATTTGCAAAATCCTCCCGAGGAAATTCCCAGATTACTCGAGCGGCTGGAGGAGGGGTATGACGTGGTCTATGGTTATCCCGAACATGAGCAACACGGCTTTTGGCGCGACCTCGCTTCGCAGATGACCAAGATCGCTCTGCGCTCTGCCATGGGGGTGGAAACGGCGCGGCGCGTCAGTCCTTATCGGATTTTCCGAGCACAAATTCGTGACGCCTTTGCCGAATATCGGAGTCCTCATGTCTCCATCGACGCATTGCTGAGCTGGGGAACCACACGTTTCAGCGCGATTCCCGTGCAGCACGATGCGCGGACGGTAGGTGTTTCCAATTACACCTTTCGAAACCTAATCGGTCATGCTTTAAACATGATCACGGGCTTCACGATACTCCCTCTGCAATTATCGAGCATCGTAGGATTTGGATTCACGCTTTTTGGTTTCGGCGTCTTCGCTTATGTCTTGCTCCGCTTTTTCATCGCGGGCGGATCGGTTCCGGGCTTTCCCTTTCTCGCCTCCGTGATTGCCATCTTCTCCGGCGCGCAGCTTTTCGCGCTCGGAATCCTCGGAGAATATCTGGCGCGGGTGCACTTTCGCCTCATGGATCGCCCCGCTTACACGATTCGCCAGAGCCTCGAAGGGGGCGACCGGGTCGAAACAGCTGCTCTGCCAACGCCGCTAACTCATGAGTGAAAAATTAACACTTGATCAGATAAGAGCTTTCTGGACGCAGCAGGCAATCGAACACGGCCAGTCGCCCAGCGCCTCCTGGTCGGATCATCGGGTGATTGAGATGGAGATTCGCGCATTGCTCGCGCGTCTGAATGACGGAGAAGAAGTCCTCGATGTAGGCTGCGCCAACGGCTATTCGACCATCCAATTGGCCTCCCAACGAGCGATCAGGATCCGAGGTCTGGATTACATCCCGGAGATGGTGGAGGAAGCGCGCCGGCGCTTGCAATCCCTGCCGTCGCCCATTCCTGGTCAAGTGGATTTCGCGGTCGGGAATATCCTGGAGTTAGCGGAAGTCGACAGCACTTACGATAAGTTAGTCGTGATCCGGGTCCTGATTAACCTTGCCGATTGGAGTCATCAATGCCAGGCGCTCCAGGAGTGTGCCCGAGTGCTAAAACCGGGCGGCGTGCTCTTACTTTCGGAAGCTACATTACAAGGTTGGGGCAAACTGAACGATCTGAGAAGGGAATGGTCTCTCTCAGAGATACCGATGCCCGGCTTTAACAGCTATCTCGACGAGGTAAGGGTCATTGAATTCTTGGGATCAAACTTTGAGCTGGTAGAGCTGGTAAACTTCGCGAGCACTTATTTCGTGGGAACACGGCTCTTCAAGCCGCTCCTCGCCCGGGCGCTGGGCGGAAAGCCCGATCCGGCCAATCCGAACGCGGAATGGAACCGCTGGTTTTCGACTCTGCCTTCCTTCGGGGATTATGGCACCCAGAAGCTTTTCGTCTTCCGGAAGCGCTAAGGGTTAGGAACCTGATGAAGTGTTGCGTCGCTTGCGGGTATACGTTTGTGAGCGAGTCCTGGGAGTGCCCGGAATGTCACGAGCGACCTGCAATTAGCGATGGTATCGTTAGGTTCGCGGACGACCCGCCGGGCAGGGAAGGCGGATTCAAACCGGAGTTCTTTGCCAAGCTCGCCGGTTTCGAGGCGAACCATTTCTGGTTCGGTGCCCGCAATCGTCTTCTGCAATGGGGCCTGCGGCACTATTTTCCGGATGCGAAGAATTTTTTCGAGATCGGCTGTGGCACCGGCTTCGTGCTCAAGGGGTTCTACGAGACGATGCCGCTGCTTCAGATGGCGGGCAGCGAAATCTTTGCCGGTGGCCTCGCGTTTGCCCGAGAACGCCTGCCAGAAGTCGACTTGTTTCAGATGGACGCCCGCCAGATTCCCTTCGTGAGTGAATTTGACGTCATTGGAGCGTTCGACGTTCTGGAGCACATCGTGGAAGATGAAGTCGTGCTTGGACAAATCTTCGGGGCGACGCGGCCTGGTGGCGGCATTCTGGTGACTGTGCCGCAGCATCCATTTTTGTGGAGCGCAAATGACGAACACTCGATGCATCAACGACGTTACCGACGCGCTGAGTTGCGCCGAAAAGTCGAGCGGGCGGGCTTTCGGGTCGAGCGCATCACTTCCTTCGTCAGTCTTCTTTTGCCGTTCATGATCTTCGCGCGCCTGACGAAAAAGCGCGGACGCGCTATTGACCTTTGGGAAGAGTTTGAGATTAGCCGGCCACTCAATGCTAGCTTTGAAATTATTCTGGCGGTCGAACGCGCACTCATTAAAGCGGGCGTTTCCTTTCCTGCAGGAGGATCGCTCTTCCTGATCGCAAAGAAACCGGCGGCGGCATCGTGATCCGGATCCCTTTTAATCGTCCTTTTGCGACTGGTAAGGAGATGGACTACCTGCGCGCGGCGATCGCCACGCCAAAATTCTCCGGCGATGGCAACTTCACTGCGGCTTGTCATAGCATTCTGCAAAACTCGTTAGGCGTGCCCAAGGCGCTCCTCACTACTTCGTGCACCCATGCACTCGAAATGGCGGCGCTCCTGCTCGAGATTGGTCCTGACGATGAAGTTATTCTTCCCGCATTCACCTTTGTTTCGACGGCAAATGCCTTCGTCCTACGAGGCGCCCGGCCGGTCTTCCTGGATATTAGGGAAGATACGTTGAACCTGGATGAACGCCTTCTGGAAGCGCGAATTACGCCTCGGACGAAGGCCATTTTTCTCGTGCATTACGCGGGAGTGGGGTGCGAAATGGATACGATAATGGATATTGCCCGCCGCCATCACCTCGCGGTTGTGGAGGATAACGCTCATGGACTCTACGGTAAGTATCGCGGGCGGCATCTTGGTACGTTGGGGAAATTGGCCGCACTTAGTTTTCACGAAACAAAGAACTTCACCTGCGGCGAAGGCGGCGCGTTGCTCATCAATGACGGGGCCCTCGTCGAACGTGCGGAGATCATTCGCGAAAAGGGAACGGATCGCAGCCGCTTCTTTCGCGGCGAAGTCGACAAGTATAACTGGGTCGATCTTGGCTCTAGTTACCTCCTCTCGGATTTACTCGCGGCATTCCTGCGCGCACAGCTCGAAGAACGAGAGCAGATTCAAGGTTCGCGCCGTAAGCTCTGGACGAACTATCTAGAGCAGCTGGAAGACTGGTCCGCGGAAAATGGCGTTCGACTTCCGACCGTTCCGCCTGAATGCGAACAGAGTTATCACATGTTCCAGATGATTTTACCTAGCGCGGCTGCTCAGAGGTCCATTATTGCGCACCTACGGCAGCATGAGATTCTGGCGGTTTTTCACTATCTTCCGTTGCATCTTTCCCCGATGGGGCGTCGTTTCGGAGGGAGGGACGGAGACTGCCCTAGGACCGAAACCATCTCTGAACGGCTCGTCCGGCTACCGTTTTACAACGATATGACGGAGAGCGAACAGGCAGAGGTGGTCAAGGCCGTGAAAGCATTCCGCTGTGCTTAGCCGCCGGACCATTCCCAAGCAGCGCGAAGGACGTGAGGCGCATGAAGACACTGTCGACCTGCAACCGGCAGACACTCTCTACTGGTTAGCTTGTCTTCTGATCTCAGCAGTTCTGATCGTCTGGATCACACTCGCCAGCGGAGAGTTTAGTGCGCGTGCCGCGATTCTATTGATTGCTCTGCCTTGGATGCTGCTTCGCGCCGGCGGTATCGTCACGGCTACGCTTAGACTGCCTTCCTTTTTCGCCTTTGACTACATCATCGGCGTGGCTGCAATTTCGACGGCAATGTTGGCCTGGAAGCTGTTCATACCGTTGTCGCTTTGGTTTTTTCTGCTCGGGTTAGTCGTAACGATGATTGCAATTCCTCGACCTCATAACCAGCGACGTCAGCGCTTTTCCTCTTTGGAGTTGGTGGCCGTCATTGTCAGTCTTGTCGCGGCAAGTGGGTGGTCGCAGGATCTTATTTCGCCAACTAACTCGGTTAATGGTGCGGTCGTGTTCAAGCCGTGGTCGGACTTTTTTTTCCACGCGACTATCCTGGCGCGAAGCCTTACCAGTGAGACTTTGCTGCAAGTCGGAAACTTTGAATGGAAAGGTCTGCCTGCGATCGTTTATCACTACGCTAGCTACTCGCTCCCTGTTTTGCTGGCAAAGGTCGGGAACGTACGTTGCTACGCCGCAGCGGTTGGATTCTGGGCGCCCTTTGGCTCCTTTCTGGTTGGATTATCCAGCTACTCGCTCGGTCGCATCTTCTGGGGACAGGGAGCGGGGCTGGCGTCTCTGGTGGGCGCAGTTCTGGTCCCAGACCTCTATTTGTTAGGCGTGGCTCATCCATTTTACGGGTACTTTTGGTTACAACACAT
The DNA here is from genome assembly GCA_038234295.1 of Chthoniobacterales bacterium. Lineage (GTDB taxonomy): Bacteria > Verrucomicrobiota > Verrucomicrobiia > Chthoniobacterales > UBA10450 > Palsa-1392. The sequence continues at coordinate 26,860 of JBBSUP010000003.1, forward strand.
TGAGCCAGCGGGCCTCTATGGCGTTGCGATTGCCGGAGCTGCCTTGGCGCTCACCCTCCAAGGGATGCGCGAGGGGCGGCGTTCATGGATAGTCGCCGGCTTGGTGCTGGGCATTTTGGTGGCGGTGTTCAAGGTCCATATTTTTGCGGCCTCCTTTCCGATCATCTTTTCTCTGGCCGTTCTAGGTTGGCCTCCTCGCAAGCGGCGCCAATGGCTTTGGCTGACCCTGTTCGTCGCGGGGGCTGTAGCTGCGGTCCAGGTTGCGAATTACCTTCACATCGGCCCCGGGGTTCACCTCGATTTCTCTGGGGGGATGTGGTATTGGAGATCTCTCTCGGGAATGGCGAAGCGCACGCCCGTCGAAGGCTGGTATCGCATCTTTCAGGCTGGCGACTTTTTCCCGCAACACCTGCCCCGGGCTGGGGGGTTACTCCTGCTGAATTCACTTGGGATTTTCGCCATCCTCGCGCCTCTGCTTTGGTTAGCGGCATTTCTCCTTGGAAAGAGCGACATTTCCATCGGCGTTTGTCTGGCGGCGGTTTTCATCCTCTTGTTGATGACTTTTGGACTTAGCCGCAACTCGACGCTCGGTCTTCCGGAGGAGTTGATCCATCGTCCCTTCGTCTGGGCTTATTGGATTGTCGCTACGTTAACTGCGGGGTATCTCTATTCGCTCTTATGCGCGCGCCGGTCATGGACTGCTTACTTGTTCCTGGCACTCCTTCTTTTTATCGTACCTGTCTACTGCGGCCGAGGACTGCAGCGGGGAAAGTGGCCGGCCGCGGCCAGTCATTATGACGTCCGAGTGGACCGTGGCCTGGTCGATAGTGCCGCCTTCGTCCGACGCCAGTCGCCGGCCGATGCCCTAGTGCAAGACTCGGATCTCGAAGCATGGTATCCGATGCTAGATGGGTTAAGTGAGCATGGATCCTTCGCTGGCAGACCAAAATTTTGGGCGAAGATCAGCAAGGCTTTTCGAGATTCCAACTATCGCGAGCAACTTGCGCGTTTACACGACTTGGACTCCGCGACTGATCTTTCGTCTTTGCAACGCGGAGTCAGGGAAACCGGCATCCGTTGGTATGTGGTTCGTCCTGGTCATGCTTACCCTTGGCCAGCCGAATTCCAAGATCATCCAGTATTCGAGTCTCACGGCTACAAAGTATATGACATGGAGCGTTCTTTCGATCTGCGTGGCTAACCCCGAGATGGACTCACGCCTGCTCGAGGAGGAAAGGGAATGAATCTTTCCATCGTCCTGGTTAGCTATAAGATGGCGAAGCAGATCGGAAATACGATTCAATCGCTCCGTGCTCCTTACCAACGAGACATTAGGAACGAGGAGGTAGAAATTATTCTCGTCGACAACGGCTCGCCCGAACGCCTCAACGAAGTAATCTGGTCGGGGATAAGTAACCTACGTTATAGTTACATTTCGCCAGCCGAGGCAAAACCTAGCCCTGCGGGCGCGATCAACCGCGCGGTGACGCGCGCTTCTGCCTCGCACGTCTGCGTCATGATCGACGGAGCGCGGATGGTTACGCCCGGGACGCTTTACTGGGGACTCCACTTGCTTCATCTGTCCCCGCGCGCATTCGTCGAAGTGCGGGGCTGGCATCTTGGCCCGAAGTGGCAGCCAGAGAGCATTATGGAGGGATACAATCACGAACAGGAGCGGCAACTCCTCAAGAAGATAGAATGGTGGGATAACGGCTATCGACTTTTCGATATCGCGGCCGACACCCCGCAGACGAAGTTTGGCCTTTCGGTGCCGGCAGCGGAATCGAACTGTTTCTTTCTCTCACGAGAATTGTTTGATCGCCTCGGCGGGTTTGATGAGCGCTATGGGGAGCCCGGTGGCGGCTTGGTCAACCTCGATTTTTATACCCGGGCGGTGGAATCGGCCGATCAGGTCTGGACTATCCTGGGGGAAGGAACGTTCCATCAAGTCCACGGGGGCGCGGCGACAGGCCTGGCTGTTCCTGATCTCCGGCAGGCGCTCGCGCGCTGGAAGCTGGAGTCTGAGGAGCTGCGAGGAAAACTGCCCACTCTGAACAAAAACAAGTTTGCGCTCGCGGGGCATCTGCCAGAGGAGTTTCGTCGCTGGCTCTGCCGCCGCGACATCGCACTTAGCCGAGAAGGTCTTTAACCAACCTCTTCTCTTCCTTCACTTCGTCGACTGAGGCGTCGATTTTTCCGCGGCTGAAGTCGTTGATCGGAACGTCCTGCACGATCTCGTAGCCGTCGCCGTTGGCGCGAACCGGGAAGGAGCTGATCAGATCTTTCTCGACGCCGTAGCTACCGTCGGAACAGACCGCGACGCTGTGCCAGTCGCCTTCCTTCGTCGTGGTCGTTAGGCTGCGGACCGTGTCGACGACCGCGTTGGCGGCGGAGGCTGCGGAGGAAGAGCCGCGCGCCTTGATGATTGCAGCGCCGCGCTGTTGCACGATCGGGATGAAAGTTTCCTTCAGCCAGCTCTCGTCGCCGATGACCTTGTCGGCGCTCTGGCCGTCGATCTGCGCGTTGTAGAAATCGGGATACTGCGTCGCGGAATGATTGCCCCAGATAGTCATGTTCGTCACTTTCGTGACCTCGACGCCGGCCTTTTGCGCGAGCTGCGCCTTGGAGCGGTTTTCATCGAGGCGCGTCATGGCGAACCAGCGATTCCGCGGGATCGACTTCGCATTGTTCATCGCGATCAGGCAGTTGGTGTTGCACGGATTTCCCACCACGAGCACGCGGACATCAGAGGCGGCGTTTTTCTCGATCGCCTGGCCTTGGCCGATGAAAATCTTGCCATTAATGCCGAGGAGATCGCCGCGTTCCATCCCGGCTTTGCGCGGAATGCTGCCGACGAGCAGCGCCCAGTTCACGTCGCGAAAACCTTCCGCGAGATCCGCCGTCGGCGTGATCCCTTTGAGGAGCGGAAACGCGCAGTCGTGCAATTCCATGACGACGCCGTCGAGCGCGCCGAGCGCTGGCGGGATTTCGATGAGCGACAAGTGGACCGGCTGATCCGGCCCAAACATCGAGCCTGAAGCGATCCGAAAAAGAAGCGAGTAGCCGATCTGTCCGGCCGCGCCGGTGACGGCGACTTTGATGGGTGAATTCATGTTCTCTCATAAACGCCTTTCAAAAGCTTGTCATCCTGGCGGCGCGGTGTCGGCGCACTTGTAGACGCCTCCCTCTGGGAGGCGCGGGGGCACGCGTGGGGGCCGAAAAGACGCCGGAGCCTGCCCCCGCGCTTCGCAGAGCGAAGCGTCTACAGTCGGCCGCTGTCGCGGAGCAGCTCGCGGATGAGATGCAGCTGTCGTTTCAGCGCGTGGCCGCCGCCGAGTTTCGCCACCGTCGTGTGCAGACGGCGAGTCCAATTCGAATCCGCGGCCGTGCCCGGCACGTTGTAGCGATCTTTGCGACCCAGGAGATCGGTGATCATCACAATTGCGATCCACGATTCACTCCGGAAAAGCGCCTCGAAGATCGCCGGGTAAAACTCGCGGAGATAGTCGGTCGCTTCGTTAGGCTGAGGCACGTCGGCGAAATTAGCCATTTTGTTCAGTTCGTGGCGTGACTGGCCCTCGGTCTCGGAGGCCTCCCCAAAAGCTTCCTCCCAGAGGGCGCGCACCGGCTTGTGATCGTGGGTGGCAAAAGTCGCGACCGAGAGACGCTGGTAGTCGCGGCCGGGGATGGTGCGCTCTTCCCGGTCGTTCTCCCATTGCGGGATCTTGAAACCGGCGATGCCTAACGAATGCAGATTCGGCCGGACATAATCGGGCACGGTCCCAAGGTCTTCGCCGACGACCCGTGCCGCGCCCGCCTCAGCGAGGACCACGCGCAGGTATTCCTCGCCGTCGCGCCGGTTCTGCTCGGAATTTTCTTCCGTGTCGTCGTTGCGCGGGGCGAACTGCGGAGAGCGTCCGCCGGTCGCGGCGAGCATTTCTTCCCGGGTAAGCGGGAGGATTTCGGGGTTGCGCTCAGGGCGCCAGGGGAAGACGTAGATGCGGTAAAAGCCGAGGATGTGATCGATCCGAAAGATGTGGAAGATTTCTTTCACGCCCCGAATGCGCTGCCGCCACCAGGCGAAATCCTGCGTCCGCATCTGATTCCAGTCGTAGAGCGGGATGCCCCAGTTTTGGCCCCACTTCTGGGTGAACTCGTCGTCCTTGAAATACGGCTCGGGCGGGGCGCCGCCGGACCAGTCGAGTGCGAAGCTCTCGGGATGCGCGAAGACGTCGGCGCTGTAGTAGCTGACGCCAAACGGGATGTCGCCCATGAGCGCGACGCCACGTTCCTCGGCGAACGTTTTGACCGCGATCCATTGCTCGTGCGCAAGCCATTGGACGTAGCGGAAAAATTCGCGGCGCTGCTCGATCTCGGCGGGCTCGCTTCCGCCTAACGAATCGAGCCAGGCGCGCGCGGCCGCGAGAGTGTTCTGCGGCCATTCATCCCACATCTCGCGCTCGCCATGCATCTCCATGAGCACGCGGAAGAGCGTGTAATCGTCGAGCCATGCGCTCTCGTCGCCGCAGAACTTCTTGAACGATTCGTTCGGCGCGCGCTTCGCGAAACCGGCATAAGCGCGCTCCAGCAGCTTCTTCTTTAGCGGTTTCACGATCTCGTAGTGCACGCCGCCGCGTCGCAGCGCCGTGAGATCGACGCTCGCCGTGACTTCGTCGAAAATCTCCTGGGTTAGATCAACCGGCGAGCCGGGCGCGAGATGGAGCGTCGTTGGATCGATCGCGCGCGAGCTGATCGCGTTGTAGGCGCTGTTGTCGCCGCCGGTTTCATTGATCGGCAGCAGCTGAATGAGCCGAAAGCCGAGCGGGCGCGCCCAGTCGATGAATTGCCGTAGCGCCTCGACGTCGCCGATCCCGAGATCGTCTTCCGTGCGCAGAGCGAAAAGAGGGGCAAGCAGGCCGGCGATCTTCTCGTTAGGCGAAATCGTCATGTCATCCCGAGCGGAGCGCAGCGGAGCCGAGGGATCCCGCGGAGTTTCTGGAAAGCGCGAGAGCAAATCCCGCTGGTCGAGTTCCGCTCGGAAGCTTCGAGGAAGCCCGACGGGATCCCTCGGCTGCGGCCCGCTCCGCGGGCCTCCGCTCGGGATGACTATGGTCGCCGGACATTCCAATCCTCCACGAGCTGCGTCGGGATTTCTTTCAGAAAGCGCGACGGGCGTTGGAACATGTCTCCATACCCGGCATTCAGGCGCATGTGCGGGTAGGTCAGGTAGAGCTCGTCCTTCGCTCGCGTAATCGCGACGTAGAAAAGGCGGCGTTCTTCCTCGATCGCTTCGCGCGTCTCGAGTGAGCGCGAGCTTGGAAACATTCCGTCGGTCAGCCAGATCACGAAGACGCTGTGAAACTCGAGGCCTTTCGCCTGGTGGACGGTGGAGAGATTGACCGCTTCTTTCTCGCCGGCCTGGTTCACCGCCGGCTCGGCGTCGACGTTGCTGATGAGCGCGAGCTGCGAGAGGAACTCGTGGATGTCTTTAAATTGCCGGGCGAAAGCGGCGATCTGCGTGAGGTCTTCCTTCCGCAGTTCGTAGTTCGCGAAGTTCGCCTTTGCGTAGTCGTCGTAGATCGCCTCGACGACGGACATGATCATCTCGGTCGGCTGCTTCGGCACACCGCCGGGGGCGATTTCGTCGAGCGTGTAGGCGAGCTGGTCCCACGATTTTTTTGAGCGCGCCGGGACCGACAGAATGCGCAGGACGGCACCAAAGTTGATGCCGCTGTTGTAGCCGGGGGCGGGGACCCCGGCGAGCGCAGCGGGTTGGTCATCCCGGCCGGGGTCAGCGCCCCCGGCTACAGCGCCTAACGACTTTTCCCAGCCCTGCCAAAGATTCTCCGCGCTCTTCCCGCCGATGCCAGGCAGGAGACGAATCATGCGTTTGAACGCGACTTCATCGCGCGGGTTCGCGACGAAACGGATGAAGGCCGCAACGTCCTTGATGTGCGCCTGTTCGAAAAAACGAATGCCGCTCGTGATCTGATACGGGATCCCGCGGCGCGAGAACTCGAGCTGCAATTCAACCGCGTGATAATGCGCCCGATAGAGCACCGCGATTTCGTTCAGCTCCACGCCTTCGTCGCGCAATTCGAGGACGCGTTGCGCGATAAAACGCGCCTGCTCGCCCCCGTCGTTCACCGCGACCAACGCCGGACGCGCCTGCTGCGCGGGGCGCGCGGAGGTGAGGTTTTTGCGGAACTGCTGCGTGTTCGGCGCGATCGCCGCATTCGCGACCTCCAGAATTTCCGGGACGCTGCGGTAGTTGATCTCGATCTTAAAAACCTGCGCGTTCGGGTAGCGTTGCGGGAAGGCGAGGATGTTCTGGAAGTTCGCGCCGCGCCACGAGTAGATCGATTGCGCGTCGTCGCCGACGACCATCAAGTTCTCGTGTTCCGCGGCGAGGAGATCGATCAGGTCGGCCTGAATTTTGTTCGTGTCCTGGTATTCGTCCACGAGGATGAACTGAAACTGCCGACGATAAAAGGCGGCGACTTCCTCGTGCTCCTTGAGCATGCGCAGCGTCTTCTCGAGGAGGTCGTCGAAGTCCATCGAGTTGGTCGATTTCTTGCGCTTCTCGTAGCGCTTGTGGACGTCCTTGATCTGCTCGATCAGCGGCAGGAAATACGGAAACTTCTCCGCGAGCAGCTCCTCCATCGTGCGCTCGGTGTTCACGACGAAGCTGAAAATATCCGCGAGCACGTCGCCTTTCGGGAAGCGGATTTCCTTCGGGTCGATCCCGGCACCGGCGATGGTGGCGTTAATCAAATCCTTCTGGTCCTCGCGATCCATGATCGTGAAGCCGCTGTCGAAACCGAGGACGCTGCCATGCCGCCGGAGCATCCGGTTTCCGATCGAGTGGAAGGTGCCGCCCCAGAGCCCGCTCGCGTCGACCGGCAACAAATTCGCGACCCGGTCGAGCATCTGGCGCGCGGCTTTATTCGTGAAAGTGAGCAGGAGGATGTTGCGCGGGTCGACGCCGTTCTCGAGCAGGTAGGCGACGCGGTAAGTGAGCGTGCGCGTCTTGCCCGAGCCCGCGCCGGCGATGACGAGGAGCGGCCCAGGGGTCGCGGTCACGGCGGCGTATTGCTGCTCGTTCAGCTCCGCCTTGTAATCGAGGCCGATCGCCGCGGAAGGGGCGGGCTGGAGGGTGTATTCGCGAGCCATCGGGCGACTACGCTGGAGTGCGGGGAGGGGCTCTTCAACGAAAAGTTTGCGCCGGTTTTCGGTTCGTTAGGCAAGCCCGCCGGCAAAAAAGTTCGGGCGCGGCGCAGGGTGGCAAGGTTACTGCTTTACAGATTATAGAAATTATAGACCGCCTCACCAGCCACCTCTGCCATGCCTATGAAAATCCTCGACCGCGATCGCGCTGAATTCCTCATCATCGATGACGACCCGGCCATCACGACCTTCCTCGCCGCTTACCTTTCCCAGAAGGGTCACGCCTGCGCCTCGCTCACCGATGGTTTCCAGACCGCGCAATGGCTCGAGCAACACGATTGCGAAGTCGTGGTCGTCGACCTGAACATGCCGAAGGTCGATGGCATTTCGCTCATCACTTTCATCCGCGAGATTCGGCCAAATCTGCCGATCATCGTCTTCACCGGCGCGGGCTATGAGGAGGAGAAAATGCACGGTGCGCTCCGGGCCGGCGCGAACGGTTATGTGAGCAAGAACCTGCCGGTCGAACAACTTTACTGCGTTCTCTCGCGGGTCCTCGCGAGCTATCGCCAGCGCGCGCGACACGAAACCGTTTCAAGGTTGCACCCGGCGCTCCTCGGCGCGGCCTAAGAGGGCGTCTAAAAACCGGGATCATTCCGAGCGAAGCGCAGCGGAGCCGAGGAATCCCGTGGAGCAGGCTGAAAGATCTCGCCACGGGATCCCTCGACTCCGCCTCCGGCTCCGCTCGGGATGACCGAGTCATGGGTGCCGCGCTCAAAGCCCGCGGGCTTCCTGCAACAACGCGCGCAACCCTTCGGGCGAAATGGTTTCCGCGCCGAAAGCGGAGACGGTTTCCTGTTCGAGATAATCGCCCGTTGCGACGAGTAGCTGGAAGCGCTCCGCGTATTTGCTCGCGAGCCGCTCGATGAGCGAGTCCGCGGTCTGGCCGTCGCGCGAATAAAAGATCTGGATTTCACCCTCCAGCGCCTCATGGGATACAGCCGTGCCGCGCCCGTCGAAAACGACGACGACGCTGATGCCGCTCCAGTCCTGGTAATCGCGCAGTTGCCGAGTGAGCGCGTCACGCGCGAGCGAGGTGCGGCGGTCGTGCAGCGCGCGCAGCTCCGGCCACGCGAAGATAATGCTGTGCCCGTCGACCAAGAGATATTGCGGGCGCACGCGCGACGATAAAGCAACCTTCAACCGTGAGGCAACCCCCTGGAGCGCGACGCTCTGTCGTCGCGAGGATCACAGACACGCGGTGAGGGAGCAGCGCGCTCCGAGCTCGCGCCTGGCGGATGAAGCGAGTCTCTACGAAGCGTTCTCGGCCGGCGCCTTTTCCGCGGACACCTTTTCCGCGGACACCTTTTCGGCAGACGCCTTTTCAGCAGACGGCTTTACGGCGGTCGTCTTTTTGGCTCGCGTCTTCGCGGCCGGAGCGCGGCGAGGAGCCTTCGCGGCGGCCGCCACCCGCTGACGTTCGTTGTAGGCTTTGCGGCGCTTGCGCTTGACGGTGACTCGATGTTGTTGGCCCATGAGGCAGTTGCTATAGGCCGGGAGCACGGCGCGCGCAATTTGCATTTGGTGGCGCAGTGGCGCGAGCTTCAGGCTTGCGAGATCGAATCGCCTAACCGGAACCGCGCAAGCTGGAAGCTCGCGCCACGGAAGATCGGAGCTTGTCTCGTCGCGCAACTATGCGCACGGTGCGCGCGTGGAAAATTTGCCGGCTAAATCGCAACGGATCGACGAGCAACTCCTGCGCGCCATCGGCGTCCTCGGGCTCACCGCGAACATCGTCAACACCACGGTCGGGGCGAGCATCTTCAAGCTGCCGGCCGACATGTCGAAACAGCTTGGCGGCGCGGCTCCGCTTGCGTTTGTGGTCTGCGCGATCGCGATGGCGTTCTTCGTCACCAGCTTTGCGCTTGCGGGCAGCCGCGTCTCGCTCACCGGCGGGCTCTACGCGTATGCCGAGCTCGCCTTTGGGCGCTACGTCGGGTTCATCACCGGGCTCTTCTTTTATACGACGGCAGTGCTGAGCGTCGCGGCGGTGGTGAACTTCTTCTCTGGCACCGTCGTCGCGCTCCTCCCGTCCCTCGGCGGGACGTGGGGACATGTCGGGATTCTTTTCCTCGTCTACGCCGGGCTCGCGGCGATCAACGTCCGCGGTGTGCGCGAAGGCACCGGCGCGGTCGGCATTGTCACGGTCGCGAAGCTGGTGCCGCTCCTGATTCTCGTCGCCGTCGGCGTCTTCTTCATTAAACCTGGGAATCTCAGCTGGCCCGGCTGGCCGGGAACCGATGCGTTGGGGCATTCCGTGCTGCTGCTGCTCTTTGCCTTCTTCGGAATCGAGGTGGCACTTATCCCGAGCGGCGAGGTGAAAAATCCCGCGCGCACCGTGCCGCGCGCAATCTATCTCGCGCTCGCGGTCACGACCGTGCTCTACCTCTTGATCCAGCTCGTCGCGCAAGGAACTTTAGGCCCACGGCTCGGGCAGGAGACGAACGCGCCGTTGGCCGCGGCCGCCGCCACCTTCCTCGGGCACACCGGGCAGCTGTTGTTGTTAGGCGGTGCGACGATTTCCGGGTTTGGATTTATCGCGAGCGATATCCTGAGCTCGCCGCGGATTCTTTTCGCGCTCGGCCGCGACGGTATCCTGCCGCGGAGCCTTACGCACGTGCATCCGCGTTATCGCACGCCGGATGTCGCGATCGTTGTCTATTCAGGACTGGCGTTTTTGTTCTCGCTCTCTTCGACCTTCGAAGCGCTCGCGGTGATGGCCAATGTCGCCGCTCTTCTTCTCTATCTGGTATGCTGCGCGGCCGCGTTCGTTCTCATGCAGCGCGACGTGCAGACCGACGAGAAGCCTTTTAATTTCCCCGGGGCGAAGATCGTGCCGCTGATCTCGATCGTCCTCATCGTCTGGATTCTGGCGCAGGCGACCTCGCGGGAATTCAAGATCGCCGGGGTAGTTTTTCTCGTCGGAACGGTGCTTTACCTGATCCGGAAGGCGCTCCCCTCGCGGTCGAGCGAAGAGAGCGTCTAAAAACTCCGTCATTCCGAGCGAAGCGCAGCGCAGTCGAGGAATCCCGTCGATCTGCCGTGAAGGTCTGAACTGAAGCTTCCCAGAAACGCCACGGGATCCCTCGACTCCGCCCCCTGCAGCCGCGGGGACTCCGCTCGGGATGACCCGACCGTGCGCCGCTATCTTAGCCGGCTGACACACCATATTTGGTGGCCGAGGCCGCTTCGCCGCACAGAATCTGGTATTATTTCCTTGCGGTTCGTTGTTAGGCTGCGGTTAATCGGGAAAGGCACCCCGTCAAATCCATGCACCTGCAATCTCTTGAGCTTTTCGGCTTCAAATCGTTCGCCGACAAAACCATTTTCAACTTTCACGAGGGCGTCACCGCCATCGTCGGCCCGAACGGCTGCGGGAAGTCGAACGTGCTCGACGCCGTCCGCTGGGTCCTCGGCGAGCAATCGGCCAAGGCGCTGCGCGGCGGCGAGATGGCCGACGTCATTTTCAGCGGCACCGACTCGCGGAAGGCAGTCGGCTACGCGGAAGTTTCGCTGACGTTTACGAACTGCGCGTCCGAGCTCGGCGTCGACTGGCACGACGTGCGGGTGACTCGACGCGTTTATCGCGACGGAAATTCGGAATACCTGCTCAACAAAACCGTCTGTCGATTGAAGGATATCCAGAGTCTTTTCGCCGACACCGGCGTCGGCCGCAGCGCCTACTCGATCATGGAGCAGGGGAGGATCGACCAGATCCTAAGCTCGCGTCCGGAAGATCGGCGCGCGGTTTTTGAGGAAGCTGCCGGCATTACCAAATACAAGGGCCAGAAGCGTGAAGCGCTCCGCAAGCTCGAGGCGACCGAGGCAAATCTGCTCCGGCTCGGCGACATCATTAAGGAAGTAAAACGCCAGATCGGTTCGCTCCAGCGGCAGGCCGGGAAAGCGCGCCGTTACCAGGCGCTCATGGGCGATCTCCAAGTGCTCGACACCCATCATTCGCGCGCGCAGCTCGACTCGTTAGGCGCGGAACTCGAGACCTCGCGCGGCGCGACAGGGAAGTTCGACGAAAAGCAGCGGACGACGGAGCTCGCGATCGAGGAACAGGAGAACGCCGTCGCCGGGCAGCGCGGACAATTGGAGGAAGTCGACGCGCGGATCAACGAAGCGCGCGGTGAAGTGCAGCGGCTGCAAAACCAGATCGCGACGCACCGGAACCGGATCGATTTCAATCGCGAGCGCGCGCAGGAACTAACCGGTCTCATCGAGCGCTACGCGAGCGACGTCACGACCGCGGAGACGAAACTCGAGCAACAGGAAACCGAGATTCACAGCACCGACGCGCTCCTTGCCGAAACCGAGCGTCTTCTCGCGGCGAAAAAAACCGAGCTCACGGAAGCGACGGCACGCGCGGCCGAAGTGCGGCGCGAACGTGAGACGCAGGAGCAGGCTTTGCAGGCGCTCGAACTCTCCATTTCCCGCGCGGAAAATCGCCTCGCCGATCTTGCCGCGGAGATCACCGGCACGAGCGAACGCCGGAGCGCAACCACGCCGCGGCTCGCGGAACTGGCGGCGTCGTTAGGCGAAGCCGCGGCGACGCGCGGGCGACTCACCGAAGCGGTCGACGCGATCCGCGCGCGCAGCCAGGCGCAAAGCCAGATGGTGCAGGAATTGACCGCGAAAATCCCGCCGAGCGAAGAGGAAGTCGCAGGCGAGCTGCAGGCGCTACGCGAGGCCGATGCCGAGCTGCTCGCGAGCGAACGCGCGGTCGCCGAGCGCCAGTCGCGTCTCGAAATCTTGCAGCAGCTAAACGACGAAGGCGAAGGCCTTGCGCAAGGTTCGCAGGCGCTGCTGAAAGGACTCGACGATCCCGATCGCATCCTGCCCGCGCTTCAGGGCGCATTCGCGTCGCTGATCGAAGTCGATGAGCAATTCATCGCCGCGATCGAAGCTGCGCTCGGCCGCAATCTGCACGCGATTGTGCTGCGAAATGATGAGCTCGCGACCGAGATCATCACGAAATTAACCGAGCAAAATCTTGGTCAGACCGCACTGATCGCGCCGAACCTCGTGGCCGCGTCTGCGCGTCAGCCCGAGCGAAGCCGAGGGATCCCGAAGGATTTCCCTGAAGCTCCCCATGCCGGCGAAACGGAGCTTCACGGAAGCCCGACGGGATCCCTCGACTCCGCCCCGCGTCCGCGGGGCTCCGCTCGGGATGACCGAGATCTGGCACCCTCTCTCCCAGAAGGCGCCCTCGGGTGGGCGACCGACAAGGTGCATGCGCCGGAAGCGCTGCTCCCATTGGTCAAGCACCTGTTAGGCGGCGTCGTCCTCGTGCGCGATCTGGCGGAGGCGCGCGACCTGAAAAAACAGGCGCCGGAGCTCGCCTTCGCCACCCTTGCCGGCGAGCTCATTTCCGATCACGGCGTGATTTACGGCGGTCGCTTAAACGAAGAGAACAATTCGGTTTTCGCGCGCAAGGCACAGATCGCGTCGTTAGGCGCAGTGCATTGGCAACTGCTCGAAGACCGCGAAAAATTACGCCACCGCCGCGAAGAAATCGAGCACGCGCACACCCATGCGGTCGGGCAGATCGAGGAGCTTCGCGCGCATCTTCAGGTCGCGCGGGCCGAACATTCCGCGACCGCGCTCGAAGTCACCGCGCGCGAGCGCGAGCTGCACGAAGCGAGCCGCAAAGCCGATGCCATCGAATGGGAAAAAGCGACGCTCGACCAGCAACTCGCCGCGTCGTCGGAACGCATCGCGCAGCTCCAGGCGGAGCTCGAAACTCACGAGGGCACCTGCGTCATCGAGCGCGAACAGCGCGACGCCGCGCAGAGCGCCGCGGAAGCTGCGCGCCTGCGCGACGCCGAGCTGACGGAGCAGGTGAACGAACTGCGTCTTGCCGTCGCCACCGAACAACAGCGGCACGAAAGTCTGCGCACGCAGCGTCAGCCGATGACCGCGCGCCAAGCCGAGCTCGCCGAGATGATTGCGGCCCGTCGCGCGGACATTGTTTCCTACCAATCGCGCCGTGAACAGCAGGGGATCGAGACCGCCGCGGCCGAGGAAGCGATTGCGCGGGAAGGCGAGGCCCTGGCCGTCGCCGATGCTGCTGTGCATGCGATCACCGCGACCCGCACAACTTACCTCGCGGAAGTGAACGCGCTCGAGGCCGACCTGCGCGCGCAGCGCAAATCACTCAGCGAAATTCACGACACCCGCGGCAAGGAAGAGGTGCGGCAGACGCAGCTCCAGCTCAAGATCGAGAACATCGCGGAGCATGCGATGCGGCGTTACCTGGTCGATCTGCGCGAGTTTTCACCCGATCGTTACGCTTTCAACAAGTGCCTCCGTGCCCAGGTGAAATGCGGCCCGGAAAACGCCGAGGAAACGGAAGCGACCGTGGAGCAGTTGATCGCGATTATCGCGGAACTCACCCGCCAGCTCGACGCCATGGGGCCGGTGAATCTCGATGCCGTGCACGAGTATGACGAGCTCGAGGAGCGTCACACCTTCCTCGAAACACAGAACACCGACCTCACGAATTCGCGACGCGAACTGCTCGACGTGATCGCGCGGATCAACCAGACGACGGAGAAACTTTTCGCCGAAACCTTCGCGCAGGTGCGGATCAATTTTCGCGAGATGTTCGCGGAACTTTTCGGCGGCGGCCGCGCCGATCTCGCGCTGCTCGACGAGAACGATGCGCTCAACAGCGGCATCGACATCATCGCGAAACCGCCGGGCAAACAGCTGCAAAGCGTGTCGCTCCTCTCCGGCGGCGAGCGCACGATGACCGCGGTCGCGCTGCTCTTTGCGATCTACATGGTGCGGCCGAGCCCGTTCTGCATCCTCGACGAAATGGACGCGCCGCTCGACGAATCGAACATCAATCGGTTCATCAAGATGCTCGATCGTTTTGTGGCGCAGAGTCAGTTCGTCATCATCACGCACAACAAACGAACGATCGCGCGCGCGGCGGTGCTCTACGGGGTGACCATGGAAGAACGCGGGGTGAGCAAGCTCGTCGGGATGCGGTTGAGCGCGGCGCAGCCGGCGGCGAAGACGCTGCCAACGTCGGAGTCGAAACCGGCGGAGGAGCAGAAGTCGCTCGTGCTTAACGAAGCGGCGAGCGAAGAAGTGGCCGCGAGTCGTTAGGCGCACCGCGACGCGATCGAAATTGTTGGCGCTTCGCTCTGCGAAGCGCGGGCACACGCTCCGGTGTCCTAATAGCCCTCGACCGTTTCTCCCGCGCCTCCCAGAGGGAGGCGTCTACAACGGAAGGCGTTCGGAGCGAAGGAGGTGCTCGGAGGAGAATATCGCGATACCATCTTGGGCTCCTAATGGAACGGCTCCTCTTTCTGCTCCTCGCCCTTAGCGTCGTTCCGACTCTTTTCGCTTACGGACCGGAAGGTCATCAGATCGTCGGCGCGGTTGCCGATCGACTCCTCACCGGAACACCCGCCGGCAAAAAGGTCTCCGAGTTGCTCGATGGCTACAGCCTGCGCGAGGTCGCGATCATTCCCGACACGATCAAGCAATGGGACAAGAAGGGCGTCGAGGATCCGATGGTGCAGCGCTACTTCTCGTCGCACCCGAGAATCGCCGAGCAGTTGCGCGCTTTCTGGAAAGCGAACCCGCCGACTCACGACGAAAAATCGCCCGTCCCTTCGCATCACTGGTTTCACTACACCGATGTGCCGTTGCGCGAGCCGCTGGAAAAATATGCCGACGGTAAAGCGGGCCGAAGCGACTGGGATATCGTCCACATGATGCGCTCCTGCATCGCGGTCCTGAATGGGGCGGAGCCAGAGCAGAACGCGCGTGGAATCACGAAGCCGATCGCGATCATTCTGCTCGCTCATTTCGTCGCCGACATTCATCAGCCCCTGCATGTCGGCGCGGTCTATTTCGACGCGGCCGGAAAGCCGACGAATCCCGACCAGCCGGGCGAAGTCTATCCCGACCAGGGCGGCAACACTTTGCACTTGGAACTGAATGGCACGCCGCCGCCCTTCGCCGCGAAGCATCCGAAATTTCACGGCTACTGGGATTCCGAGACGGTTTTCACCAATCTCCCGCAACTCCCGCCGACGATGCCGAAGGAAGAACGGCGTGCGAAAATGGACGTCGCCGAGGTTGCGCTCGCACAGAAGCTCGCGGCGGAAGAGCCGAAGCATTGGCGGCTGCCTCAGGATGTCGCGCTGGAGAAATATCCGGAAGCGTGGGCAGACGAAATCCTGCCGCTCGCGGAACAGGCACACCTCCGGCTGCGGATCGAGCAAGTGCATCCGAAGCTCGATCACGAGCAGATGGTGGCCGATGGCGAGGCGCGCGAACGGGCGATGCCGGATGGGCTTTCCTACCGGAAATGGTCTGCGCAGGTCGTCCTGAACGAGATGCACCTCGCCGGCTGGCGACTGGCGAATCTCCTCACGCAGGCGCTCGAGTCGCCCGTGCCCGCCGCGGTTTCGACCCCGGCCGCGAGCGCCTCGCCTAACGAGAAGGCACCTTGAGCGGAGCGGCCGCGTCCCCCGGCGGGAGGTGCTCCGCCTTCCAATCCATCGCCATGCGGATGCGGGCGCGGCCACTCGGATGGTCGAAGAAGATCACTTGCTCCCACGGGCCCGGATTGAGCTTCCGGTAGGTCCCGAGCTTGAGCGCGACCATCGCGAAGCCGTCGGCTTCGCGCGCGGTGTTGATGCCGAAGGCGTCGGCTTCGCGCTCGGTCACGCGCACGGCGCTATTCTGGAGCGGGGTGAGGAAGAAAAAGTAGGTCGAAAAAATCAGTGCGAGCAACGGCAGGCCGGCGGGATCGGCGATGCCGCGCACGCCCCAGCGTTCGCCCCAGCGCGCGATGCAACGATCAAAGACGGCATTCAAGAGCGCGAAGCCGACGAACATGAAAAGACCGAAGTAGAGCACGAGCTTGAGGGCGTGATTGAGCACGTAGTGCCCCATCTCGTGCGCCATGACCGCGCGGATTTCCGGGAGCGTGCATTGCTTCAGGAGGTTGTCATTCAACGCGATCCGGGCGGTGCCGAAAATACCGGCGACATTCGCGCTCACGCGATTGCTCTGGCGCGAGGCGTCAACTTCGAAAACCTGATGGACCGGGATTTCATTCGCAGCCGCCATCGCGAGAATGGGATCGCTGATTTTCGAATCGGCGAGCGGTTTGTAGGTATTGAAAAGCGGTTCGATGAAGATGGGCGCGATCAGCATCCCCAGGACGAGAAAAATAACGCCGAGGCCGGTGCCCCAAAGCCACCACGTGCGCGGCGCGCGACGGAAAACGCCATAAAGGAGCATTAGGAGTAACGGGGTGAGGATGAGCGCGATGATCAGGCCTTTGCTCTGGTCACCGAGCCATGCGGGAAAATTCTGCGTCGCCAGCCCGTATTGATGTTCGCGGAAGTAGTCGGTGTAGAGAGTGAGCGGGAAAGTGAGGATCGTTGCGAGCAGGAGATAGCCGACGGCGTAGATCCAAACTTGGAGGGGACGAAAGCGGGTCCGTCGTTCTGCGAAATCACGAAGTCGCGCGGAAATTCCGCCCCAGAGCAGGAGCAACGAAAACGCGGCGCTCGCGAGGTAGTTCCAAAGAATCAGCCAATAGCCACCCTCGAAGTAAGCGTCGGATTGCTTGCGTTTATCGGGCGGGACCGTGTCCAGCCAGGCCTGGGTTGCAGCGGCCGGGTCCATGGAACTTGAGGCCGGGGCGGCGGTCGCCGGGCTTAGAGAAGGCGCTTGCGCAAAGGCCGGTCCGATACCGCTGAGAAGAAGGATGCCGGCCCCGAAAAGGATGAGAAGATGTCGCATGATCACATCCATAACCAGTTCAGCGACTCAAGGGAAGACTCTTCTCCCTGCCTCGACATCGCGAAGCACGGGCTTACGCTGAATGATGCGACACCTTGCCCAACTTCTCGCGTTAGTCGGTTGCCTTATCTGCGGCTTCCCCGTCGGGAGCTCGACGGCGCAGACGCCCACGCCGGAATCTACCGTCTACGGTTCCTACCCGGAGAACTATCAGGAAATTGTCACAGCCTGGCTCAGTGCCGGTCTGGTCGATCCGAGGAGCGTGGTTGTGAAATCGGTCGGAAAGCCGAAGCAGGGGAAGCTAGATGTCGGCAAAGGGCGCGAGGTCTCCGGCTATCTCGTCGATTTTACGGTCAACGCTCGTAACGTCTTCGGCGCCTACACCGGCCCGCAGAAACACACGGCCCTGATTCATAACGGGCAGGTCGTGACCGCGACCGGCTTCGTTTATCACTAAATCGTCAGGCGCAGACGAGTTTGCGGCAGTAGAAAGCCTCAGCATAGGCCGAGGCGCATTCCATCCCCCGGAGTCGCATCAGCGCGAGAAATGTTTCTTCGGCAAACCAGTGCTTGTTTCCCTGGGTCTGAAAGTAGCGGCAAAGGTGAGCGGCTTTTTTGCGGGCTAACTCTTCCTCGAGCGGCACGAAGAAGTTCGGGCTACTCAAATCGCCGTCGTATTTGGGTATCTCGTATTCCAGGACGACATGATCGCGATAGGTGTTCCAGGTCAGATCCGAAAGGAGCCGATGGTCCTGATGCCGGTCCTCGCGATAGTGAGTGAAGATCAGGTCTGGTTCAAAAGACTTGTGTAGCTTTTCGAAGTGGTCCTTCACCTTCGTGCCCTCGAAAGGGAGAAAGCTGGTCCGGAAATTCGCGACGCTAACTTTCGCTTTCGTCCGCTGGAGCAGCGCCTTCGCGCTCGCTTTCGCTTCGTTTGCGCGCTTGCCCTCCGCAGTGAACACCACCCAACGCACGTTCAGATCCGGCCGCGCGGAGATCCAGCGCAGGAGCGTCCCGCCGCATCCGATTTCAATATCGTCGGCGTGTGCGCCGAGGCAGAGGATGTTCCGAGCCCGCGCCGGGAGATCGAATGCGAGCATGGCTATTGCGCGTCCCACACCCGCCACGGCGCGCGCCCGCTCGCGTGCAAGTCTTCGAGTTGTTGTTTCTCCTTAAAAGTATCCATGCAAGCCCAGAACCCTCCGTAGGGATAGGTCACGAGCTGCCGCTCCGCGATGAGTCGGCGGAAAGGCTCTTCCACCAGGTCTTCGCCTTCATGGAGGTAGTTAAAAATCTCCCGCCGGAAGATGAAATATCCGCCATTAATCAGGTTCCCGGAGCTGGCGATATGCGCGATACCTTTAACCAGTCCGTCGTCATCCATGGAAACCGTATGGAAAGTCGCGGTCGGGGTAACTCCGAGGAAACAACCGACCTTTTGTTTCCCGAGGAAGTAGTCGATCTCGTCTGGCAGGACAAGGTCGGTCAGACCATCGACATAGTTCGCCAGAAACACTTCCTCATTTTCTACGAAACTCTTCACGCGCAAAAGCCGTTGTCCGATGTTCGAAGTCTGGCCGGTGTCGACAAAGGTGATGCGCCAGTCCTCGATATCTTTGCGAAGGAGCTCCACCTTCTTGCCGCCGTCGGAAAGAACGAAGTCATTGGAGATGCATTCGTTATACTCGAGGAAAGATTGCTTGATGATGTCGGCGCCGTAACCAAGGCAAAGAATAAAGTCGTTGTGACCGTAATGAGAGTAATACTTCATCAAATGCCAGAGCAGGGGTCGGTAGCCAATCACTGCCATCGGCTTCGGCACGGGCTGCGGGCCTTCCCGCAGGCGCATTCCCTGGCCACCGCAAAAGAGAACAACTTTCATGACTTCGTCTTACGCGTAAACGGATACTTCCGGAATCGGCACGACGAATTTGCCGCCCCATTCACGGATATAGGAGTGTTGCTGCATGATCTCGTTCTTTAGATTCCACGGGAGAATAAAGAGGAAATCCGGTTTGGTCTCGCGGATTTTTTCGGGTGGATAAATGGGAATCCGGGTGCCGGGAGTGAACTTCCCCTGCTTGTAGGCGCTGCGATCGACCGTGTAAGCGATGAAATCCGTGCGAATGCCGCAGTAGTTCAAGAGCGTGTTGCCCTTTCCCGGCGCGCCGTAGCCGACGACCGACTTCTTGTCATTCCGGGCGTCGATGAGGAAACGCAGAATCCCACGCTTGGTCGCTTCGACCTGATCGGTGAATTTAAGGTAACGATCGAGCCGATCGATCCCCCAGTTTGCTTCGTGCGTCCGCAGGTTCCCGACTGCCTCCGAGACGGCTCGCGAAGTGTTTTCAGCATGACACGCAAAGATACGCAGGGAACCGCCGTGGGTCGTGTGTTCCTCGACGTCGAACAGTCGAAGCCCGCGTGCCTCAAAGATTGCCTCAACTGTGGTGAATGAAAGATAGGAGAAATGTTCGTGGTAGATCGTGTCGAATTGGTTTTCTTCGATCAGGCGGATGAGGTGCGGGAACTCCATCGTAATGACCCCTTCTGGCTTCAAGAGCAGCTTCATCCCGGCGACGAAGTCGTTGATGTCCGGGACATGCGCGAGAACGTTATTTCCAAGAAGCAGATCAGCTTGATATCCTTTCTCTGCGAGAGTGTGCGCGAGGTTCGAGCCGAAAAACTCCGTGACGGTGTTGATGCCTTTCGCCTGGGCGGAACGCGCGACGTTCTTGGCTGGCTCGATTCCGAGAACCGGAATCTTATTCTCGAGGAAATACTGGAGGAGGTAGCCATCGTTACTCGCCAGTTCCACCACGAGTGACCCCTCATTTAAACCCAGCCGCGCGGAGATGGTCTCCACGTAGGTCTTGGCGTGGGCCAGCCAGCTGTCGGAGTAGGATGAGAAATAGGCGTATTCTTCAAAGATCGCCTTGGGCGCGACATGCTCCGGTAGTTGCACCAAAAAGCAGTTGTCGCAGACGAAGGAATGCAGCGGGTAAAGCACTTCGGGGCCCTTCAGCTCGGGTGCAGGCACATAAGATTCACACAGCGGCGATAAGCCGAGATCAACGAAGGTGTGATTGAGCGGCGCGTCGCAGAAGCGACACCGATAGGTGGAAGCAGTTGTCATCCGATAGCGACGGTCTGCTTTGTTCGGAGCTCCGGGATTTGCCGTGCAACCTTCCGTCCGATTTCCAAAGAAGCCGTCGCCGCTGGCGAAGGCGCATTGCAGACGTGGATGGAACGGGCCCCCGGCAGAAGAAGAAAATCATCCACCAGATTGCCCGTGGGAAGTAACGCCTGCGCGCGAACCCCCGACGCAGCGGGAACCAGATCATCGGCCGTGATCTCCGGGATCAGTCGTTGCAGACTGGTGACGAAAGCTTTTTTGCTATAGGAGCGATACATTTCAGCGAGACCTTGTTCGTAGTGCCGGTACGCAAGTTTCCAGAACCCGGGATAAGTCAGAGTTTCCCAGAGATCTCCGAGATTGAAGTCGGTCTTCGCGTAGCCCTCACGTTTCAGCGCCAGCACCGCATTGGGACCAGCATGAACCGAGCCGTCGATCATCCTGGTGAAGTGAACTCCAAGGAACGGGAACGCGGGATCGGGCACTGGATAGATGAGTGTCTTCACGAGGTGCTGGCGCTCCGGGAGCAACTCGAAGTATTCCCCGCGAAAAGGGGTGATCTTCGCCTGCACGGCTAACCCGGCGGCGCGGGCGAGACGATCGCTTTGAAGACCGCCGCAGTTAACGAGGAAGCGCGTTTCGACTGTTCCCTGCGTTGTCTCCAAGAGATGTGAGCTGGAGCCCGTCTGAATACTGGTGATCTCGGTTCCGGTTCGAATCGTTCCGCCTTGCTCCTCGATGAGCTCGGCAAATTTCCGGCAGACGTCGCGGTAGTTAACGATCCCAGTTTCAGCAACCCGGAGGCCGCGCAGACAGCGGACGTGAGGCTCTGTCTCGCGAATTGCGGCGGCCGAGAGGGGCGCGACGTCGATTTGATTCTCGCGTCCGCGCTTGAGTAAGGCATCGAGCGTTGGCAGCTCCTGCTCTTGAGTCGCGATGATAACTTTACCGCAAACGTCATGCGCGATCCCGTGCTCTGCGCAGAAGGCGATCAGCGAGCGATTGCCCTCTCGCGCGAAGCGAGCCTTCAAGCTGCCGGGCGCATAATAGATGCCGGAGTGAATGACGCCACTGTTGCGGCCAGTCTGATGACTCGCGAGTTCGGCCTCTTTCTCCAGGACTACGATCTGCAGGCCTGGTTCACGTTGTCCCAGGTGCAGCGCCACACTCAGGCCGACAATTCCTCCGCCGATCACTGCGCAATCAATCTTCATGGAGCGATCACGGAGAGGAGATCAGTCGCGGCGAGCGCAGTCGCGGCGCGTTCGATGACAGGAAAGGGCAGCTCGGCGCGTTCGGCGATGTCAAGGAGTGAGTGCTTACCGTCGGAAAGGTTTAGCACCCAGAGCAGAGCGAGCTCGTGTTGGCGCTTGTTCGGATCCGCGTTCAGGCCTTCGTAGAGACCGCGACGACCGAGCTGGGGCTCACCTTTCGGGCTGTTATTCAGGTAGGTCCGATTCCGCTCCAATAGGTTGAGAACCTCGATGCACTTGTCGAGTGAATCCTGCAGCGCCTCAGGGCGAACGAACGAGAGGTCATCGGCCGAGGTATGATATTCCGGGAACGTCCCGTGGATCGAACGCCGGAGGCATCCGACGGGAAGATTGATGCCCGGTGAGTTATACTGGCGTTCGTCGTAGCCATAGGGCGAAAAGGGCGCGCCGGGCTCACCCAGGACATGCGCAAAGGCGCGATCGATCTCCGCGTTACCATGGCGGCTTTGCTTGTAGGAGAGTGGAGCCGAATCCCCGACACAAGTGAGAACGAATCCATGAAGGATGCGCCCAAGAGTGTTCTCATTTCGCGCCAGCCAAGTGATGGCGCCGATGCTTCCCGGAACGAAAACGAAGCGATAAGAATAACGTCTCGGCGCGTTGGCGAGATGTTGGGCCAAAGCCACCGCGACCGCGATGCCGGACAGGTTGTCGTCCGCGAGGGAAGGGTGGCAAATATGAGTCGAGATCAAGATTTCATCGGAGCGTTCTCCCGCGAGGAGGTATTCTCCGTAAGTGAGATGTCCATCCTGCAACGTGGAGTCGATGCAAACTTCATATTCTTCGTTTTCATTGAAGCGTGCGAACTGACGTTCGCTCAGGCAGAAGCCCCAGTTCTCGCGGTAGTAGGAAGTGCGATAAGGAACCCAGTCGGGGTGATCCGGAACGGTGAAGAGATGTTCTCTTAACTCCGGAAGGCGCATCCTGCGCAGGATCGGAGTGCTGTAGCTCACGACGTGAAGATTGAGCTTCTGGAAATCCACGAGCCGCTCACCTGCGGCGTTCTTGATGAAGGCGTCACGGATGTTCCACTCCGGCGGAACGGTCCAGTCGAGAACCTTTTCGCCGCTCGAAACTTCATGGATGGCGAGCGGGATATGTTCGCGCAGGATGGCCAGTGATTCTCGAACGCCATCGCCAGTGATGCTGCGACAAATGGGATAGAGTCGCGCGGTCAAGGCGATCATTGCTTCGGCCGGCGACTGCATCAGGAAAAGGCGGGCCAGTTACGGTCTTGCTCCGAGATAGCGGTTACAGGAAGCGGCCACCCGATTTTGAGTTTGGGGTCGTTGTACGGAAAGCCGGCGGCACTCTCGGGGTCGTAGAAGGCACTCATTTGGTAATGCACTTCGGTCTCGTGCAGGAGGGTCTGAAAGCCGTGCGCGAAGGCTTCCGGCACAAAGAGTGCGCGACGATTGTCCGCGGTGAGTTCCACCGAAAAGTGTCTTCCGAAAGTAGCGGAATCAGCGCGCAGATCGACGATGACATCGAAGATCGCTCCGCGGATGCAGCGAACAAGTTTCGCTTCGGCGGCCGGAGGCGTTTGGTAATGCAGGCCACGGATCGTTCCTTTCCCTGCGTTGAAGGAGGTATTGCACTGGACGACCTCCGCGGTAAGTCCGTGGGCCTCGAACTCTCGCTGACAGTAAGTGCGCGCGAAGAAACCACGCTCGTCAGAGTATGGTTCCAAGTCGATCAGGTAAGCGCCCGGGAGCGGTGTTTCGGTGAAAATCACGGAGACAGGCTGGGGCCGTTCTGCTTCCAGAAAAAGTTCTGATCGATCTGCTTCGTCCGGATCAGATGTTCGAGTTGCTTGAGCCGAGTGAAACCAGGAGCGGTAAAAGTCTCAGGAGTCATGTCTATCTGTTCGAAAATAGCTCGCAACTGCTCTGCGCCCCGCCGCGCGTCCCAGTCGCAGCTAAAGCCGGGCAATTTGCTCCTGATCTTGTCGAAGGAAACTCGGTAACTGCGGTTATCCGCGCTTTGGTTACCAAAGCTGACCTTGCAGCCCGGAAACACTTCCCCGACGATCTCGGCAATTTGCCGCACCGTATAATTGTGCTGGGTATCTCCGACGTTAAAGGTCTCGTTGTGGACCGTTTCGCGCGGAGCTTGGAGCGCGCACGAAATCGCCTGGGCGATATCGAGTCCGTGCACCAGGGGCCGCCATGGGGTGCCGTCGCTGATCATTCTAATCTCGCGAGTTGTCCAGGCGAGACCGGCGAGATTATTGAGAACGATATCGAAGCGCATGCGCGGCGAGGCGCCGTAGGCGGTGGCATTGCGGAGGAAGGTTGGTGAGAAGTTATCATCCGCCATCGGTTTCAGGTCGCGTTCCACCAGCGTCTTGCAAATGGCGTAGGCGGTCTGCGGATGTACGGCTGACTCTTCAGTCACGAAGTCCTGGTCGGCGACGCCGTAGACACTGCAGGAAGACATGTAAACGAAACGAGTCACCCCGGCAGCCTTCGCTAGCTCTGCCAGGCGGACGGAACCCTTGTGATTGATCTCGTAGGTGATATTCGGCGCCAACTCGCCCGTCGGATCGTTGGACAGTTCAGCCATATGCACGATGGCCTCGATTCCGGAGAGGTCCTCGCTAGTTATGTGCCGAATGTCCTTGTTCAAAGTCCGCGGAGTAGTCGGCGAGCCGTGGTAAAGCCAGCCGCTTTTATAGTAACCGGTATCAACAGCGGTCAGTTCGTGGCCTTGCTGCATCAGGATCGGCGCAAGGAGCGAGCCGAGATAACCTTCGGTTCCGGTGACGAGTATTTTCATAACCCAGCCCAGTCTTTTGCGGCCCAGACCGCGCGATAAGTCGGCGTGCCAATCGCGGGCGGCAGGCTCGCGCAGAGGTGTTGCAGTCCCAGTTTCACTGCGTGTTCGGTCGCTCCTGACATTCGTTGTGAGGCGGAACGCGACTCGGACTCGATCGGTGCGCGCGTCGGGTAGTAATGACTCCGCAGGAAGGTACGCGCCCGCTCGCTCTCGCCACGCCGGAGGCAGCGGCTCACGGCGTTCATCATGAGCGGGCCGAGGAGTTGCCGTTTGTAAGGTTCGACTGCCGGCGGCACCGCGATCGGCAGGAGATATTCCACGAGCCGCTCGCTGCACAGCCCGGCCGAGCTGGTTGCCGCGAGATGGGTCCTGTATTCCACCAAATAGTCGGACAAAAAGGCGAATTTCACGTCTTCCTGCGCGAGGCGGATAAAGAATTCCGCGTCCGGCGTGTTCAGGTCTTCACGAAACCGCAGCCGTTGCATCTCCTTGGTTCGGATCAATGCTGCCGACATCGCGATTGATTGCTGCCAGGCAACGATCTGCGCGCTCTCGATCACGCCGTCTTTGACGCGATCGCGCTTGTAGCGGCGGGTTTGGGCGCGGCTTTCCGCTTCGAGACGTTGGCCGCTTTCGTCGATGAGGTAGTGATTGCAAAAAACCACGCTGACCTCCGGTTTCATCTGCTCCACCGTCCGGCTCACAAACTCCGGCAGGAGCCGATCGTCATCGCCGATCGCGACGAAAAATTCCCCCCGGGCCGCATCCGCGAGCGCGTTGAAATTGCCGCACATGCCGAGATTGCGCGGGTTGCGCCGATAGATAAAACGCGGGTCGGAAGTGACCTCATCCGACCAACTGGTGGTCACGTCGGAAGGCCCATTGTCGCCCACCAGGACCTCGATCTGCGGATAGGTCTGGGCAAGCGCCGACGCCACCGCTTCTTCGAGGTAAGCGGGACGGTCGAAAGTTGGAATGACGATGCTGACCAGCGGAGGCATGAGGCGTGAATCAATCCAATACCGTGAGCAGATTGATGGCCAGAAATATATTAAAAAGGCGGAGGCGGGACGTGGAGCCAGCGTTGTCGACCGGTCGCGCACGTCGGAGGCGTCAAATTTCCTCCGAGGTTTGGCCGAGCGCAGCCGCAAAAACCTTACACAGCTGCCCCGGCAAAATGCAAACGGCCCTGGCGAATTTCCCCGCCAGGGCCGCTGCCGTTAATGTCGTTTGGCTGAGAGTCGCGCTATTTCGAGAAGGTGACGTCTTCGCTCACCGTGCCGACGTGCCCCTCGTAATCCGTCACCTGGGCGGTGATCGTGTGAATCCCAGCGGCGTAACCGGCCGTGGTCCAGTTCAGAGTCTGGGTCGTGTTCGTGGTCGCTTTGGTGGCGACTTCGGTCCCGTCGATGCTGAGCGAGAAGGTGCTGGTCGTCCCTTCCGCTGCGCCGTTGACCGTGATGGTGACGGGAACTTTCCGGCCGCTCACCGTCGAGCCCGCTGCGGGTGAAGTGATCACCGCCTCGATTTCCTCTTCCTCGCCGGTCACAGTGATCGTGCGAATCGGCGGGCTCGGATCGGTCGTACCGCCATTATCCATCGAGGTCATAGAAACGATATAGGTCCCACTCTGGTCGAAGCGGACACCGTTGGGCGATTGCTCCGAGCTCGTGGCGGGGTTGCCGCCCGGGAAGATCCACTTGTAGGTTGTGACCGAGCCGTCCGGATCGCTTGCGGTGCTCACGAAGTTCAAGGACTGGCCCGGATCGATCGTCACGGCGCCGCCCGGCGAAGTGATTTTGCCGGTCGGCGGGATGTTCGTCGGGTTGGTCGAAAGGTGAATGAATTTCGCGACCGAAGGCACGCCGGCCTGATCGATGATGAAGACCATGTAGTAACCCGGAGGAGCGATGTTGCCGTTTGGCGGGGTGGTCGCATTCAACTGGCCTGCTTTTTTGACGGAGTAGGTGACCCCGATCAGGCGCTGCTCGAAATCAAACGAATGCGTTGAAGAGCCGGGGCGCATCATCACGACGTCGCGGATATTTGCGTAGTCGGGCGTTTTGATAACGAGCTTCGCGCCGTAGCCGACTTCGTCGGGGACAGAGGTAATGGTCGGACGGGTCGCGAGCGTACCGTTGGCGTTATAGAGATACGGCGGCGTGTAGATTTCCATGTGCTCTTCCCACACGTCCTTGGGATTGCTGCCGGCGGTCCAGACGGTCGCGTCGGGGAGAAGCAAGGCGCTCGAGTGATAGAGGCGCGGATAAACCGCGCTGCCGGAAGGTGCCCAGGTTTCCGTGGTCGGATCGAAGGTTTCCGCGGCGAGGCTGGCCGTGCTCGCGTCTTCATCGAGGAAGGACCCGCCCGAGGCGAAGACTTTGCCGGTCGGCAGGAGAACCGAGTTCAAACGAATGCGCGGATTGACCATCGGCGCGGTCGAACGCCAAGCCGGTATAGAACACATCCCACGGGATCAGCTGGGTCTCGACCGTGCCGGCGATCGGATCGTAAACGCCGCCGAAATATTCGCCGATCTGGTAGTTACCGTATTCGTTTTCGTAACCCGAAACGACCAGCACTTTGCCAGTGTGCATGAGGCTGACGTGAATCGGATTGATCGGCATCAGGAACGGCAGCGCGGCCCAGGTGCCTTCGATCGAGGGTGAGCTGACCAGCGGAGTCGGCGCGGAAGCGGCCGGGACCTTGATCGTGTGATTCGAAGTGCTTTCGCCCGGTTCGTGCGCCTGCAGATTGGCGGCGCCGAGGGCCAGGGACATTGCTAGGCCGAATCCGACTCGACTGATTTTCGGGGCGAGATTTTTGATAACCATCCGAAGCGCGAGCTTAAAGTCGGTCAGCCGATGGATGCGAAACTCCGAGTGACCCGAGCGGATGGCAGCGACTTCAACGAATTAGAGCCCGTGATGGCAGCGTTCGCGCATGTGGTCGGCTTCAACGAAGATGGCGAAACTGTCCTCCACATGCACCCGACGGGCGCCCCGGTACTCGATGAAAGCGCGCGCGGCGGTCCGGAGTTACCGCTGAAAATCTATGCGACGAAGGCGGGCTTCACCCGGCTCTTTGCCCAGGTCCAGATCGGCGGCCGCCAGGTCTTCGCGCCTTTCAACGTCACCGTCGCACCGTAGCTCTCGCGCGATTCGTTAGGCAAAAGGGGGCAGCGCGTACGGGAGTCGAACCCGTGCGCCAGCCTTGAGAGGGCTGTGTCCTAACCACTAGACGAACGCGCCAGTTGCCGGCGGCAATTTTAGCGGCACTCGCCCGGCGCGGCAACCGGTCGTTTCCTGGCGCGGATTAGCGGCCGAAAACGTCGTTCACTTTCGCCTGTACCGGGGTGGAAAGAGGAATGGCTAACGTTCCGCGCCTCGCGATGGCGAGCCGGGCCGCTTCCGCTTCATCGCTCGCGTGGCGCACCCGCGGCTGGAGGAGGGTCAGTTCGTGCGCCGCCTCCTGCGCCTTGAGGTAAGCCTTGAGTTCAGGCGAATCAGCCCGCGCCTGGAGCTTGCCGTAGTAACGTTCGTAGTAGGTCCGAAAACGCTGGCGGCGCTCGAGGTCGGTCGCGGCTGCGAGAGCCACGCGCTTCAATTCGTGCAGGTCGGCGTCGTTCCGGATCTGCGTTTCCAACGCGGCGCTCTGCACATGAAGTCGATGTTCGTCGGCGGCTTTGCCCAGCGATGAGCGCTGGAAGAGCTGGTTCAATTTCTCGATCTCCGGCGCGGCCGGAATCGGCGGAAGCGCCGCCGCCCCGAGCCCGGGCAGAATATTCGGCGGAATGATCGACGGAGGCTCCACCGGCACGATCGACGGGGTCGGGGCCGGTGGCGGCGCGGTCACCGTCGACTGCTCGGCGCGGACGGCCTGCGCGCCGGTGTTATCAGGAGCGACAGACTCTTGACCGAAAGAGATGCTCACGGAGAGCAAAAAGATCGGGCCGATTAAAAACAGGCTCGGAATAACGCTCAGGTTCATGGCGGTGAGAAAAGCTCGCGGGGAGAAGATTCGAGCCTGCGACCAATCGTCGCGGCGCCCGCTCTTGCTAAGATAGGAGATTGAGATCATCGCGTCCGAGGCCCGTCTGGAAGAGCGTTCACGAGAAACGGCCTCGGCGCGAATGGGAAATTGCTCTTCGTGAATGAGCAAGGGCAGCCAGGTCGCGTCGCTTTTGCTTCGCTCGCTTTACGCCTTTGGATCCGGCCCGACAGATCGCTCTCAGCAAACTCTCACATGCGCCGCGCCCTCTCCCGTGATATAGGCGGTGGGTTCCGGGGTGTAGCTTAGCTTGGTAGAGCGCCTGGTTTGGGACCAGGAGGTCGCAGGTTCGAATCCTGTCACCCCGATTCTTCCCCGGCTCTCCGCAAAACGCATCCGATCGCGGCTTCGGAGCGGATCATGCACAAGACGAAAGCGCTTGCCGCGGAGTCCATTTCGGAGGAAAGTTCGGCTCTCCTCGTCCGCCGGCCAGCGCCGGCCAGCATTCTGCTTCAGTCCTCTCTCAGTGCGCTCCTGTTATGTTTAAAAACGAAAAATTTAATATCGGTATCTTCACCATTCTCGTGCTGCTGCAACTCCTTGGGGTCGCGGCGATTTGGACGCGTTTCCAGTGGTCTTACCTGCCGTTCCTGCTCGGGGTTTATGTCTGGATCGGGATGGGCACGACGCTCTATCTCCATCGTTATCTCACCCATCGCGGCTTCGAGATGCCAGCCTGGCTCAAGTTCATCTTTGCTCTCGGTTCGGCGATTGGCCTCTCCGGCGATCCCGTCACCTGGGTGGGGGATCATCGCTATCACCATCTGAAATCCGACACCGACGAGGATATCCACAGCCCGCGCCACGGTTTCCCCTACGCCCACATGATGTGGCTCATCCGCAAACCGCCCTCTTTCCGCGAGCGCTCACTCCGTTACGCGGCGGATGTGCGCAAGATTCCTTACTGCAAAGCGTGGGAAAATTCCGCGCTTTATGTCCTCCCGCATCTCGCGCTGGCGGCATTGTTTTACTTCACTCTCGGCTTCGCGGGCATGCTCTGGTGCCTCTACGTGCCGATGTTGATCGTCTATAATTTCACCTGGGCGGTGAACTCGATCTGCCACATGAAGCAGTTTGGCTATCGCACTTTCGAGACCTCCGACGAGAGCAAGAACAACTTTTGGGTTGGCCTCGGCGCCTTTGGCGAAGGCTACCACAACAATCACCACGCCAAGCCGCGTTGCGCGGCGCACGGGCTGAAATGGTGGGAGTTCGATTTCACGCGTTACGTCATCTGGACGCTGGAGAAACTGCATCTCGCCTGGAATGTGCAATGGCCGGTGGCGGACAAGCAGAGCGAAGAAATCACGGCGGACGAAGCCGGCTCGATGCTCGTCTCGAGCGGCGATCCTAGCTCGGCCTTGTAGGGCAGGCGCTCCGCTTGGCGTCCCACGGGGCGATCTAAGCTCTCGTTTTTATTTAACCGCAGAGGCGCAGAGCGCGCAGATAGGGAAATGGATTCGTCTTTCTTCTGCGCGCTCTGCGTCCTCTGCGGTTAAACTTTTCCAGCCCGCGTGAGGCACCCACAGGAAAAGCGCGTGCCAAAAGGGCATCCTCGCGTTTAGTGACCGCCAGCAGTGTCACTCCTTAGCCGGCAATTTCAGCGCCTCCCGGAATCGAGCCGGTCGCTTCTCCTCACCAGCATTTACGGTCTCGCCGGCGGACTCGCGGCCGTCCTCTTCGAGCTGGGGATTAACTGGATTTACCTCTCCACCTTCGTCGCGCTGTCGCACCGGTCGCTCGTCATTTTCCTCCTCGGGACCCTCGCGGTCGTGGTCTTCTGTTCGTTAGGCGGCGGCTTCCTCATGGAGCGCGTCGACCGGAGCGCCGCCGGCAGCGGCATCCCGCAGCTCAAGTTCGCTTTCTGGCAGGATTTCGGATTCGTTAGGGTAAAAACCGTCATCGTAAAGTTCGTCGCCGGTCTGCTCCATGTCGGCGGCGGCTTGAGCCTCGGGCGCGAAGGCCCCTCGATTCACATCGCCGGCGGAGTCGCGTCGCAGCTCAGCAGCGTCCTCGGCGTACCGAAACAGCGCCGGCGCCGGCCTGCCGCCGCCGGAGCCGCCGCTGGTCTCGCGGCCGCCTTCAACACCCCGCTCGCGGCGATCACCTTCGTCCTCGAGGAGATCGTGCAGGACCTGAACAGCCCGCTCATCGGCAGCGTCATCCTCGCCTCAGTGCTCGGGGCTTTCACGGTGCACGCGATCATCGGCAAGAACCCCGCGTTTGTCCTCCCGCAAATCGAGGCGACCTCGTGGGCGGTTTATCTTTGCGTGCCGCTCGCCTCCGCCTTCGCCTCGCTCGTCGGCATCGCCTTTCAGCGCTCGACCCTCCGGCTGCGACTTTTCGCGAAGTCTTGGAACGCGCTCCCGCGTTGGATGCAACCGCTCCTCGGCGGACTGACCGTCTGGTTGCTCGGCGTCGGCATATTCACCTGGTCGGGGCACCTCGGTGTTTTCGGGCTCGGCTACGACGATCTCACTTCGCTGCTGCACGGCCAGATTCCGTGGTTGCTCATCCTCGGATTGCTCGCCGCGAAATGGATCGCCACCGTCGCCTGCTACGGCTGGGGCGGCTGCGGCGGCATCTTTGCACCACTGCTTTTTCTCGGCGCGACCGCGGGCGCGTCGATCGGCGGGTTGGTCAATTTCGCGATCCCGCTCACCGCCGACGACCAGACGCTCCTCGCGGTCATCGGCATGAGCGCCTGTCTCAGCGCGGTCGTGAGAGCGCCCTTCACTTCCATCCTCATCGTCTTTGAAATGACGCACCAATTTGCGCTCGTGCCCGCGCTCATGCTCGGCGCGCTCGTCAGCGAAACGATTTCCCGCCGCCTCACGCACGATAACTTCTACGACGCCGTGCTCGCGCAGGATGGTAACGTCCTTGTGCACATCATCCCGCCCCGCGACTTGCGCAGCTGGCAGGCGTACCCGGTTTCCGCGATCGCCAACTTTCGCCCGGTCGTGATCGACAATCTTGCGCCGGAAAACCTGCGCTTCGTGCTTGAGCAAAACCAGTTCAAGCGTTTCCCGGTGGTGGAGAACGAAAAGCTCGTCGGCTGCCTCGCGCGGGTCGAGGCGGAGGCCGCGATCGCGGCGAACCGTCCGCCGATTTTAGAAAAAGTCGCGACCTGTCGGCGGAGTTTTACGATCGCGGAAGTCGCGCGACTCCTGATCGAAGCACCTGGCGGTTTCGCCGTGCTCGAGGCCGGGGATAAACCGGCCGGGATCATCACCCTGCACGATCTCCTCCGCGCGCAGGAAACGTTGGCTGGCCGCGGGACACATTAACGCGCGAACACATTGTTCTTACACCTGCACTTACACTTACACCCCCACACGGAGGAAGAGGTGTAAGCGTAGGTGTAAGTTTAAGTTCAGGGGGCTGCTATCGGCGGGCGGGCTCGTAGTTCAGATTCGGCGAGAGCCACCTCTCCACTTCGCCTAACGAATCGCCGCGGCGGCTGGCGTAATCCGCAACCTGGTCCGGCTGCACTTTGCCGACCGCGAAATAACGGGACTCGGGATGCGAAAAATAGAGCCCGCTCACGCTCGCGCCGGGATGCATCGCAAACGATTCCGTGAGCTGCACACCTGCGTTCTCTTCCGCCGCGAGGAGCTGGAAAAGCGTCCGCTTTTCCACGTGATCCGGCGACGCCGGATAACCGGGCGCCGGACGGATCCCGCGATATTTCTCGCGCACCATTTCCTCATTCGTGAGGCGCTCTTCCTGGCCGAAGCCCCACGCGATGCGCGCTTCGCGATGCAGATATTCCGCGAACGCCTCGGCCAGTCGATCGGCCAGCGCCTTCACCATGATCGCGTTGTAATCGTCGAGGTTCGCCTTGAACTGCTCCGCCAATTCATCCGCGCCGATCCCCGCGGTCACCGCAAATCCGCCGATGTAATCGGCGCGACCGGAGGATTTCGGGGCGACGAAATCGGCGAGACAGTAATTCACCTGTCCGGCCGGCTTCTGCATTTGCTGACGCAGAAAATGAAGCGTCGCGATCTTCTCCGTCCGCGATTCGTCGCGGTAAACTTCGACATCGTCGCCGACGGAATTCGCCGGCCAGAAACCGAAGACGCCGCGAGCAGTAAGGGAGGTGTCAGCGACGATCTTTTGCAAAAGGCTCTGCGCTTCCGCGAACAACTCGCGCGCCTGTTCGCCGACGACGTCGTCGTCGAGGATCGCGGGATAACGTCCGCGCAATTCCCAAGTGTGGAAAAACGGCGACCAGTCGATGAACTCGACCAGCGTCGAGAGGGAGAGTTCCCTAACGAATGCAGAGCCGCCGGCCTGGGTAGCGCCCACATCCTGTGGGCTGGTCGCGGCATTCTGCCGCGACGAACTTTCCTTAGACGCAGATGTCGTAGAGGAATCGGAGCGGCGAGAAAAAGTTCGCGACGGTAAAGTACCGTCGCCAGCCCGCGAGACGCGGGCGCTACCCGGAGCCGTCGCGACCGCGCGCACGCCGAGGAACTCCGGCGTCGGCGGCTCATAGCTGCTCCAGTCGATCGCGAGGCGATTCGCCTGCGCCTGCGCGTAGGTGAGCATCTTTTTCTCGCGCGTTTTGTCAGCGTGCTCCTTCCGCAGCCGCTCGTAATCGGCCCGCGTGGTCGCGTCGAATTTCAATTTCGACTCCGGGTTCAGGAGCGAATTCACGACGCCAACCGCGCGCGAGGCATCGAGCACGTGGACGACGCTCTCGTGGTAATGCTGCGCGATTTTTACGGCGGTGTGCGCGCGGCTCGTAGTCGCGCCCCCGATCAGCAACGGCAACGAATAACCCTGTCGATTCATCTCCTGCGCGACGTGGATCATCTCGTCGAGCGATGGCGTGATCAATCCGCTCAGGCCGATAATGTCGGCGCCACGCTCTTTCGCGGTCGCGAGGATTTTCTCGGCCGACACCATCACCCCGAGGTCGATGACTTCGTAGTTATTACACTGCAGGACGACGCCGACGATGTTCTTGCCGATGTCGTGCACGTCGCCTTTCACCGTCGCCATGACGATGCGGCCCTGCGGTTTCGAATCGGCCTGCTTCTCCGCTTCCATGAACGGCATCAGATAAGCGACTGCTTTCTTCATCACGCGCGCGCTCTTCACCACCTGCGGCAGAAACATTTTTCCTGCGCCGAAGAGATCGCCGACGATGCTCATGCCGGCCATGAGCGGGCCTTCAATCACGTCGAGCGGTCGCGTGGATTTCGCGCGTGCTTCCTCGGTGTCGGCGTCGATGTGATCGACGATGCCCTTGATCAGCGCATGCGAGAGTCGCTCCTCGACCGGCCTGCTCCGCCAGGCTTCGTCTTTCACCGCGACTTTTCCTTTCGACTTCACGCGTTCCGCGTAATCGACGAGCCGCTCGGTCGCTTCGGGGCGCTTGTTGAAAAGAACGTCCTCGACCAACTCGCGCAGGTCGGGCGCGATCTCTTCGTAAACCGCGAGTTGCCCCGCATTCACGATGCCCAGGTCGAGCCCGGCGCGGATCGCGTGGTAGAGAAACGCCGAATGCATCGCTTCGCGCACGGTGTTGTTGCCGCGGAAGGAAAAGGAAATATTGCTCACGCCGCCGCTCACCCGCGTGCCCGGGAGGTTGGCTTTGATCCAGCGCGTGGCCTCGATGAACGCGACCGCGTAGCCGTTATGCTCCTCGATCCCGGTGGCGATCGTGAGGATGTTCGGATCGAAAATGATATCGTTAGGCGGAAAGCCCGCCTGCTCGGTGAGAAGCTGGTAAGCGCGCGCGCAGATCGCGGTTTTGCGCTCGAGCGTGTCGGCCTGGCCGCGCTCGTCAAAGGCCATCACGATGACCGCGGCGCCGTAGCGCCTAACGAGTCGCGCCTGACGGAGGAATTCGTCTTCTCCGGCCTTGAGCGAGATCGAATTCACCACGCCCTTGCCCTGCACGCATTTCAGACCGGTCTCGATCACGCTCCACTTCGAGCTGTCGATCATGATCGGGATTCGCGAGATGTCGGGCTCGCTCCCAATCAGATTGAGGAACCGCCGCATGGCTGCCTCGGAGTCGATCATTCCTTCGTCCATGTTTACGTCGAGGATGTTCGCGCCGCCCTCGACCTGCTGGCGCGCGACCGCGAGC
Organism: Chthoniobacterales bacterium; assembly: GCA_038234295.1. Taxonomy (GTDB): domain Bacteria; phylum Verrucomicrobiota; class Verrucomicrobiia; order Chthoniobacterales; family UBA10450; genus Palsa-1392. The sequence goes on from JBBSUP010000003.1 coordinate 61,214, forward strand.
GCGCCCTCGAAATCATCCGCGAGGATGAGTTTCGAGAACTTCGGCGAGCCGGTGATGTTGGTGCGCTCGCCGACGACGGCGAACCCGAAGTCTGCCGTGATGTCGAGCGGCTCAAGGCCGGAGAGATGCATCACGCGATCAAGCACAACAGCGGAGTCATCCTGAGCGGATCCCGCGGACGCGGGAGGAGTCGAAGGATCCCGTGGGGTTTCTGTGAAGCTCTCGTCCACGGAGGGATTTTCGATTTCGCGCGGCACCGAAACTCCACGGGATCCCTCGACTTCGTCCCGCTTCCGCGGGACTCCGCTCGGGATGACCGAGCGCAGGCGCGGCGCGAAGTCTCTCACCGTTTCCGCGATCGCGCGGATGTGTGCGGGCGTCGTGCCGCAACAGCCGCCGACGATGTTCAGCCAGCCGTTCGCAGCCCACTCGCGCAGTTGCGGCGCGAGCGACTCGGGCGTTTCCGGGAAACCGGTGGGCGAGAGCGGATCGGGCAGGCCGGCGTTCGGGTAGGCGATCGTGTAACAGGGCGCGAGCCGGGCGAGCTCCTCGATGTGCGGCCGCATTTCCTGCGGGCCGAGCGCGCAGTTGAAGCCGACCACGAGGGGCTCGGCGTGCAGGATGGAAGTGAGAAATGCGCCCACGGTTTGGCCGGTAAGGGTGCGCCCGGAGAGGTCGGTGATGGTGCCGGAAATGAGCAACGGCAGTTTTTTGCCTAACGACTCGAAAACTTCGGCGATCGCGAAGAGCGCGGCCTTGGCGTTGAGCGTGTCGAAGATAGTCTCGACGAGGAGAACATCGACGCCGCCTTCAATGAGGCCGCGCACCTGTTCGCCGTACGACTTCCGAAGTTGATCGAAAGTGACGGCGCGAAAACTCGGGTCGTTCACGTCGGGGGAGAGCGAACTCGTTACCGGTAATGGGCCTAACGAACCGGCGACGAAGCGCGGCTGACCGGTGGCGTTCGCGACGCGTTCTGCGGCGTTTCGCGCGACCTGCGCAGCGGCAACGTTCATCTCCTGGACGAAGCCGATCAGCTCGGGATCGTCGACCACGCGCTGGAAGAACTCCGCGTCCTTGCGTTCGCCGTCGGGTTTTCCGGGGAAGAGAAAATCGTGCAGCCCGATGGTGGTGGCGCTGAAGGTGTTCGTTTCGACGATGTCGGCGCCGGCTTCGAGATACTGGGTGTGGATCTCCTCGATCAGCTGCGGCTGGGTGAGCTGAAGGAGTTCGAGATTACCCTTCAGGTCCGTCGCCGGGTGTTGCGCGAAACGGTCGCCGCGGAATTGCTCCTCGGTCAGTTTGTGGCGCTGCACCATCGTGCCCATCGCGCCGTCGAGGATGACGATGCGCTCACGCAGGAGTTTCTCGAGCGGATGGACGGGATCGGTTTGCACGTGGGAAGTAGTTAACGACACGCGGCGCGGGGAGGCAACCGACAAATTGACGCATCATGATACGTCAATGCGTTATTGTAGACGTTTCCCTCTGGGAAACGCGAGGGGTAGGCCGACGTGCTCATGAACGTGGTTCGCAACTCTCGCGCTTCGCAGAGCGAAGCGTCGACAACGGCGCGCGGCGACTTCCGCGAAAGGGGCTTCCCATGCCGCGCCCGGGAAAGTTAAATGCCGCCGGTGGAAGCCATCCGCATTTACCGGTCGCTCAATTCCGTTCAGCGCAACACGTTCCTCGCCTGCTTCCTCGGCTGGACGCTCGATGCGTTCGATTTTTTCCTGCTCACCTTTGTGGTCCGCGATGTCGCGGCGGAGTTCTCGGTCTCGATCGTGAAGGTGACGTTCGCGATCACGCTCACGCTGATGATGCGGCCGCTCGGCGCGCTGATTTTCGGGATGCTCGGCGATCGCTACGGGCGCTGCATCCCGCTGATGATCGACATCATCTTCTACTCGCTGATGGAGCTGCTGACCGCGTTCTCGCCGAACTACACGGTCTTTCTTATCTTCCGCGCGCTCTACGGCGTCGGGATGGGAGGGGAATGGGGACTCGGCGCGTCGCTCGCGATGGAGAGTCTGCCGGCCTCCGCGCGCGGGCTCGCCTCGGGGATATTGCAGCAGGGTTACTCCTTCGGTTTTCTCCTGGCCGCGGTGGTCTATTGGGCGGTCTTTCCGCACTTCGGTTGGCGCGCACTTTTCGTCGTCGGCGCCTTGCCGGCGCTGCTCGTGATCTTCATCCGCGCGCGGGTGCCGGAGTCGGAAGTGTGGAAACGCGAGCGACGTCAGCGCGGTTCCAGTTCGTTAGGCATCGGGCGAATGGTGCGCGAAAACTGGCGGTTGCTGATCTACGCGGTGTTGCTGATGACGGCCTTTAACTACATGTCGCACGGGACGCAGGATCTCTATCCGACCTTCCTGCAAAAGCAGCGCGGCCTGAATGTCGGGCGTACTTCCGGCGTGGCGATCATTTACAATCTCGGCGCGATCTGCGGCGGGACGTTGCTCGGGTTCTACTCGCAACGCTGGGGCCGGCGGCGCACGATCATGATCGCGGCGGGGCTCGGGATTTTGTTGATCCCGGCCTGGATTTTTTCGCCGTCGCTGCCGCTGCTCGTCGCGGGCGGATTCTTTATGCAATTCATGGTGCAGGGCGCGTGGGGCGTAGTGCCGGTGCACCTGAACGAGCTCTCGCCCCCCGGCTGGCGCGGGACTTTTCCGGGCGTGGTTTATCAGCTTGGGAATTTCTTTTCCGCGAATGCGGCGCTGCTCCAGGCGAAGCTCGCGGAGCATTTCGTGCGGCCGAATGGCGAGCCCGATTATGCGCTGACGATGGCCTGGGTGATGGGCGCGGTTTTCCTCGCGCTCATCTTCCTCGCGGCGATCGGGCACGAGAAACGCGGGCTCGAATTCTGAGGTGCTCCCAAGCGAACGGTCATCCTGAGCGGAGCGTAGCGGAGTCGAAGGATTCCGTGGAGCCGCTGGGAAGCTCGGATTCGCAGGAGGTTTCTTCTCTGCGGACTCTTCACCCTGCCCGACGGGATCCCTCGACTCCGCTGCGCTCGGGAGGACGAAGTTCGCCTAACGAAAAGGAGGCGCGAACCGGCTCAGGGCGGAGCGCGCGGCGATCACCGCGGGTTGGCGCGCATACATGCCGTCGCCGTAACGATAATCGACGATCGCTTCCGCGATTTTATCCGCCACTTTTTCGCGATAAGCGGAGCTGCTTACGAGACCGCCTTCGGAGCGATTGCTGAGGTAGCCGCACTCCACGAGCACGGACGGGTAAAGCGCATTCCGCAGGACGCGGAAACGCGCGACGTGCACGCCGCGATTCTCTGCGTGCGGCAGCGCGGAGAGTTTGCGCTCGATCGTCTGCGCGAGCGCCGAGGCATAGGGCGAGTGGTAATAGGTCTCGAAACCGCGAACGCCGCGTCGGCGTGAGTCGTTAAAATGGATGCTGACGAAGATGGAATTTTTCTCGGCATTCCCGAGCGCGACGCGGTCGTCGAGCGGAATGAAAGTGTCGTTCGCGCGGGTGAGCACGGTCCGCAGCTGCGATTCCCGGAGCTTGCGATTCACGCGCAACGCGACGTCGAGCGCGAGGGTCTTCTCCGCGGGGCTGTAGCGCCGGACCGCGCCGCTGTCTTTGCCGCCGTGGCCGGCATCGAGCACGACGGTGTTGAAGGTGTGACTGGTGTTGCTCGCCGTGCTCGCGCAGCCGCCGGCGAGGGCCGCGGACGCGACGATCCCGAGCAAAGCGAGAAATCTGCCGCAGCGCATCGGCTTCAATAGAGCGAAACCCGTGCCGCGCAAAAGGCGAAGCCGCTCCCATCCGTGAAGCGGCTGCCGGGGTTGCGATATCGCTTGTTTTTTGCGCGGCCGCACTTAATGGCTAGCCTCGTTTATGGTCAAAAGGTTCACGATAGTTTTACTGCTCGCTGGTCTGGTTTTGGGCGGTTGCAAGAAGGATAAAGCGGACGCGAAAAAGAACGCGCAACTGCTCAACCCGAGCCCGGTCTCGACCGCTGCCGTGGCGGCAGCGCCGACTGCGAAACCGAGTCCGACCGCGCCGCCGATTAACCAAAACGCGCAGGTGATCGTCTTCGGTTATCACCGTTTCGAGAACAAGATCCGCCGCCCGGACACGGAGATCACGCCGGAAGCTTTCGAGGCGCAGATGAAGGAACTGCAGGACAAGAAGATCTCCGTCATCGGGATGCAGGATTTCCTCGCCTGGAAGCGCGGCGAAAAAAATATCCCCGAGCACTCCGCCATCATCACGATCGATGACGGCTACGAGACCGGTTACACCGTGGCTTGGCCGATCCTGAAGAAATACGGCTACCCCTTCACGCTCTTCATTTATACCGAAGGCGTGCGCGGCGGGAAATTCGGCGGTGGCGCCGCGATGAGCTGGGAGCAGCTCGCCGAGATGCGCGATGCCGGGGTCGACATCCAGGCGCACAGCGCGACTCACCAGGATTTGCGCAAAGCCTACGACAAGGTGACCAAGAAACGCCTCAACCCCGAGGAATACACCGCCTGGCTCGACGGCGAAGTCGGCGGCTCGAAGGCGACGCTCGAGCAGAAGCTCGGGATCCGCGTGAACAGTTTCGCCGTTCCCTTCGGTTACTACAACGACCGGGTGAAAGAAGCGGCGAAGAAAGCGCGCCTCACCGCGGTCTTCACCGTTTACGGGCAGAAGCTCGGCTACGGCGCGGATAACTTCTCGTTAGGCCGCTACATGATGGAGGCGAACAAACCGAAGGTCTTCGAGACCGCGATCAGCTTTGGCGGCTCGAGCAGCAACGGCGGCGCGGCGCCGGTCGACGACATCCCGACCGCGAGCCTCCAGGCGCAACCGGCCGACGGTGCGGTCGTAAACGACAAGACCCCGCTCATCCAGGCGAATCTCGGCGGCGTGGCCACGATCGATCCGGGCTCGGCGAAACTGCGCGTGAGCGGTCTCGGTCTGGTTCCCTCGAAGTTCGATCCGAAAACGAAGATCATTTCCTATCAGGTCACGCAGCCGCTCCACGGCGACGCCTGCACCGTGATCCTGGAAGTGAAATCCGGCGGCAAAAAGATGGAAGCGCATTGGGCTTTCACCTTGAACGAGAGCGCCGTGAAAGCGAAAGACGCGCCCGCCTCAGCGCAGTCGCCGGCAAAGAAATAAGCCCAGCGATCTGGTCATCCCGAGCGAAGCGCAGCGGAGCCGAGGGATCCCGTCGCTTTTCCGAGCAGCTCGGTTGCAAGCCTTCGAGGTCACTCCACGGGATCCCTCGACTCCGCTTCGCTCCGCTCGGGATGACTGCGGCGGTTAATTTCTTCCGGCTCCGAGAATTCTGGTTTCCAAGCGGCCTCTCATCTGCCTAAAACGACGCATGAGTCTCAACCTCGAAATCCTCTCGAAAGCCGCCAACCAGGCGCGCGGTCTCGCCATCGACGCCGTCCATGCCTCGCAGTCCGGGCACCTCGGTCTGCCGCTCGGTTGCGCCGAAATGGGCGCCGTCCTCTACGGTTCCGTCCTCCAGCACAACCCCGACAAGCCGCGCTGGATCGGGCGCGATTACTTCGTCCTCTCGGCCGGGCACGGCTCGATGTTCCTCTACGCCTGGCTGCACCTGAGCGGCTACGATTTGCCGATGTCGGAGATCAAAAACTTCCGGCAACTGCACAGCAAGACGCCGGGGCATCCGGAGTTCTTCGAGACGCCCGGCGTGGAATGCACCACCGGACCGCTCGGCCAGGGCGTCGCCAATGCCGTCGGCATCGCGATGGCGGCGAAGATGGCTGCGGCGCGGTTCAACACCGACGCGCACAAAATTTTCGATCAACACATTTACTGCCTGGCCGGCGACGGCTGCCTCCAGGAAGGCGTGAGCGCGGAAGCGAGCGCGTTCGGCGCGCATTACGGGCTCGATAACCTAATCCTGATCTACGACTCCAACGCCGTCACGCTCGACGCCATGGCCAAAGTCACCCAGAGCGAAGACACCGCGATGCGCTATCGCGCTTACGGGTTTGACGTGCAGGAAATCCAAGGCGGCGACATGCAGACGTTCCTCGATGCGCTCAAGACCGCGAAGGAAAACGACAACGGCAAACCGAAGTTCATCATCGCGCACACGCTCATCGGCCAAGGCATTCCCGAAGTCGCCGGCACCTCGAAGGCGCACGGCGAAGGCGGCGCGAAGTTTGCCGAGTCCGCGCGCGAGGGTCTTGGACTGCCGGAGGAGCATTTCTACGTCTCCGACGACGTCACGGAATACTTTAGCGACCACAAAAAAGAGCTTCTCGCCGACTACGACAAATGGGAGGAGTCCTACAACGTCTGGCGGAAAGAGAACGCCGAGAAAGCGCAGCAGCTCGACGATGCGATCGACAAAAAAGTTCCCGCGGACCTCTTCGACCGGATCCCGGCTTTCCCGACCGATGCGAAACTCGCGACCCGTAAAGCCGGTAGCGAAGTCCTCCAGCCGCTTGCGCAGGCGATGCCGTTCCTGATCAGTGGCAGCGCCGATCTTCACGGGTCGACTCTTAACTACATCAAGGATGGCGGCGATTTCACCCGCGACCAGCTGACGGGTCGCAACATCCATTACGGCATCCGCGAGCACGGCATGTGCGCGATCATGAACGGCGTCGCTTACCACGGAATCTTCCGCGCCTCCGGCGCTACCTTCCTCGTCTTCACCGACTACTGCCGCGCCGCGATCCGCCTCGCCGCACTCTCGCGTCTGCCGAACATTTACATCTTCACGCACGACTCCGTCGCCGTCGGTGAAGACGGCCCCACGCACGAGCCGGTCGAGACCGTCAGCAGCGTCCGGGTCATGCCCCAGATCGACGTGATCCGGCCGGCCGACCCGGAGGAAACTGCGGGAGCGTTCGTGGCCGCGGCGCAGCGGACCGACGGACCGACCTTGCTCGCCCTCACGAGACAAGCCGTGCCGATGCTGAACGACATCGACGTGAAAGTGCGCCGCGAAGGGGTGCTCAAAGGCGGCTACATCGCGAAGAAAGAAACCGGCGAGCTGAAGTTGATCCTGCTCTCCTGCGGGAGTGAGTTACAGCATGCCCTGACCGCGGCGAAAGAGCTGGGCGAGGGGACCCGCGTCGTCTCGATGCCCTGCTTCGAGCGTTTCGCGCGCCAGGACCAGAGCTACCGCGACGAAGTCCTGCCTAACGAGTGTAGGAAGCGAGTCGCGATCGAGGCGGGCGTGCCGCAGCTCTGGGCGCAATACGTCGGCCTCGACGGCAAAACGATCGGCATCAATCGCTTCGGCCTGAGCGCCCCGGGCGACCAGGCGATGAAGGAGCTCGGCATCGACGCCCAGCACGTCATCGACGCAGCGAAATCGTTAGGTTGATCCGCCTCAGATTCCCCAAACGACGGGATCAGGAAACCCGAAAGCCGGGAAGGGGAAAAGATGAATAAGGAAAGCAGGAACCCAGGAAAATTGTAGGGCGGGCGCTCCGCCTGCCCCGGGGAACCCTGCTGCCGTGCTTTCCATGTCCCTCGGCGGTCGCGAGAGCATCTGCGACTCTTTCTTGCTCTGCGTTCTCCGCGTCCTCTGCGGTTAAACTGCTCTACGGCCGCTTCTCGATCGCGGAGGAGCCGCCGGCGAGGGGAGGCTTGCCGGCGCGATCGAAGGCTTTATCGCCGAAATTGACCACGACGCGGTCGCCGTTGTCCCAGTCGGTGTATTGCACCGTGCGGTCGGGTTTGAGCCAGCCGTGATCGATCATGGCGGCGAAACCAACGCGGCTGCGCACCGCTTCGTTCGCCCGATAGCTGGCGATGAAATCGGTCTTGTGCGCTTCCCAGATTTGGCGATCGATGTGCCACATCGGCATCGTGCCGTAGAGGAGGTTGAACAAGTTTTTCTGGTGCGCGAAGGCGGCGCTTTGATAGTTACTATCCCGCCAGACCCAGGTGCCGGCGACGTAGTCGTGGAAGGCCAGCTGGTAGAGCGGGATTCTTTTGGTGACGCTGAGAGCCAGCGGCGCGTCGGCCTTGTAAGTCTTGCCGTTGTCGAAGCGGTAGTCGCCGACCGGGATTTTTAGTTTCGAATCCGCATAGGTCCGCAGCGACATCTCGCCTTCGAAGAAATCGAGTCCGGGCAGGGCCCAGGTGGGCGCGACACCTTCGCCGGAGCCGACGACCAGGCCGAGGTCGCGCGTCTTTTGCATAAGCTTGAGCCGAGCTTGGAGATTCTCCTCGATCGTCGCGGGATGCTCTGGATCGAGGCAGGCCGCGAGCTGCACGACGAGGGTGTCGAAGTAAGTGAGCTGCGCGCCGGGATCGACCTGGAGTGCCTTCGCCTTCTCGAGCCAATGTGGAAGGACGTAGTGGGCGCAGATACGTTTCCAGGCGTTCTGGCGCGAGTTTTGCCAGAACTTCGGCGGATCAACTCGGCCGAGCAAAAGATCGGTCGGCCAGCCGCGCTCTTTCGAAACGTGGAAGAGATTACCGGTCGGCATGCGGTAAACGCCGGCGACCCAGCCGAGGGCTTTGATGCCGTCGAAGAGTGCGCGATCGACGGTTTGTCGGCCGGTGAAAACCGCGATGCCGTGGGCGATGCCGGCGGCTTTCATCTCGGTAACTAGCTGAAGATCCTCCGCCGGGTTAGTGCCCCAGAGATAGACATAGACGCTATCCTTCAAGCCCGCGACGGCAGGGCGCGCGGCCACGCGGTCGCGCAACGGCTTCAGCTCGGGATGGGCGCGGAGAAACCTCTCGCGATAACTCCGGGCGAGGCCGACGTAGCTGCCGTCGGTGAAGAAGCTATAGCGGATCCGCAGTGGAACCGCGTAAACCGTGGAGTCTCTCGCGCCGGTATGAGTATCAGGAAGCCGAAAGGAGTCGAGCTGGGCCGACATCGCGCGGCGCAGATCGGTGAGACCCCACCAGGGCTGACCGCCGCTCCAACCGAACGGCTTGTTGATCTCCTCCGGACGATCGAGCGGCAGGAGCATTCCTTCGCCGGTCGTATTCTGGACGTAGGACCAATCTTTACCTGAAGCCGTGAACGGAAACGGGTAGTCGGGCAACTTGGTGTAACTCTTGCCGGGAAGCCTACAAACCAAGTCGAAGCTCCGGGGGGTGGCCGGATCGAGGGAAAGAGTGACTTCGTAACTCTGCCCAAGCCCGTTCACTGTCCCGGAAATTCCCGCCGCGTTCTCCGAGCCTGCGGTGAAACGAAAGCCAGGCCGCACCCGCTGTCCCCAGATGTGGCGGTTGCGCTTATCCAACACCGTGATGGAGGCATCCTCTGGCGCGAGCGTGATGCGCAGCGTTTTGTTCTCCAAGACGGCAGCGTGCGTCGGAGCGGCCGCGAGCAGTAAACAACCGAGCGAGAGAAGAGCGCGAACTTTCATCGAAGCACGGGGGCTTACCCAGTAGAGTACGAGGCCGAAGAGTCCGCTGCCGATGATCACCGCGATCACGTTCCAGCGCCAGAAAGTAAGGCCACAAAAGATGCCGAGACTTACAAGCAGCGCGATCCAATCGAAACCCCGACTCGTGGGAAAGAAGACGCGGAGCGCGAACCAGACCGCAAGATTGAGCACCACTCCGACCACGGCGGCGGTGATCGCGGAGAGCGCGTTCGAAAGCCGTTCGTTGCCGCGGAGCCGCTCGATGTGAGGTCCGTTGAGGAAAATCCAGAGGAAGCAGGGAACGAAAGTGACCCAGGTGGTGATCCCCGCTCCGAGCGTCGCGGCCAGCAGCGGCGGCAAGCCGTCGGGATGTTGCCGTGCGCCGACGAAGCCGACGAATTGCACGACCATGATGAGCGGGTCCGGCGTGGTCTCGGCAAGGCCGAGGCCGTCGAGCATTTGTCCCGGCTGAAGCCGGCCGTAGTGCGAAAGCGCCTGCTGCGCGACGTAAGGTAGAACCGCATAGGCACCGCCGAAAGTGACCACCGCAGCCTTACTGAAAAAGACGCCTTCGTAAAATAACGTGCTCCGCCAACCCATGAGGGCGCCTGCGAGCAGCGTAGGGTCACCCAAGGGCGAGGCAGACGCCAGTCACCTTGAGCGCGCGCAACCAGCCGGCGGTCCACTGAGATTCTGCGCCAGTATTATCGACTAAGACAGAGTCGTCAGAGTCATGACCATGCCCGGAGACGATGCGGAATTTCGCCGGCGCGAAATAGCCGCCAAGAAGTCCGATGAACCCAGCTCCCAGCACGACGAACGGGAAGGGAACTTTGAGGAAGTAAATGGCCACGAAGGCCGCCGCCACGATGCTCCACATCACCTCGTTGCAGAGGGCTTTCTTGCCAAAGACCGATGGCAGAACAAAGAACGCGCCGGCAACGATTCCGCCGCGTATTCCATGCAGGAGCCAGCCGATGTAGGTCGCCAGCTGCTGCGCTTCCGGGCCGGGCAGGAGCATGCAGTAGTTCAGCGCGTGAAGAAAACGCGACTGGCTGATCCACTTTTTCCGATCGACCAGCTCAGTTTGCATGATTGCGATTTGCCCGGCAGGTCCGCCGAAACTAATCAGCCCGAGCTTTACCCAGAACCAAAACGCCTGGGCGAAAGTCGGATGCGGGACCAGTGCTGGGCGGCTGGCCGACTCGTTAGGCAACGTCTTCAAGGGAGCGTTTCTCCGGCGGGGTATTCATGCCCGGAGAGGCTGGCGAATCCGCCGGAAAGGTCAATGCCGCTCAGCCGGATCCCGCCCCCGTAAGCGTGTGAACCCTTTCAGCGTCTGCAACTGTTGGCTGTAGACGCTTCGCTCTGCGAAGCGCGGGATCGGGTGTGATTCGTAACAATTCAGCGCTCCCTCTCGCGCCTCTCAGATAGAGGCGTCTACAGCAGAGGCGTCTGGCTCGACGCCTGCGTTAACGCTCCCGCTCTTCGCGGGCGCGATCTTCGAAGCGCGTGAATTCCTTGCGGAACGTGAGCGGGACGTCTCCGGTCGGGCCGTTACGCTGTTTCGCGATGATCAACTCCGCCTTCCCCTCGGTCTCGTCGCGTTCTTCTTCGCTATCGGCATAGTATTCCTGCCTCACGAGTAGGCCAACCAGATCGGCGTCCTGCTCGATGCTGCCCGACTCGCGCAGGTCGCTCAGGCGCGGCCGGCCCTTGCTGTCGCCGGTGCGGTTCTCCGGATTTCGATTGAGCTGCGCGGCGACGATGATCGGGATTTTTAGTTCCTTCGCGAGACCTTTGATACCGGCTGAGATCTCGGAAATTTCGATCTGACGATTCTCCTGTCCGCGCCGCGAGGGCGAGCGGAGGAGCTGGAGATAATCGATCACGATCAACTCGATCTTATGCTGCGCCGAGAGACGCCGCGCCTTCGCGCGCAACTCGAGGATCGACAGGCCCGGCGTGTCGTCGATGAAGATATTCGACTCGGCCAGTTTCGCGGCAGAAGCGGTGAGGCGATCGAAATCCGCCTGCGCGAGAAAGCCGTCGCGCGCTTTTTTGAGGTTCACGCGGGCGCGCGAGCAGAGCATGCGCTGGATCAATTGCTGCGTGCTCATTTCCAAGCTGAAGACCGCGACCGGCCGCTTCTCGAAGACTGCGACGTGCTCCACGATGTTCATCGCCAGCGCCGTCTTGCCCATGCTCGGGCGCGCGGCGATCACGATCATTTCCGAGGGATGCAGACCGCTGGTCATGGCGTCGAGTTCGAGGAAGCCAGTCGGGAGCCCGGTAAGACTTCCCTTGTTCTCCCAGAGTTTCTCGATCGTCTCGATCGCTTCCATGACCTCGTCCTTCATGGAAAAGGCCTTGCCCTTGAAGCGATCTTCGCCCACTGCGTAAATCGCCTGCTCGACCTCATCGAGGAGGTTATCGACCTGGTCCTGCTCGTCGTAGGATCGGCGCGCGCCTTCGGTGCAGGCTTTGATGATCTCCCGCAGGATGTATTTATCGCGGACGATCTCGAGGTAATAGCCAACGTTCGCCGCCGTCGGGACGAAGGTGAAGAGACTTGTGACGAAAGCCGCGCCGCCGACGGCGTCGAGCAGATTCCGGTCACGCATGACCTGCGTGAAAGTGATCAGGTCAATGCCCGCGCCGGCATTCCAGATGTCGACGAGCACCGAGTAAATCGTCTGGTGCGCCGGGATGTAGAAGTAGTCGTCGTTTACCTTCTCGACGACTTCCGCGATCGTCTCGCGCGGGGAGATGAGCATGGAACCGAGCACGCCCTGCTCGGCCTCGACGCTGTGCGGCAGCGCGCGGTGAATATCTACGGAAGAACCTTGGGATAACTCACCATTTTTCGGCCCGCCGTTCCGTGCGGCCGAGCCTCGGCCAGCGCCATTTGCCGCTGTCTTACGAGGCCCCTCAGGATCACTCCCTTGGGGACTTCTCGGCATCTACTTTATTTCGTGGAGCGTTTGCGGGGACCGTGAGAATAGTCAGCCGTTACCTCAGCCACAGCCTCGGTTTTCGGTTCTTCGGTCGACTTGACGGTGAACTTAAATTTTGCCGTGACGTCGGGGTGCAACTTGAGCGGCACCTCATGTTCGCCGGTGGTCTTGATCGGATGCTCGAGCACGAGCAGGTGACGATCGACTTCGCGACCGAGCTCCTGCTTCAGGCGGTCCGCCAAATCCTGCGCCGTGATCGATCCGAAAGCCTTGCCGGTACCACCGGTCTGGAGCATCAGGGTGACCTTCAGTTTCCCGATCCGCCGGGCGAAATCTTCCGCCTCGTTCAGCTCGCGCGCTTCGCGTTCGGCGCGTTTGGATTTCAAGGCATCAAGCGTGCGGAGAGTCCGCGCGGTGACCTCGTGCGCTTTGCCGGTGGGCAGGAGAAAATTGCGGGCGTAACCGCGGCGAACTTTAACGACATCCGCTTCGGCGCCGAGGCCGGGGACGTTTTCGGTGAGAATGATTTGGGTCGAAGGCATGAGAGTGAAGTGGTGAGAGCGCTCGTGTCGTCCTGTCGGGGGAAAGGGGACGTGACTATAAGAAGCGCGGCCGAGGTGTCAACGCGACGTTGCCGCCGCGTTGACCCCGCTGAGGCTGCTATTTTCCAGCGAAAGCCGCGGGTGCGGCCGCCGTTCCTGGAACGGGCTCGAGATTATAAACTTCAACCAGGCCAATCCCGGATCCACCCGCCGCATCGGTGAGCACACCGGTGTAGTTGCCGGCTGGGAGATGGAGGATGATTGCCGCCTCGGAGTCGTTCGTCGGCGCCAGACCGTTCCGCTCCACGTCAGACGCTTTCGAATCCGTCTGCCAATTGTCGTTCGTGCCGACCGGGGTGCCGGTGGCGTCGAAAACGGTGAGAAACGGATCGTTCAGCGTCGGCTGGTTCACCTTGCCCGCGAGGGAAGGGCCCAGGCCGCGCACCACGACGGTCGTGGAATCAACGTCACCGACGATGAAGCCGGCGATGAGTGCGCTTTCGTCGGTGCCGACCAGCCCACGCGTGCTGATGTTGGCGAGGATCGAGCCGGAGAGCGGCGCGAGGTCATAGACCTCGACCAGGCTCACGCCCGTGCCGGCATTCTGCCCGCGCACCACGACGGTGTAAGCGCCGGGATCAAGCGTCTGCAGCGTGGCGGCTTCTGCCGGGTCATCGGGAGCGAGGCGCGCGCCCATGATCTCCGCGGCGCCCGGATCGTCCTGCCAGTTGTCGTTCGTGGCCACGAGGTTGCCGGCCTTGTTGAAAACCTGGAGCACCGGATCAGCCAGTGGCGCATCCACGCCGGCGTCCGCGAGCGAAGCGCCGAGCGCGCGCAACACGACCGCCTTCGGATTCGCGCCGGTGACGATAAAACCGGCGATGAGCACGTTTTCATCCTGACCGACCATCGCGCGGGTCGAGATGTTTAGAGCCTGCGGACCGACCGCGGGGAATTTCGTCGACTCGAGATGCAACGGCAGCGTGCCGTAAGCGACGTCGCAGATACCGCCCGGGTAGGTGTAATCGAAGGCTTTCGCGCCAGTGTCATCATAACCGAGCAGTTCCGCATGTGAACCGCCGCCGGCATCGAGGATGAAAGCGTAATCGACGACGTAATTTAGCTGCCTGTCTTCATAGATGCTGCCGCAGAACTGGCTGTAAACGTCCTCAGTCCCCGGATATTGCGGCAGCTCCGTGGCCGTCTCTGCGGCGAGATCGATCTGATATTTCCGCGGGATGGAGTAGTCGCGATTGATGCCGACGGGCATCTGGAAGCCGCTATTCCGGCCATTGTCCATCATGAGGAGGTTAGTATCCAGAGTGATGGAGAGACCGTGCTGGCCGATCGGCGGGAGCGTGTCCGGTCCGAGCGTGAGCGAGAAGGCGGCAAGCGACGGGAACTGATGCCAATGCTTGGTCTCATCACCGAGGATCCACTTAATCGCGTTGGTCGCGTAGTCGATCGTGATCACAAAGTCCTCGCGGCTAGAGATAATGATGCTGTCGTCCGAGCGGCGGTAGGTCACGGCGTTATTATGAAACCAATCGGTCGGCTTGGTGTAAACGAACTGGCTCGGATCATCGCCCCCGGCGACCATCGCGGCGCTGATGATGTTCGCCATGTTCCAGGTCTTGAGGACGTTGCCGGCGGCATCGACTTCAATGTTCACGCTCTCAACGTAGTTAACCGTGTCCGCCTCGAGGATGATGCCGAACTTACCGCGGTCGATGTTATGGTGGAAATTCTCCACCCCGATGTCGCTGTAATCCGCAAGAAGAGTTACCGTCCCGTCGAGGTCTTCGCGGTAAAGGTTGGTCTGGTCGGTGATATAAACTGCATTATCGAAGAACCCGGCCGACTGCACGATCATGTTCACCGTGGTCGCCAGCGGACTCACCCAGCGAATCTCCGCGTCCGTATCAAGAATCACCGGCGAGCCGGCGCAAGACCCGCGCACCAGCATGTAGTCGAAACTGAGAGTGCTATCCGCTTTGCGCGCCTGAATCACCGTCGGTTCGTCGAGCGAGCAAGGGTTGCTGTAGCTCCCGGCCGTGATCGTGGTCGTTGCTTCTTTGGACGAGCCGTCATTGAAGTTATAAGTCAGGGTGACGGTATTAGCCCGTCCCGAGTAAAGCCCGTAGACCGGGAGGAAAATCTCACCTGTCGCCTGGAGATCGTCATGATCGGTGAGATAAGTTGCGGAATATTCTCCCGAGAGCGGACGCGTCACCGACCCGGCCTTCGGCGCGATCGAGAAGCCAATGCTCTTGATCGTGGTGACGTCGCTGGTTTGCAGAGTCACCTGACTGATGAAGGGAGTGGCCCCCGCGGCTTTCGACATGATGGTGATCGTGGTGTCGTCCGCCTGCGTGGCCAGCAGGGTGGGCGCCAGCGCGAGGAACGGCAGCGCGAGGATGGTTCGTAATGTTTTTTTCATAAGGAGGTGGTGGATGGGTTTGGTGAGGTGGTTAGGGACAGGGATGGATAGGTCAGGGTAAATTGTAAACTTCGACGAGACCCACGCCGGAGCTTCCTTCGGCGCCGCGGACGACGGCCGTATAAGAACCTGGAGTCAGAGTCAGAATCGTCGCTGCTTCTAAGGTATTCGTCGGTGCGAGTCCGACCGCTTCGATCTGGTTCGCCCCGGGGTCGCTCATCCAGTCGTCGTTGGTGGCCAGAATGGTGCCGTTGCTGTCGTAGACCTGGAGCAGCGGATTACCCAGCGCCTCGGCCACACCCGCGTCCGCGAGGCTCGGTCCGATGGCCCGGATCACGGCCGTTTCATCGTTGCGAGCACCAACGATGAATCCACTGATGAGAACGTCATCACCGGTCCCAACAAAGCCGCGTGTGCTGATGTTGCTTAAGGTCGAATTCGAGTTGCGCGAGAGATCGTAAACCTCGACTAGCGCCACGCCAGTCGCGCCGGCCTTCCCGCTCACGGCGACCGTGTAAATTCCCGGCGAAAGGCGCTGCACCGTAGCCGCTTCGCTGTCGCTCGTCGGCGCCAAGTGTTGTGCGCTAATCTCACCCGCGCCAGCGTCGGCGGCCCAGTTGTCATTCACAGCGACAATTGCGCCCGTGGAATCATAAATAGTAAGCACTGGGTCGGAGAGAGCGCCGGTCACCCCAGCATCCGCGAGGGAAGGTCCCAATGCGCGGAGAATCAGATCCTTCGACTCGGACCCAGTCACGATAAAGCCGGCGACCATGAAGTTAGCACCACCCATGACGTTGCCGCGCGTGGAGATGTTCAGATTCTGTCCGGCGTTCGTGAGGGAGAATTGCTCGGCGTGCAGCGGGGTGGAGTTATAGGCCGTGCCACACCCATTCCCGGGATAGCGGTATTGAAACACCATTTCGCCCGCAGCCGTTAGTCCGGTTAATTCCGCGAGTATGTCGGGCCCCTGGGTCGAGATGAAGGCATAATCGATCAGGTAATTCAGCGGCGCGTCCTCATAGACACTGCTGCAGACCTGGCTGTAAATGGTCTGCTCCCGCTCGTAATTCCAAACCTCCGTGGCAAGATTCGCCGTCAGGTTCAGGCGATATTTCCGCGGACTGCTGTAAGTGCGGCTGACTCCCGCCGGCGTGTGAAAGGTGCTCCCCAGGCCGTTGTCGAAAAGGAGCAGGTGATCATCCGCCGTGATCGAGAGGGCATGTTGACCGATCGGAGGGTGCGTGCCGACGGCCACGGCCAGAGCGAAAGGCTGCAAAGATTGGAATTGGAACCACCGCTTGCTCTTATCGCCGAGGAGCCACCGGAGTGTGTCGTCGTCGTAGTTGACCGCCATGACCAGGTTTTCCCGGCTGGAAATCAGCAGGGTGTTATCCGACTTCCGGTAAGTCGTGGCGTTATTGTGCCACCAGTCATCCGGAGTCGGGGCGATAAAGTCACTCGGGTTATCCCCTCCGGCCGTCATGACGTCGCCAAGAATCGCTGCCGGGTTCCAAGTCTCGAGGACATTCCCGGCGCCATCTACTTCTATATTCGCGGTCTCGATGAAATCCGTGTCGTCCACTTCGAGGATGAGCCCGGTGCGGCCCTGGTCGATGTTATGATGAAAATTCACCACGCCCATGTCGCTGTAATCCTTCAGCTCGGTCACGGTGCCATCCAGTTCCACCCGATAGAGAAGGCTCCCCCGCGTGACATAGATCGCGTTGTCGAAGTAGGTAGAAGCCGACGTCCGGACCGTGTCCTGCGACAAAGGGCTGGTCCAGCGCACGTTGCCGTCCGTATCCAAAATCACCGGAGAAACGCCGTTCATACCACCGCAATTGCCACGGACCAGCATGTAGTCATAGCTTAACTCGGTCGTGTCCGAGCGCGCCTGCAAGACGGTGGGATGATTGATACTGCAAGGATCGGTGAAAACCGGCGCGGTAATTGTGGTGGTCGCCTGTTTCGAGGAGCCATCGAGGAAGCGATAAGTCAGCTTGATCTGGTTCGCGAAGTTCGAGTAAAGCCCGTAGACCGGCAGAAAGACCACACCAGTCGCCGGATCGAGATAGTCCCTCGTGGCGAGATAGCTCGTCGAGAACGTCTGCGAAAAAGGCCGGGTGACCGACCCGGCCTTTGGGGTCACGCTGAATTGGATGCTCGCGAGCACGCTGGGGTCGCTCACGTTTAACGTCAGCTGCGCGATGAACGGCGTCACGCCCGGCGAATTCCCGACGATCGTAATCGTGGTGTCGCCAGCCTGATCGGCGCGGACGATGCCGCTAGAAGCTAATACAAGAGCGAGAGCGAGGGTGAGGATGGGAGCGCGCATGATGGAATCGCCTTTATAATTCGAGATTGGCAGTTTGCGCCAAGACTATTTTAGAAAAAGTGTGGGAGAAGCCGCCGTTGGTGAGGCCGATCGAACGGCTAGTGCAGGTTATAGACTTCCACCAATCCAATCCCGGTGGCACCAGCAACGCCCTGCACCACTGCGGTATAGGAACCCGCCGGGAGGTTAAGGAGCAGAGCCGCCTCCGCATCGGCCTTCGGCGCAAGACCGTTTTGCATCACCGCCGTCGCGGTCGCGTCGTCCTGCCAGTTATCGTTCGCGCCGATCTCGGTGCCGTTGCCGTCGAAAACCGACAGAGCCGGATCGCTCAGCGGTTCGCTCACGTTATTCGGAGGCAGCGAAGGCCCGAGGGCGCGCACGATCACCGTCGCGGTGCCGACGTCACCGACGATAAAGCCACTGATGAGAGCGCCATCACCCGCCCCTATGACTCCGCGCGCGCTGATGTTGGCGAGAAGTGCACCCGAAGCCGGGGAGAGATCGTACGCTTCCACCAGTCCTACTCCAGTGCCGGCATTCTGTCCGACCACCACGGCTGTGTAAGCTCCGGGCGCCAGCGTCAGCAGCGTCGCCGCTTCCAGCGGATCAGTCGGCCCCAGACGCGCAGCCATGATCGCACCTGCGCCCGGATCGCTTTCCCAGTTGTCATTCGAACCGATCAGGATTCCGGATGAGTTGAAAACCTGAATCACCGGATCGGCGAGTGCGCCTGCGATACCGCCGTCGCTGAGCGAAGGTCCGATCGCGCGGAGCACGACCGTCTTGGAAGTCGTGCCCGTGACGATGAACCCGGCGATGAGCGCATCATCTCCAGTGCCGACGTTCGCGCGGGTCGAGATATTCAGCGCCTGCGGTCCCACGGCCGGGAACTTCGTCGATTCGAGGTGGATCGGCAGTGAGTTATAAGCTGTGCTGCACCCGCCGCTCTCATACATGTAGTGAAAGACCTCTTCGCCGGTCGCGTCATAGCCCAGAATGTGCGCGACCATTCCGTCGGCGATCGTGACGAAGGCGTAATCCGTGAGGAAGTTGTTTTTGTCGTCTTCGTAGGAGCTCCCACAAAATTGCGTATAGATCCCATCGTCAGCCGGATAGTCATTCAATTCCAGCGCTGTGAGCGCGGCGACATCGATGGAATACTTCCGCGGCAGCGAAGGTTTGCGGTCCACGCCAGGGGGCATCTGGAAGATGCTATTCCGGCCGTTGTCCATCATGAGGACGTTGTTATCGAGAGTAACCGAAACCGCGTGCTGACCGATCGGCGGCAGCCCGCCGTCCGCAAGATTCAGGGAGAACTGCGCGAGCGACGAGAACTCAAACCAATGCTTGGTTTCATCGCCGAGGATCCACTTGATCTTGAGGCTGTCGTAATCGAGCCCGATAACAAAGTTCTCCCGACTCGAGACGATGATGGAATCGTCCGAGCGGCGATAAGCGGTGGCGTTGTTGTGAAACCAATCGTCCGGTTGTTTGTAAACGAATTGGTCCGGGTCGTCGCCGCCGGCGACCATCGCGGCACTCACGATGTGCGCGAGGTTCCAAGTCTTGAGGACGTTGCCAGCAGCGTCGACTTCCAGGTTTACCGACTCGGTATAGTTATTTGTGTCCGCCTCGAGCACGATACCTTGCTTGCCGGTGTCGATATTATGATGGAACAGCGTTACACCGTAAGAGCTGTAATCTGCCAGGAAAGTGACCGTGCCATCAAGGTCGACCCGGTAGAGAAAGGCGTCGCGGCTGACGTAGACCGCGTTGTCGAAAAAAGTCGAGGACGAGCCGAGGATTAGATCGGTGTTGAAAGGACTTATCCAGCGCACTTCGCCATCGGTGTCGATGACCACAGGAGAAACACTGCAGGCGCCACGGACGAGGAAGTAGTCATAGCTCAACGCCGTGCTTGCAGTGCGGGGAATGATCTTCGTCGGGTTCGCATGGTTGCAGGAATCGGCAAAATTCCCAGTCGTGATCGTAGTCGTCGCGGCGCTCGAGGAGCCGTCGCTGAAGAAGTAAGTGAGCGTGACGGTATTCGCGAAGTTCGCGTAAAGTCCATACACCGGAAGGAAGATTTGGCCCGTATTCGCATCGAGGTTCCCGCGCTCCGCGAGATAGTCGTGGCCATAAGTGCCGCTCAGAGGTCGAGTGACCGAGCCGGCTTTGGGCGTGATGGTAAAACTCACACTTCGAATCGCTGCGGTCTCGCTGGCGCTCAGGCCGAGCTGCACGATCAGCGCAGTCGGCCCCGGGTTCTGGCCGGTGATCGTGATGGTGGTGTCATCCGCCACGCTGGCCGAAGCCAGCGAAGAGGTAGCGAGTAGAAGTGCCGCCGCGCCGAGAAGTCGAAGTTTCATCCGTCCTCTTTTTATGCAGTGTTGCCGAGGGGGACAAGAGATATTTCGACCCGCGGCGGAAATAACGGCCTAGTAAATATTATAGACTTCGACCAGGCCGACGCCCGTGCCGCCCGCGGCGCCCTTGACGATGGCCGAATATCCTCCAGCCGGCAGATTGAGAAGAATCGCCGACTCCTTGGCTGCGGTCGGGGCGAGCTGGTTCGCGGCGATGTCGACCGCGTTCGCATCGTTCTGCCAGTCGTCGTTCGTGCCGATCTCGACGCCGTTCCCGTCAAAGACACTCAGCGTAGGGTTGGCTAACGGCGTGGAAACATCGTCGGACGGGAGCGATGGCCCGAGCGCGCGCACGATAACCGTCGAAGTGCCGATGTCTCCAACGATAAAGCCACTGATGAGAACGTCATCGCCCGTCCCGACCTTGGCGCGCGAGCTGATGTTGGCGAGCCGGGAATCCGCCGCAGGAGAGAGATCGTAAACCTCGACCAGACCCACTCCGGTGGTCGCGTCTCTGCCATTGACCACCACGGTGTAAGCGCCCGGTTCCAAGGTGAGCGCCGTGGCCGATTCCAACGGATCGGTCGGGGCAAGATTGTTACTCGTTAGCGTCTCCGCACCAGCATCTGTCTCCCAGTTGTCATTCGTCGCGATCAGGGCGCCGGTGGAATTGAATACATTGAGCGTAGGATCAGCGAGCGCCCCCGCCACGCCCGTCGCGGTCAAGGAAGGACCGAGCGCACGCAAGACCACCGTCTTAGGTGTAGCCCCGGTGACAATGAACCCGCCGATCAGCGCTTCGTCGCCCGGACTGATCTTCGCGCGGGTGGAGAGATTGAGCGCCTGCGGACCGACTGCCGGGAAACGGGTCGACTCGAGGTGGAGCGGGAAAGAGTTATAAGCAACGGTGCAGCCTTTGGTCGGAAAGCTGTATTCGAAAACCTTTTCACCGGATGAGTCGAACGCGAGTAGCTCGGCGTCTCCGCCGATGATCGAGGAGTAATCGGTGAGGTAGTTATTTTTTGCGTCTTCATAGGCACTGCCGCAGAAGAGGCTGTGGTAACGCTCGGTACCCGGATAGTCAGGCAACTCCCGCGCGGTCTGGGCCGCGACATCGAGCGAATATTTCCTCGGGAGTGAGAAGGGAAGGTCCATCCCCGGCGGCATCTGGAATCCGCTCAGCCGTCCGTTATCCATGAGCAGAAGATTGTTGTCGACGGTGATGGTGACGCCGTGCTGACCGATCGGAGGAATGCCGCCCGCCGCCAACTCGAGAGCGAACTGGGCGAGGGAGGGATACTCAAACCAATGCTTCGTCTCATCGCCGAGGATCCATTTGATCGCGAGCGTTTCGTAGTCGAGGCAGATGACGAAGTTTTCGCGGCTGGAGAGAAAGAGCGAGTTATCCGACCGCCGATAGGCGACGGAGTTGTTATGAAACCAGTCGTTCGGCGAGGGATAGACGAAGCCACTCGGATCATCGCCACCCGCGATCATCGCCGCACTGATAATATTGGCGATATTCCACATCCTGATGACGTTGCCGGCGGCATCGACTTCGATGTTCACCGACTCGACGAAGTCAGTAGTCGTGGCATCAAGAACCATCCCATATTTACCGGGATCGATGTTGTGATGAAACTCAACCACGCCCAGATCGGCATAGTCAGCGACCGTGGAAACCGTGCCATCGAGATCGACTCGATGCAGGACGCTCTGGCGCGTCACATAGACGGAATTCTCGAAGAAGTTTGAAGAGCTCTGCTTGACCTTCGGCGTGCTGCTGAACGGACTGATCCAGCGCACTTCGCCATCGGTATCGAGAATGACCGGTGAGTCATTGCAAATGCCGCGGACGAAGAAGTAGTCATAGCTCAGCAAGGTGCTATTGGTGCGCGGCTGAATCTTCGTGGGGGTGAACTGACCACAGTTATCGGTGAAAACGCTGGTGACAATGGTGGTAGTCGCCTGTTTCGAGGACCCGTCCTGGAAGAGATAAGTCAGCGTGACCGCGTTGGTGAAGTTGCTGTAGAGCCCCCAGATCGGAAGAAAGATTTCGCCGGTGGTCGCGTCGAGGTAGTTATGAGCGACGAGGTAATCGTGACTGAAGGTCGCCGAGAGCGGCCGGACCAGCGAGTCCGGCTTGGAGATGACCGTGAACTGCACGCTCTTCAGCACATCGGTCCGGCTGGCGCTGAGCGTGAGCTGTTTAAGCAGGGCGTTCACGCCCGGGTTCGTGCCGGTGATCGTGATCGTCGTGTCATCCGCGTCCGTCGCCCACGCCACGGATGTGCTGAGGAGGAGCAGGGCGGCAAAGGGGAGGAGCAGACGGACGAGCGTGGGCATTCTGATCATCCCGCATTTATTCCGGATTTACGGAGGATTGCCAAATCCTTTCGCAAAGAGGCGCGCAGGCTTCCGGAAAACCCCGACAGAAAATTCAGCGTTGTAGCGTGCGCTGTCTCAGCGCACCGGCGTGACGCTGTCAGAGAAGTCCGCTGGGGACAGCGGACGCTACAGCGCCGGTTATTACCATGAATCTCTAAACCATCCCGAGCTTCATCCGGCCCGCTTCGCTGATCATGTTCTGATTCCAAGGCGGATCCCAGACGAGCTGCACGTCGGCTTCATCGATTCCGTCGATGCTGAGGATTTTGCTCTGGGCATCGTTGGCAATCGCCGGGCCCATGCCGCAACCGGGGGCGGTCAGCGTCATCTTCACCTCGACCTTGGAGCCGCCTTCTGGTTTCTGGATGAGCTGACAATCATAAACCAAGCCGAGGTCCACGATGTTGACCGGGATTTCCGGGTCGAAACACTGGCGGAGTTGATCCCAGACCTGCTTTTCATCGATCGGGCCGCCCGCTTCGGCTTCGGGACCGGCCGACGCTTCCGCGGCAGCTGGCTTCTCCAAGCCGAGCGCGTCCAGGTCGTTTTCGGAAACGCGCGCCAACCCCTGATAAGTGGCGACGGTATAACTACCGCCGAGAGTCTGCGTAACGACGCCTGGGGTTCCGGCCGGCAGCGTGGTGGTCTGGCCGCTCGGGATTTGGATCGCTTCCACGTCGCGGCTGAGGGTGAATTCGGTGTTTTCGTGCATGCTAGGAATCGAGAACGATTTTAAGTTTCGCGGGGGCTTGGGAAGCAAAAGATTGAAGCAAAGTCGGCGCGGTCGCCGGGGCAGGAGCGGCCTCGCCGCTCAGAGCCGAGCGCAACGCGCCTTCCACCAGTTGCGCGCAATGAATTTTCACCGGCGGAAGCGCGCCTAACGGAGCGGCCAGTTCTTCGCCCGACATCGTCATCGCCTCGGCGACGGTTTTGCCGGCGAGCATCTGCGTTGCGACGCTGGCGACAGCGATCGCGGTCTGGCAGCCGAAGGTCTGGAAAGTCGCGCGATCGATCACCTTGCGGCCGTCCTCTTCCTTGAATTTCACCCACATCCGGAGCATGTCCCCGCAATCGGCGCTGCCGACCGTGCCGACCGCGTCGGCGTTTTCCATCTCGCCGAGGTTCTGCGGATTTTTGACCGCGTCTTCGATGCGTTGTTCGAGTTCGTCCTTCATTCGTTAGGCAATTTTATTCGAGATGGTAACGGGGGAGGCTGGGATCGACTTCCGCGCTCCAGGCATCGACGCCGCCGCGGAGACTTTTCACCTTTTGAAAGCCGTGCCCCTGAAAAAAAGCCGCCGCGTCCATGCTCCGCGCGCCTTGGTGATCATAGACCACGACGAGATCATCGCCGGACCATTTCCCGAGGATTTCCTGCATGAACTCCTGCGTGAAGAAATGCGCACCCGGTAATTTTACTGCTTCAAATTCCTCGCGCGTGCGCACGTCGAGAAGATGAACGGTTTCACCATCAGCGAGGTGGGAGGAAAGCTCGAGCGGTTCAATCTGCATCGCCCGGTCGGCGGCGTCGCTCGTGAGGATGTGCTCGACCACTTCATCGACATCGAGATTTTCATTGCGCGCGCAGACTCCGGCGAGCGTCTCTTCCGGCTGGAAACCGCAACTGCTACAGCCGCCGATGTGATAGCGGCGAAACATGGCGCGCTGCGCCCCGGGGAACTGCTCGAGCAGTTCCCGCATGGTCAGATTTGGATCGATCGCGAGGGCTGCGTTCATGAGGTGGGAAGGTAAAGGCGCGGAGATTTTCTGCAAGGTGGCTGGTCATCCCGAGCGAAGCCGGAGGCGCAGTCGAGGGATCCCGTCGGGCTGCGTGGAAGTCCTCGGAGCGGAGCTTCTCAAAAGATCGACGGGATTCCTCGGCTGCGCTCGGAATGACGGGGAGTTGGCTCCTAGAGTTTCTCCGGCGTGCCGAGCAGCTCGGTCACGCGCTGGAGCAAACGACCGGCGCCGCCGCCATCGAGGCTGCGATGATCGAAGCTGAGGGTTAGCTCAGCCTGCGTCGTCGGGACGAATTGATTTTTCTCTTCGCTCCAGGTCGGCGCCTTTTTTCCCGCACCCAGACCAAGGAGGAGCGTCTGATCGGGCAGGGGAATCGGGGTGCCCCAGTCGAGTCCGAAGGTGCCGAAATTCGAAACCGAAGCGATCCCGCCGGAAGTCATCTCGGGCGTGAGCCGCCGGCGGCGCGCGAGATCGACGAGCTCGCTGTAGCGACTGGTAAGCTCGCCTAACGAAGCCTTATCCGCACCGCGAATCACCGGCACCATGATGCCGTCCTGCGCTTCGACGGCGAGGCCGATATCGATCGCGTCCGACTTGATCGCGCGACTGCCAATAAGGCGCGCAGCAGCGGCCGGTTGTTCGGCGAGGGCCAGCGCCAAGGCGCGCAGCGCATAGAGCGCGGGACCCGGTTTCGGATCGCGTTTTTTGCGATCTTCGAGCACCGGATCGAGGCAAACGGAGAGACCAACCGTGGCCAGCGGACGCGTCCAACTGCGCCGCATCGCATCCGCCACGCCGGTGCGAATCGCACTGGCGTTTTCCGCCGTGTGCTTCTCGAGCGAACCGAGAAAACCTTCGAGATCCTTGATTGTCACCCGGCCCGCGCCGCCGCTGCCAGCGATCCCCGCGAGGTCCGCCTGCGTCAGTTGCAGTTCGGCCATCCGCGCACGGACGCGCGGCGAGAGGTAGCCCGCGCCTTTCGCGGACGCTGGAACCGGCAGGAGTCCGGTCTGATCATTTTGAAAATGGGAACCGCTCGGCACGGCGGGCAGCCCTTCCTCGTCGACTTGGAAATGCGAGCCGCTGCCATTTCCGCTGCTCGGTTTTTTCTCCTCGCGGCCGGGCACTTCTTTCGCGATCTCGCCCTGCGCTGGCGCGGGTTTTTTCTTCACCAGCCGCGCGGCATCGGCTTCGCTCGCCTCGACGTAACCAAGGACCGCGCCGACGGCGTAAACGCCTTTCACTTCCGCCTCCACTTTCACGATCTCGCCCGCGCACGGCGTGGTCACGCCCATGACGGCTTTGTCGGTCTCAACTTCGATGATTTCCTGGTCGGCCACGACTGTTTCGCCGGGCTGAACTTTGATCGCAACGATCGTCGCCTCGGCCATCGATTCGCCGAGCTGGGGCATGGTGATTGGGACTTGCGGCATAAATTATTCGGCCAAAATCTGGCGCGCCTTGGCGACGATCGACTTCGCATTCGGCCGGTGTTCCGACCAAAGATTGGGGTGGTAGGGAATCGGCGTGTCCTTCGCGTTCAAACGCCCGGGCGCGGCGTCGAGCAGGTGGAAACCTTCGGTCGCAACGCGCGCGATCACTTCGGCGGTGGCACCGCCCCACGGGAACGCTTCGCCCACGCAGAGCAACCGACCGGTCC
The DNA here is from genome assembly GCA_038234295.1 of Chthoniobacterales bacterium. GTDB lineage: Bacteria > Verrucomicrobiota > Verrucomicrobiia > Chthoniobacterales > UBA10450 > Palsa-1392. The sequence goes on from JBBSUP010000003.1 coordinate 86,983, forward strand.
GCGCGACGGAGGCGAGGACGGTGTCGGTGTCGAGCGGCTTGACCGTGCGCAGATCGACGACTTCGATTTCGTAGCCGTCGCTTTTTAGTTCCTCAGCGACGGCGAGCGCTTCGTGCACCATCACGCTGTAGGTGACGATGCTGAGATCGCGCCCCGGCCTAACGACGCGCGCTTTTCCGGCGGGCAGCGCTTCCTTTGGGAGCGCGTCGGCTTTGAGGTGGTAATAGAGATACTTGTGCTCGCAGAAGACGACCGGGTCATCGATCGCGACCGCTTCGATGAGCATCGAATAGGCGTCTTCCACGGTCGCCGGAGTCATCACCACGATGCCGGGATAATGCGCGTAAATCGCCTCCATCGTCTGGCTGTGAAACGGGCCGCTTCCTTTCGTGCCGCCGGAGGGCAGGCGCACGGTGATCGGGCAGGGGATATCGGTCCGCCAATACTGCGTGCCGGCGTTGTTCAGGATCTGGTTTAACGCCACGCTCGAGAAGTCGGCGAACTGCATCTCGACGATCGGGCGCATCCCTTCGAGCGCAGCGCCGATCGCCGTGCCGATCATCGCGTCCTCACTGATCGGCGTGTTCAGCACGCGACCGGGAAATTCCGCGTCGAGACCTTTCGTGGCCTTAAAGGCGCCGCCGAATTTCCCGCCCACATCCTGCCCGTAAATGAAAACGCGATCGTCTTCGCGGAGCAGATGCGCCTGCGCTTCGCGGATCGCTTCGAGATAGGAGACGCTCATGAAATTTGGTCGACCAAACTGCGCGTGGAGAGCGCGCACCAATCTTCTTCGCTGCCCTCGGGCGCAGCTTCTTCCTGCGCGGTGCTGATCGCTTCGTTCACTTCCTTGGCTGCTTCCGCGCGCCACTCCGCAATCGTTTCTGCGTCGGCCAGGTCCTCGTCCTTGATGAACTTCTCCGCGCGCTCCAATGGGTCGCGCGCGAAATCCTGCTTCCGCATCTCCGGGGCGACATAGCTCGCGTCGTCGTGTTCGCCATGACCAGCGAGCCGTAAAGTGGAAGCGACCACGAGCTGCGGCGGACCGCCCGCGCGAGCCCGCGCCACCGCGCCGCCGATCACGTCGAGACATGCCCCGAGATCGGTGCCGTCGAGCCTGTGCCCTTCGTAGCCGTAGGCCGCCGCGCGATCGACGAGATCGGCACAGGCAAATTCCCGATCGTTAGGCGTGGAGTAAGCGTAGTGATTGTTTGTGGCGACGAGGACAAACGGGACCTTCTCGACCGCGGCGATATTCATCCCTTCATGGGTCGCGCCGGTCTGCATGCCGCCCTCACCGATTGTCGTTAGGCCAACGAAATTCTTCTCACCCTTCATTCGTTTCGCGAGCAGCGTTCCGACCACGACGGAGATGAGCGAGCCGAGGTGACTGATCATCGCGAGCTGCCCCTGCCGCGGCCGGCCGCGATGGATGTTACCGTCGCGACCCCGCATCGGCCCCTGCCGCGAACCGAGATAAGTACGCGCCACATCGAGGAGCGGTTCGCCAAAAGCAGCGCGACCCGCCTGGTCGCGAATGAGCGGTCCGAAGACGTCGCCTTTTTGCAAAAACAAACCGCAACAAGTGCTCACCGCTTCCTGCCCGCGCCCGACGTAAACGCCGCCAGTGATCATGCCGCCGCGATACAGACTCGTGAGTTTTTCCTCGAGCACGCGCGTCTGGAGCATCCAGCGAAAAGCCTCGAGATAACGCTCGTGCGGTGCGGCCTTGGTCGAGAGTTTCTCGCCTGAACGGCCGGCAGTTTTTAGCATCCGCAGATTTTAGCCTGCAACCGCAAGTGCGCCAAATTTTTTCCTCAAAACGCGCGTCGCTTACGGGAGTTTGCTGCTTGTGGAGCCGGGTCGCTCTGGCCAACCTCCCTCGACACTCAACCGGTCTCTCGAAAGGAATAACCGCCATGTACGACAAGAAGCGTCTCGCCAAACTCAAGAAGCTGGACAGCCTCGCGCCGGACGCGATGAAAGCCTTCTGGGCTTTCGACAAAGCCGCGCTCGCCGAGGGTGCGATCCCGGTGAAATACAAGGAACTGATCGCGGTCGCCATCGCACACACCACGCAGTGTCCTTACTGCCTCGACATCCACGGCGCGAACGCCCGCAAGGCTGGAGCGACCGAGGCGGAACTGGCCGAGGCGGCGTTGGTGGCAGCGGCCTTGCGGGCCGGCGCCGCAGTCACGCACGCGACCCACGTGCTCGCGGATTAACCACTCCGCTCGGCTACTCGCCGATCCGTTCGCGCAGACTGGCGAGGGCGTATTCGCGATTCATTTTCGCGATCCAACTTGCGCTGACTTCCGCCGGGCAAACCGCTTCGCACTCATAAGTGTTCGTGCAGTTGCCGAAGCCTTCCTCGTCCATCTGCCGGACCATCCCGAGGACGCGGCGCGAGCGCTCGGCCTGGCCTTGCGGGAGCAGCGCGAGATGGGAAACCTTCGCGGCGGTGAAGAGCATGGCGGAGGCATTCGGACAGGCGGCCGCGCAGGCGCCGCAGCCGATGCAGGCGGCCGCTTCCATCGCGAGATCGGCCTCGTGTTTCGGCACTGGCATCGCATTCGCTTCCGGCGCCGAACCGGTCCGCGCGCTGATGAATCCGCCGGCCTGCACGATGCGATCGAGCGAGTTTCGATCAATGACCAGGTCCTTCACGATCGGGAACGGCTTCGCCCGAAACGGCTCGACAATGATAGTCGCGCCGTCCTTGAACTCG